>JAWWBN010000025.1:0-26771 GCA_033720955.1 Thermoanaerobaculia bacterium | reverse complement strand
CGGGGGTCCGTTTTGACGGCAACCTAGCACACGCCCCGCCGCCGCCCTATGTCGTCTCGGGCATCCGCAGCAGCACCTTCAGAGCACCGCGCTGGGCGGCGTGGTCCAGGGCGGCGAGGGCCTCGCTCAAGGGATAGCGGGCCGAGATCAGCGGGCGCGGGTCGAGCTCGCCGCGCGCCAGGAGCTCGAGCGCCGGGGAGAAGGGGCCGCACCGGGAGCCGACCACGGTGATCTCGTCCACCACCAGGGAGGAGGCGTCGAGCTCGAGGCGGCCGGCGTAGGTGCTCTTCATCACCAGCGTCCCGCCGGGCCGCAGGGCGCGGCGGGCGAGGTCGAAGCCGCCCGGGTTGCCGGCGGCGTCCACCGCGACGTCGAAGGGGCCCGCGCGGTCCAGCTCCGAGGCCGCCACCGCGGCGATTCCGAGCCGCCGTAGCGGCGCGAGCTTGGCCTCGTGCCGCCCGGCCACCGTCAGCCGGCAGCCGGTGGCGGCGAGGGCGCGGGCGATCAACTGCCCCAGCTTGCCGTCCCCCACCACGAGGACCCGATCGTCCGGCTCCACGTCGATCTGCTCGCGGATCCGCAGCGCCGCCGCCAGAGGCTCGACGAAGACCGCGGCCTCGTCGGGCACGCCGTCGGGCACGGGGTGGAGGTTCTCCGCCGGCAGGGCCAGCCGCTGGGCGAAGGCGCCGTCCCGCCCTACGATCCCGAGCACGGTCCGCCTCTCGCAGTGGGTCGTCCGGCCCGCCCGGCAGGCCTCGCACCCACAGCCGGGAGGCCTCGCGTTGATCTCGCCGACCACCCGCCGTCCGAGAAGCTCCGGCGGGCCGGCGTCCACCACCCCGACGAACTCGTGCCCCGGCACGCCGGTGAAGGGGTAGTACCCCCTCACGAGCTCGAGATCGGTGTTGCAGATCCCGGCGAGGGTGACCCGCACCACGGCCTCGTCCTCCCCCGGCGCCGGCTCCGGCAGGTCCTCCCGCAACGACAGCCGCCGCTGCTCGAGCCAGACGCCGATCATCCCGCGAGTATCTCAGGGCGCGGAGGCCTTCCAGCGAGAGTCCCGCAAGGCGTCACCAGGGCTGATCGAGAGGCTCCCCCGCCATCTCGAAAAAAAACCGGGGGCCGCTCTCGCGACCCCCGGCCATCTCGCAACCGTGAGGCTGACCTAGAAGGTGAACCGCACGCCCAGCTTCGCGCGCCAGCGCGAGCGGATGTTATGCGTCTCGAACTGGGAGTTGTTGTCCGGGTCCGTGACGATCCGCTGCAGCTCGTAGATCGGCTTGCCGTCGTCGGTGAGGCCGACGTACTCGACCGGAGTGACCGTGCCGAACTGGACGTACCGCAACACGCCGGAGTCCTCGTCGAGCAGGTTGGTCGCGTTCAGCAGATCGAAGGTGAGCTGGAAGTGGCGACCGCTCTTGCCGATGGGGATGTCCTGCGCGATGCGGATGTCGAACTGGTGGATCCAGGGCGCGTTGGCGCAGTTGCGCGGCGCGATCTGGCCGCGGCGGCTGCGCAGGCACTCCTGCGACTGGATGTAGGCGTCGAGCTGCTCGTAGGAGCCGCGGGTCGTCACCACGTCGTCGGGCCCGGTGGGCACGTACATCAGGTCGTTGAAGCCGAAGCCGTCCTCGTTGATCGAGTCGAACGGGAAGGCGGCGTCGCCCACCAGGTAGCTGAACGGCCGGCCCGACTGCAGGTTGTAGAAGGCCGAGAAGGTGGTGTCCCAGCCGTTGCCGCCCCAGTCCTCGGTGTAGGAGAACGAGGCGTTGAAGCGGTGCTCGACCTCGAAGTCCGACGGCGACTCGCCGACGTTGTTCGGGTCCACCGCCTCGGTGAACTGCCAGTTGGAGACCGCGCGGCTCGACGAGCCGTCGTTGACCACGTTGGCCTCACCGTAGGCGTAGGAGACGAAGCCCGAGATGCCGTCGCGGTAGGGCCGCTCCAGCTTGATGGCCAGGTTCGTGGCGTCACCGATCCCGCTGTTGGTGATCAGGTAGGCGCCGTCCACGCCGGGATCCACCTGGGTGAAGGTGGGCCGTCCGTCGAAGGGCAGGGTCCCGTTCTGGACGATGTTCAGGTTCTTGTAGTCGATCTCCTCGATCGAGTCGCTGTAGACCAGCTCCACCGAGCCGATCAGCCCCCACCAGGGGAGCTCGCGGTCGTAGGCGATGTTGGTGCGCCAGACCTGCGGGAACTCGAAGTCGGGGTCGATCAGGTTGAACTCGCCGATCGCCGTGGGGGCGTCCGGGTCGATCGTCTGACCGAACGGATCGGGGTTGAAGGGAACGCCGAACTGGGTGATGAAGATCTGCTCCAGACCCGTGCGGGCGTAGTTGTTGGAGATCCAGACGTAGGGCGCGCGGCCGGCGAAGATGCCGGTGCCGCCGCGGAGCTGCTGGCTCCCGTCGCCGGAGATGTCCCAGTTGAAGCCGAAGCGCGGCTGCCAGAGGTAGTTGCCGTCGGGGATCTCGCTGGTGGCGAAGCCGTAGGTCTGGCGGGTGAACGGATTGTCCGCCGGCGTGTCCGGGAAGAACGGCACGTCCACGCGCAGGCCGTAGGTGAAGGTCACGTCCGGCCGAAAGGCCCACTGGTCGCCCACGTAGAAGCCGAGCTGGTTCACGTCGAACATCTGCCGCTCGGGCTGGCCCGGCACCACCTGGGTGAAGTTGAAGCGCCGCGCGATGCCGTCGAAGAGGTCCTGCTGGGTGGAGAACTCGTACGAGCCGAAGGCGTTCTGGATGAACAGGTTGTCGAAGGTGAAGAGCTCGTTGTGGGTGCCGATGGTGAAGGTGTGGTCGCCCTTCAGCCAGGTGAAGTCGTTGGTGATCTCCAGGATGTCCTGGTCCAGGGCGTTGCGGGTGGAGAACGGCTCGGTGCCCATCTCCCACTCGCCCAGGTCGTCCCCGGTCTGGGTGTCGATCACGTTCTCGATCTCGATCCAGGGGAACTGCAGGCCGCCGCGGCCACCGCGGCGGTCGGAGATCGTCTGGTAGGTCAGGCGGAACTCGTTGAACTGGTTGGAGCCGAACACGCTGTTGAGCTGGACCACGGTCGAGTTGGTCTCGTTCGTGATCTGGTAGGTCTCGCTGGGCCACTCGTGGGTGAAGGAGTTCGGCCGGTTGATGTCGTTCGCCGCGTCCACGTAGTTGTGCCGCAGCGTGAGCTGGTGTGAGTCGTTGAGGTTGACGTCCACCCGGCCGAAGACCTTGTCCGAGGGGGTCTCGCGCGAGTTCTGGCCCAGACCGCCCGGATCGAAGCCGTAGTTGTCGATCAGGAACTGGCGGACCGTGGCGGCCTCGTCGGCGCCGTCGCCGTTGGCCCACGCCTGGCCGCCCGAGCCGTCGATCGACCGGCCGGTGGGCTGGGTGGTGTCGGTGACGTCGAAGTTGAAGAAGAAGAACGCCTTGTCCCTCTGGATCGGTCCGCCGACCCGGAAGCCGTAGTTGTCCTCCTCGAAGGTGCCGAAGTCGCCCAGCTCCCTGGGGCCGTCGCCCACGAAGCCGTCGTCACGGGTGAAGTAGTAGGCCGACCCCTTGAAGCTGTTGGTGCCGCTGCGGGTGATCGCGTTCACCGAGCCGCTGGAGAAGCCGCCCTGGCGCACGTCGTAGTCGGCCAGCACCAGCTCGACCTCCTGGATGGCGTCGAGGCTGATCGGGGTGGTGTTGGTCTGGCCGCCCGGCGTGCCCTGGTCGGCCAGGCCGAAGAGGTCGTTGTTCACCGCGCCGTCGATCTGAATGTTGTTGTAGCGGGCGCTGCGGCCGGCGATGGAGATGTTGTCCGGATCCTCGCCGTCCGACTGCACGACGAAGAACGGGTTGGTGCGGGCGAAGTCCTCGAGGCCGCGGCTGATCGACGGCAGGGTCTCGATGGCCTCGACGCCCACGTTGGAGGCGGCGCCGGTCTTGCCGGGGTTGATCAGGGGACTCGACTCGGAGACCACCGTGATCACCTCGGTGACGCCGGCGAGCTGCAGCCGGAAGTCCAGGTTGAGCTCCTCGCCCAGGAGGACGAAGGCGTTCTCGAGCTCGGCCGGCTCGAAGCCGTCCATGGTGACGGTCACCCGGTAGGGCCCGCCCACGCGGACGTTGATGATGCGGTAGCGCCCGCCCGCGTCGGTGACTGTGCTGTAGCGGGTGCCGGTGGGCGTGTGGACCGCTGTGACCTGCGCACCGGGCAGGGCGGTGCCTCCGTCCTCGTCGGTGACCCGGCCCGCGAGCGAGCCGCGGGTGACCTGCGCCGAGGCCGGCAGCGTGAGCGACAGCGCGAGGCCCAGGCACAGCAGTGCGCAGACCGACGCTCTAACGTGGGACTTCATCGAGTTCCTCCTTGCGACTGGGAGTGTTGTTCGGCGGACGTAGAGACGGAGGCCGCGAAGTGCGCCTCCGTGGGTGGATTGTAGATCACTTGCTGTACGCCGGGGTGACGCGGAAAGTTACGTGTCGCGCTGCGGGCACGGGCCTGCGGGAGCCCGATCCGGGCTGCCGACCGGTCGCCGGAGGGAGCGCGCGGTAGAAACCGCCTCGAGCTGTGCACGAGCCAAGAATGCTACCCCTGTTGGAGCAAACCGTAGCCCACAAGAAGGCTTCGCGCAAGCTGCGCGGCGAGCCCCGCAGCCGGCGCCGGGGGAGGGCGCCGGCTAACCTATCTTGACGATTGGAGAATCGCCGCGCGACCCCCGCCGGGGGCTCAGGCGGCCGGCTTCTCGAACAGCTCCGGCGCGAGGACCGGGTCCACTTCGAAGGCCTCGAGAGTGCTCGTGGCGAGCTCGTCGCCGTCCACCAGGGTGACCCTCCGATGGGGCACCAGGCGGCCCTCCACCTCCCGGTAGTCGGAGAGCGTCACCTCGAAGCTCCCGGGGACTCCGGTGAACGGATGGGTGCTGCGATAGGTCTGCCGCAGGGGGAGCCCCTCGCCGCTCACGCAGATCCGCGACTCGGCGCCGCGCAGCCTCACCACGATCTCGGTGCACGGCGTGCCGTCCACCTCGGCGTCGCCCGCCGCCGCCACCTCGAGCGCGGGATCGGCGTGGTAGCGCGCCAGGTAGGCGAGGTCGCGTCCGAGGTCCGAGAGCTGCTCCTCGACCCGCTCGGCCGGCAGCGGCTGGCTCTGCCCGCCCATGCTGACGTAGCCCTCGCCGTCGGCGATGACGGCGATCCGCTCGCCCATCGGCGTCGCGGTGACGCTGTAGAGGCGGTCCGGGAACACGACGATGGTCGTCTGGGTCAGCGCCATGGACTGGCCCTGCATGCTCAGAACGACCTTGCTGGTGCGCTGGATCGCCACGTCGTCCCCGGGGCTCTCGCCGCCGATGGCGCGCGCCATGCGGTTCAGGACCGAGCGCCCGAGCTCCACCGCCGCCGCGGTCATCTCCACCTGCTCCTCGGCCACGGTCGGGGGAGGGATGCTGATGTCCAGCTCCACCACCTCTCCGAAGCTGCTCACGGGCCGGTCGAAGTCCTCGGCCCGACCCACCACCAGCAGGGTCGCCTCGTCGGGATGCAGGTGGGCTTCGGCCACCCGGGCCACGTCCTCGGCGGTGACCTTCTCGATGTTCTCGCGGTAGCGCTCCAGAAAGTCCGCGGGGAGGCCGTAGTAGGCGTAGAGCATCTGCTGCCCGAGCACCTGGTCCTTGGAGGCGTAGTTGAAGATGAAGCTGTTGAGCAGCGTCTCCTTGGCGCGCTGGAGCTCCTCCTCTGTGGCCGGCTCGGAGATCATCCTCCGGATCTCCTCGTAGAGGGCGTCCACCGACTCGGCCATGGTGCTCGACTTGGTCTGCATGCGGAAGGAGGTCACCCCGTCGTGCAGGAAGGCGGCGCCGACGCCGCCGCCGACGCCGTAGGAGAGCCCCTTTGTGGAGCGGATGCTGCGCATGAGCCGGCCGGAGAAGCCGCCGGAGAGCACCTCGTTCATCACCCGGGTGGCGAAGTAGTCGGGGTGGTCGATGGTGATCCCCAGGTGGCCGATGCGGATGTCGGCCTGGGTGACGTCGTCCTTGCGGATGTAGTAGACGCCGCTCTCGCGCTCCCGGTCGTAGGCCACCGGGGCGAGCTCGGTCTCCGGCCCCGGCTCCCAGCCACCGAAGGCGTCGCGCAGCCGTCGCTTCATCTCTTCCGGCTCGAAGTCGCCCACCACCCCGAGCAGGATGTTGTTGGGGTGGTAGTACCGGGCGTGCCAGGCGGCGAGGTCGTCGGTGGTGATCGAGGCGATGGTGTCGTACTCCTCGAGCCGTGACAGCGGCGAGTCGCCGCCGTAGATCAGACGCGAGAACTCGCGGGCGGTGATCGAGTTGACGTTGTCGTTGCGCCGCGCGATCCCGGCGTTCGCCTGCACCCTGGCGATCTCCAGCTTGTCCTCGGCGAAGCGCGGGTAGCGCAGCACCTCCACGAAGACCGGGAGGACCTCGTCCACGTCCTCTTTCAGGCAGTCCATCGACGCGAAGCCGACGGTGCCGCCGATGGAGGTCTCCACCGACGCGGCCCGCGCCTCGAGAAAGTCGTCGATCTCGTCGCCGGTCATCGAGCGGGTGCCGCCGGTGCGCTGCACCGTGCCGGCGAGACCGGCCAGCCCGGTCTTCCCGGCCGGCTCCCAGACGGAGCCGGTCCGCACCCGGGCGAGGATCCTGACCAGCGGCAGCTCGTGGTCCTCCATCAGGAAGATCCGCATGCCGTTGTCCAGCTCGAAGATCTCGGGCCGCGGAATCTCGAACTCGGCCAGCGGCGGATACTCGATCTGGGTGTGGTCCTCGACCTGGGCGGTCAGGGTCGCCAGTCCGGCCAGCGCCAGCGCCAGCGCCAGCCCGGCGGCTCGGCTCGTCGTCGTCCTCATGATCCCTCTCCCGGCTCGTTGACGATCATCGCGACCGTCCGGTTGGTGGGCACGAAGGTCTCGCGCGCCACCCGTTGAATGTCCTCGGCGGTGACCCGCTGGATGCGGTCGACGCTGCGGAAGAGCTCCCGCCAGTCGCCGTACAGGGCCTGGAAGCCGGCGAGCTGGCCGGCGATGCCGGTGTTGCTGGCCAGCGACCGCACCAGCCCGGCGCGTGCCCGCGTCTTGACCATCTCCAGCTCCTCGGCGCTGATGGGCTCGTCGCGCAGCCGATCGATCTCCTCCTGGATGGCCGCCTGCACCTCCTCGTTGGAATGCCCCGGCGCGGGGAAGGCGAAGGCCAGCATCAGGTTGGCGTACTTGTTGCCGGGGAAGCCCGAGAAGGCGCCGGTGCTGGCGGCGATCTTCCGGTCCCGCACCAGGCTGCGGTAGAGCCGCGAGGTGCGGCCCGTCGAGAGCACGTCGGCGATGGCGTCGTAGACCGCGTCGTCGGGGTGGGTGACGTCGGGCCGCAGGTAGCCCTCGGCGTAGACCGGCTGCGAGGGGTCGGGGATGCGCACGATGCGCTCGGCGATCTGCTCGGGCTCCACGGTGCGCAGCGGCGGCGGCGGCGGGCCCGCCGGCAGCCGCCCGAAGTAGCGGGTGAGCAGCGGGATCAGCTCCTCGGCGTCCACCGCGCCCACGATCGCGATGATCATGTTGGAGGGCACGTAGTACTTCTCGTAGAACGCCTCGGCGTCCTCGCGCGAGAACGACTGGAGATCGCTCATGTACCCGATGGTGGGCTGGCCGTAGGGGTGGGCGGTGAAGGCCGCCGCCAGGAGCTGCTCGACCATCCGGCCGACCGGCTGGCTGTCGGTGCGCATCCGGCGCTCCTCCATCACCACGTCCCTCTCGGTGTAGAACTCCCGCAGCACGGGGTCGAGAAAACGCTCCGACTCGAGGTGGGCCCAGAGCTCGACCTTGTTGGCGGGCAGCGAGTAGAAGTAGGCGGTGCGATCGGCGCTGGTGGTGGCGTTCAGGCCCACTCCGCCGGCCCGGTCGATGATCTCCGAGAACTCGTCCTTGGCCACCAGCTCCTTGGCCTTCTCCCGCGCCTCCTTCCACGCCGCCTCCAGCTCGGCCACCCTCTCGGGGTCGGCGTTCTTGCGGCGCCGCTCGGCGTCGTAGGCGGCCCAGGCCTCGTCCACCCGCGAGATCGCCTCGGCCTCGGCGGCGTAGTCCTTGGTGCCGATCCGGGTGGTGCCCTTGAAGGCCATGTGCTCGAACATGTGCGCCAGGCCGGTGATCCCCGGCACCTCCTGCGCCGATCCCACGTCCACGTAGGTGAAGAAGGAGGCCACCGGCGCGCCCGGCCGCTCGTAGATCAGGAAGGTGAGCCCGTTGTCCAGGCGGTGCTCGGTGAGGCGCTGCTCGAAGGCCGCCAGATCCTGGCCCGCGGCCGGAACGGCAACGAGCAGGGCCAGGGCCACGGCGGGCAGGCGGGTGCGGATTCTCTCTCTCGTCATGTACGTCCTCTCTGAAGCTCGTCGGGGGTCGCGCGGGCCGGCTGGCGTATGCAAACCCGGCACCAGCCGCCCTGGTACGAACGCGGGGCGCCGCGGGTTTCCCGGCTGGAGCCGCCCGCCTAGGGCAGGGCGCCGGGCTCCTCCAGCAGCGCCTCGGCGGCGCGACGCCCGGAGCGCATGGCGCCGTGGATCGAGCCGTTCTCCCGGTGGTCGCCGCAGACGAAGAGTCCGTTGGGCAACCGCACCGGGCGCTCTGCCGGCTCGAGCACCCCGGGCGGCTGCGCCGGCAGCGCCTCCGGGATCCGGTAGACGGCGAGGCGCCGCCACCTGTCCACCTGAGCGCCGAACCAGCCGGAGAGCTGCCGCCGGACCGCCGTCTCCGCCTCCTGCCCGGCCGCCCCACCGACCACCGTGGCGGAGATCAGGGCCGCCCCGGGGGGAGCCGCCTTCTCCGACACCTCGCTGACCACGTGCAGATTGTTGACCGGTCCGGTGCCCTCTCCGTCGAGCACCAGGTGGGGCCCCTCGACGGGCGGCTCCGAGGCCGCGAAGTAGAAGCAGGTGACGCCGTGGAAGCGCTCGGTCCCGGCGGCGGCTCCCAGGAGCCCCCGGGCCGCCGCGCCCGAGGTGGCCACGACGACCTCCTCGGCCGCGATCGTCTCGCCCCCCTCCCCGGTCCCCCGGCCGGGCGCCACCTCGCCGACCCGGGTCCCGCGCCGGATCGACCGGGGCGGCAGCCCGGCGGCGAGCTGACGCGGGATCTCGGCCATCCCGTCGGCCGGCACCGCGGTGTCGCCGGTGGCGAACATGCGGAAGAGGAAGGCGAACATGCGGCTCGAGGTGGCGAGCTCCCGCTCCAGGAAGACGCCGCCGTAGAAGGGACGGAAGAAGCGGTCGATCATCCCCGCCGAAAAGCCCTCCGAGCGGAGGCGCTCCAGGGTGGTGGTCTCGGGCTCGGCCAGGAGACCGGCCACCGGCCGGCCGGCCAGTCGCAGCCGAAGCCGGGCGACCCGCAGCTTGTCGCCCAGGGTGCCCACGGGCGCAAAGGCGCTCCGCAAACCGGCCGCCGGCCGGCGGAAGGGGTCGGCGAGCTCGTGAAAGCGACCGTCCGCGCGCACCAGCGCGCCGGGAAGGAAGGAGCGCAGCTCGAGGGCTTCGTAGTCGAGCGCGCGGCGGCACTCGGGGTAGGCCGTCAACAGGACCTGGAAGCCCCGGTCGAGGAGGAAGCCATCGACCTCGTCGGTTCGGACCCGCCCGCCGACCCCGTCTCCGGCCTCGATCAGCAGCAGCTCGCGGCCGGCCTCGGCCAGCCGTAGCGCGCAGCAGAGCCCCGCCAGACCGGCTCCGACGATCACCACCGGGGCGCTCCGCATGACGCGGGATCCTACCCGGCCCCGCGTCGGACGCGGGCGGTGCCGGGGCCCGTCCGGGAAATGCCCGGGTCGCCCCCTCCCGGCGGCGCGAGCCGCGGCGCGGGTCGCTACGGCGTCTCGTCGACGAGCAGCCCGAGGAGATCGCTGGTCGAGATGATTCCCACCAGCGCCTCCTCCCGGGTCACCAGGACGCGGTGGAGATGGGCGCGCAGCATCATGGAGGCGACCTCGGAGACCGAGGTGTCCTCGGACACGGAGTAGATCGAGGGCGTCATGATGTCGCCCACCCGGCTCGTCTCCTGCTCGATCTGCAGGTCCTTGATCTCCTCCTCGCTGAAGCTGTCGGCCAGGTCGCGCAGGTAGAAGTCGGGGCGCCGGTCGTCGGTCGCGAAGCCGACCGCCTCCGAGGCCGCGGCGACGATGTCGACCATCGAGACGACGCCGACCAGCCTGCCCTCGTCGTCCACCACGGGTGCGCCGCTGATCTCGTTGTCGATCAGGAACTCCGCCAGGTCCTGGACGGCCATCCGCTCCCGTACGGTCAGGACCTCGGGGTTCATCACGTCGCTGGCGCAGAGTCGTCGCATGGCAGGCCTCTCCAGAAGCGGGCTCCGGAGCGTCGGAGCCCTTCCAGCGTAGCCGCGGGCGGGAGGTCCGGCAACACCCCGCCGGTGGGGACGCCCCGCCCCGTCGGGCGAGGACCGCGCCTCCACCGCCGCCGCCGGCCGCGGGAGGCGCCGACGCCTCTAGTCGCCGCCCTCGAGGGCGCTGTCGATCGCGGCGGCGAAGGCCTCGTACGGCTGGGCGCCGCGGATGAAGTCGATGCCGACCACCTTGCCCGGGTCGCCGGCGTCGGTCCTGGCCAGGACGAAGCTCGGGGTTCCCGTGGCCCCGGCCTTGCGCGCCTCGGCCATGTCCCGGCGCACTCCGTCGGCGTACTTGCCGCTCGACAGGCAGCTCTCGAACGCGGCGACGTCCAGGCCCAGGGCCTCGGCGTGGGCGTTCCACGGCTCGAGCGCCCGCTGGTTGGCGAACAGCCGGTCGTGCATCTCCCAGTACATGTTCTGGTCGCCGGCGCAGTGTGCCGCCTCGGCGGCCTTGAACGCCTGCTAGTGGATCTGCTCGAGCTGCAGGTCGAGGGTCACGTAGCGCAGCTTGCCGCTGTCCACGTAGTTCTCCACCAGCCGGGGATAGGTGTCGCGATGGTGCCGGGCGCAGAATCCGCACTGGAAGTCGGTGAACTCGACCAGGGTCAGGGCCGCCTGGTCGCTGCCCTTGACCGGGTTGGCGCCCAGGTCGAAGACCTTGCCGGCCACGTTGGGACCGGCCGGGGCGGCGGGGGCGGCCGGCCGCGCGGCCAGCAGTCGCTTGATCTCCTGGAGCTCGGAGCGGATCTGCTCCTGCCCCTTCTTCAGGGCCTCGATCTCCGCCTTGAGATCGTCCTGCGCCACGGCCAGCGCGGTGGCGAGGCAGAGGGCGGCGAGGGTGAGCAGCAGCGGGACTCTTTTCGTCATCGTCGGTCTCCTCGGGTCTTGGTGCCCGCCGAAGGTAGCCCAGGGCGTCGAGGGGGTCAAGGGTACGGCGCTTGCATCGACGCGGGACGGATGCCGCGGCTCCCCTCCACCCTACTGCTCCTCCTGGCCGCCGCGGCCGCGGCGGCGCCGCAGTTTCCGGCGCCGTCCGGGGCCGCCCCGGAGCCGGCTCCGGTGGAGGAGGTGAGGCCGTGGATCGAGCGCGGCGACCGGCCCGCCTGGGCGCCCAAGGGCGACCGGATCGCCTTCGACCGGCCCGACGAGCTCGGCATCTCGCGTCTCTGGATCGCCGAGCCGGACGGCTCCGCCGCCCGCTGTCTCACCTGCCGGCCCCTCGACTTCGAAAAGCTCCACGCCGGCAACGCCACCTGGCACCCGTCGGGCGAGTACCTGGTCTTCCAGGTCGAGCGCCCCGCCCGGCGCGACGACCGTCCGCTGCCCTTCCGCGCCGTGCCGGGCGGCAACCGCGGCCAGGAGGACCTCTGGGCGATCACCACCGACGGCCGCACCTATTGGAACATCACCCACCGCGGGGACGAGGGCTACCGCTTCGCCGTGCCCCACTTCTCGCGCGAGGGCGACCGTCTCCTCTGGGGCGAGCGGGTGGCGTCGGGGGGCGGGGCGTGGGGCCGCTGGACCCTGCGCGTGGCCGAGTTCGCCCTCACCCGGGGGGTGCCCCGGCTGCGCAAGGCGCAGGAGCACGAGCCCGGGCCGCAGCGGCTCTACAAGGAGCCCGGCGGTTTCACCGCCGACGACCGCGGCCTGCTCTTCGCCGCCAACCTGGAGGTGGGGCAGCCCGAGACGGGGCTCGACGTCTACGAGATGCGGATGGAGGACGGCACCGTGCGGCGCCTGACCCACACGCTGGACGAGCTCGACCGGCATCCGCGGTTCTCCCCCAACGGCCGCTGGATCGCCTGGGTGTCGAACCGCGGCGTGCCGCCGGCCCGCGACGAGGAACGGTGGCTCCGCCGCGGAATGCCGGCCCTGCTGGCCACCGACCTCTGGCTGATGGCCGCCGACGGCTCGGGCGTGGCCCGGCTCACCCACTTCAGCGACGTCTTCTCGCCCGACTACGCGGGGCGGATGATGGTCGGTCCGCCCGCCTGGAGCCCCGAAGGGGACCGTCTCCTGGTCCCGGTGGCGCCGCAGGACGCTCCCCACCAGGCCGAGATCTACCTGGTCCGGCTCACGACGCCCCTGGGAAGATAGGGCCTCTTCCCCCGGCGGGAGAGCCGGGAAGAGCTCAGAAGGGAAGCATCGACATGGGTCCGGTGGTGGGCGACGAGCCGTACGTCTCGCTCCACTTCTTGGGAGCGGACCACTACGCCACGTAACCCGTCGCGCCCCGCCCGCGGCGTCTCTCGGCGCGGCCGAGGGGCCGCCGCCGCGGACTCAGCCGGCGGCAGCGGCGAGGTGCCGGGCGAACGCCGCCGGGTCGATGTTCGACCCGCAGACCACGAGCGCCACCCGGCGGCCGGCGAGCTCCTCCCGCAGCGGACCGCAGAGCGCCGCCAGGGCCGCGGCCCCCGCCGGCTCCACCGCCAGCTTGGCGCCCTGGAAGGTGAGGAGCATCGCCCGGCGCAGGCCGTCGTCGTCCACCTTCACCAGCCGGTCCACGTAGCGGCGGCAAAGCGAGAGGGTGTACGGCGCGGTGTGAGGCGCGCCCAGGCTGTCGGCGATGGTGTCCACCCGGTCGATGGCCTCGGGCTCGCCGCTGGCGAAGCTCCGGTGCATGGTGTCGGCGCCCTCCGGCTCGACCCCGTAGACCCGGCACTCCGGCTGGGCCAGCTTGACGGCGGCGGAGATGCCGCCGCAGAGACCGCCGCCGCCGATGGGCACCACCACCGCGTCCAGGTCCGGCACCTGGGCCGCCAGCTCCAGCCCCACCGTCGCCGTGCCCAGGGCGGTGCGAAAGCCCTCGAAGGGGTGGACGAAGGTCATCCCCTCCTCGCGCTCGATCCTCCGCACCTCGTCGAAGGCCTTGTGCACGTCGTCGGCCAGGATCACCTCGGCGCCATAGGCCTCGCAGCCGGCGACCCGGGCCGGGTCGGCGCCGCGGAACATCACCACCTTGGCCCGGGTGCCCAGCACCCGCGCCGCGTAGGCCACCGCCATCGCGTGGTTGCCCGCCGACACCGCGGTGACGCCGCGGGCCAGCGTCGCCTGGTCCAGCGCCAGCATGTTGACCAGAGCTCCCCGCGCCTTGAAGGTGCCCGTGTACTGGAAGAGCTCGAGCTTGAGCCACACCTCGGTGCCGGCTCCGGCCGCCTCGTCGATCTCCCGGCCCCGCCAGCGCCAGACCGGGGTCTGGCGCACCTTCGGACCCAGCATCTCCCGCGCGGCGCGGATCTCGTCGAGGGTAGGAGGGCGCTCCACGGTGCCGCTCATGCCGGCATCATACGGCCTCGGCGGCCTCCGGAGCCTTCGCTACAATGCCGACGATCGCCGCGGGTACCTCGTCTTGACCTTCGAGATCGGCCTCGTTTTCGCCATCGTAGTGGGCGCCGTCGTCCTCTTCGTGAGCGAGTGGGTGCGAGTGGACATCGTGGCGCTGATGGTGCTGCTGGCCCTGGCGCTCACCGGGCTGCTGGAGCCCAAGCAGGCCCTTTCCGGCTTCAGCAACCCCGCCGTCATCACGGTGTGGGCGGTCTTCATCCTCAGCGGGGGGCTGCAGCGGACCGGGGTGGCGAGCCTCCTGGGGCGCTACGTCATGCGTCTGGCCGGCACCCGCGAGGTGCCGCTGCTGCTCGCCGTGATGATCACCGCAGGCTCGATGTCGGCCTTCATGAACAACGTCGGGGTGGCGGCGCTGCTGCTGCCCGTGGTGATGGACATCGCCCGCCGGACCGGGCACGCGCCCTCCAAGCTGCTGATCCCCCTGGCCTACAGCTCCCTCCTGGGCGGCCTGACCACCCTCATCGGCACGCCGCCCAACCTGCTGATCGCCGAGACCCAGCGCGCGCACGGCCAGCCCCCCTTCAAGCTCTTCGACTTCACCCCCGTCGGTCTCACGGTGATGCTGGCGGGGATCTTCTTCATGGCCTTCGTGGGGCGGAAGCTGCTGCCCAACCGCGGCGGCGACCTCGCCCCCGGCGGCGCCGGTGCGGCGGGGGAGCGCGACCTCCGCAAGCTCTACGGCCTCGACCGCAAGCTTCTCTGCCTGGCGGTGCCGGAGGGCTCGCGGCTGGCCGGCAAGACCCTGCGCGAGAGCCGCCTGGGCTCGGCCCTCGGCCTGTCGGTGGTGGGGATCGAGCGCGAGGGCAGGACCCGCGCGGCGCCCGACTCCGAGACGGTGATCCGCGAGGGCGACCGGCTGCTCGTCGAGGGCGAGGCCGAGCGGCTGGCGGAGCTGCGCGGCCGCGGCTACCTGGAGCTCGAGGACGAGCACCTGGCCATCGAGAAGCTGGCCTCGGAGCAGGTCGAGCTGGCCGAGATCGTCCTGCCGCCCACCTTCCTCGGCAAGACCCTGCGTCAGATCGACGTCCGCAAGCGGTTCGACTTCATCGTGCTCGCCGCGCAGCACCACCGGGCTCGAGGCGATCGAGCTGGCGCGCGGCGACCGGCTGCTGGTCCAGGGCCTGCGCTCTCGACTCGACGAGCTCCGCCGCGACCCCGACTTCAGGGTCGAGGCGGCCGACCCGGCGGCCACCTACGGGCTCGAGGGACGGCTGCTGGTGGTGGTCGTGCCCGAGGACTCGCCCCTGGATGGCAAGACCCTCGTCGAGAGCCGCATCGGCAGCGCCTTCGGCCTGGGGGTCCTGGGCATCGGCCGGGGCGGCGAGCACCACCTCATGCCCAGCCCCGAAGAGGTCCTGAAGGCCGGCGACACGCTCTACGTCAAGGGGCGGCCGGAGGACCTCCAGGCGGTGGAGGGCCTGCGCTCGCTCGAGATCGCCAGCGACGACACCGTCCGCATCGAGGAGCTCGAATCGGAGGAGGTGGGCCTCGCCGAGGTGGTGCTCTCGCCGCGCACCAGCCTGGCCGGGAAGACTCTGCGCGAGCTCCATTTCCGCGACAAGTTCGGACTCACCGTGGTGGCGATCTCCAGCCAGGGGAGGGTCCACCGCACCCGGCTGCGCCGCCGCCCCCTGCGCTTCGGCGACGCCCTGCTGCTGTACGGCCCGCGCCGGCGGCTCAAGGTCCTCGGCACCGAGCCCGACTTCCTGGTGCTCACCGAAGAGGCGCAGCAGCCGGTGCGCAAGGAGAAGGCGCCCCTCGCCGCCCTCATCATGGCCGCCGTGCTGCTGCCCGTGATGCTGGGGTGGCTGCCGATCTACATCTCGGCGGTGGCCGGCGCCACCCTGATGGTGCTGTCGCGCTGTCTCTCGATGGACGAGGCCTACCGCTTCATCGAGTGGCGGGCGGTCTTCCTGATCGCCGGCATGTTGCCCCTCGGGATGGCGCTCGAGCAGACGGGGGCGGCCGACCTGGTCACCGGGAAGGTGGTCGACGCGGTCGGCGGCTTCGGGCCCCTCGCCCTGGTGGCGGGGCTCTACGTCCTCGCAGCCCTGGCGGCCCAGATGATGCCGACGGCGGCGGTGGCCATCCTGATGGCGCCCATCGCCCTCAACACCGCCCTCAGCCTGGGCCTGTCGCCCTCCGCCCTGCTGATGACGATCTCGCTCTCCGCCTCGGCCAGCTTCCTGTCGCCCGTGGCCCACCCCGCCAACACCCTGATCATGGGACCCGGCGGCTACCGGTTCACCGACTACATCAAGGTGGGCGCGCCGCTGACCCTCTTCTGCCTGATCGTGGTGCTCCTGGTGCTGCCCCTCGTCTGGCCGCTGACTCCCTGAGGTGACCGGCACCTCGCGGTACCACCGGATCTACGCGACGGTGAGCCGGGTGCCGCCCGGGCGGGTGGCGACGTACGGCCAGATCGCCGCCGTGGCCGGGCTGCCGGGCCACGCCCGCCAGGTCGGCTACGCCCTGGCCGCCCTGCCCGACGGCTCCGGAGTTCCCTGGCAGCGGGTGATCAACGCGCGCGGCGAGGTGAGCCGGCGCTCCGGTCCCGGCTGGGTGGAGGGCTACCAGCGCCATCTGCTGGAGGAAGAGGGCGTGGTCTTCGACCTCCACGGGCGGGTGGACCTCCGCCGCTACCGCTGGGAGCCCGACGAGGCCGCCGAGGAGGAGCGTTGAGAAAGCTGGCGGCACGCCGCCCGCGGTGTGGTAGAACAGCCTACGCAGCTCGAGCGTAGAGCGGATCCCCGAGCCCGCCGCCGCGGCGGCTCGCCGACCGATGAAGATCGAGGGAGAGCATCGATTCGAGGCGGCGCCGGAGAGCGTCTTCGAGGCGCTGCTCGACCCGGAGGTGCTGGCGCGAACCCTGCCCGGAATCCAGAAGCTGGACAGGGTCGGCGACAACGAGTACCGGGGCGCCCTCGACATCCGGGTGGGCCCGGTGCAGGGCCGTTTCCAGGGCAAGGTGTCTCTGTCCGAGATCCAGCCGCCCGAGAGCTACCGTCTGCAGATGAGCGGCCAGGGGCCGCACGGCTTCGTCAACGGCGACGGCGCCATCCGGCTCGAGGGGGACGGGGGCGGCACGCTCCTGCGCTACGACGTCGACGCCCAGGTGGGCGGCCGCATCGCCGGCGTAGGGCAGCGGCTGCTGGACAGCTCGGCCAAGGCCCTCACCCGCCAGGCCCTCGAGGGGCTGGAGAAGCAGGTCGCCGCGCGGACCCGGCCCGCGGTGGCGAGACCGCCGGAGGGCGCCGACGACGAGACCCTCGAGCTGCCGGTGGTCGAGCCGCCGCCGCCCCCGTCGCAGACCGAGTTCGCGGCGGCCGTGGCCAGGAACGTGCTGGCCGACCTGGTGCCGCCCCGCCACCGCCCCTGGGTGATCGGCCTCGCTCTGGTGCTCTACACGGCCGTCGTGGTTCTGCTGACGCGAGCCTGTAGCGGATGAGCCGGCGGTGGACCTGAAGATCGGGAAGGAGGACAGATGGCCGTCCAGATCCGAGTGACTGTCAACGGCAGCCGCCACGAGAAGGAGGTGGAGCCGCGGCAGCTCCTGGTGCACTTCCTGCGCGAGGAGCTGGGCCTGACCGGCACCAACGTCGGCTGCGAGACCAGCCTCTGCGGCGCCTGCACCGTGCTGGTGGACGGCCGCGCCGTCAAGTCGTGCACCCAGCTCGCGGTGCAGGCCGACGGCGCCGTGGTCACCACCATCGAGGGCCTCGCCGGCAACGGCGGGCTGCACCCCCTGCAGCAGGCATTCTGGGACGAGCACGGCCTCCAGTGCGGCTTCTGCACACCGGGCATGATCATGGCGGCGGCCCACCTGCTCGCCGAGAACGCGCACCCCGACGAGGGCGAGATCCGCGAGGCGCTCAAGGGCAACGTCTGCCGCTGCACCGGCTACCACAACATCGTCCGGGCGGTGGCCCGCGCCGCCGAAGGAGGCGGCTCATGATCGGCTCGTCGATCAAGCGGCGCGAGGACCCCGCCCTCGTCACCGGAAAGGGCAAGTACACCGACGACCTGGCTCTGCCGGGCATGGCGCACGCGGCGATCGTGCGGAGTCCCTACGCCCACGCGACGGTCGGCGGGGTGGACGTCTCGGCCGCCGCCGCCGCGCCCGGGGTGGCGGCGGTCTACACCGGCGCCGACGTCGAGGCGAGCGACATCGGCGGCGTGGTGCCGGTGGGCTGGCTGCTGCCGGGGATCAAGACCCCGGCCCATCCGATCCTCGCCACCGAGAGAGTCCGCTACGTGGGCGACGCGGTGGCTGTGGTGGTGGCGGAGAGCGCCGCCGCCGCCGCGGACGCCGCCGAGCGGGTACAGGTCGAGTACGAGCCGCTGCCGGCGGTGACCGACCCGCGGGGCGCCGCCGACGAGGGTGCGCCGCAGGTTCACGACGAGGCCCCCGGCAACGTCGCCTTCGACTGGGAGCTGGGCGACCGGGCCGCCACCGACGCCGCCTTCGAGGGCGCCGCGCTCACGGTGAAGGCGGATCTGCGCAACAACCGTCTGATCCCGCACGCGGTCGAGCCGCGTGCCTGTCTGGCCGATTGGGACGGCACCCGCGGCGAGCACACGCTGCGGATGACCACCCAGAACCCCCATCTGCACCGGCTGCTCATGACGATCGCCTCGCTGGGCCTGCCGGAGCACAAGATCCGCGTCATCGCGCCGGAGGTGGGAGGCGGCTTCGGCTCCAAGATCCACCACTACCCCGACGAGGCCATCACCGCCTTCTGCTCGATGCAGCTCGGGCGGCCGGTCAAGTGGACCGCCACCCGTTCCGAGACCAACCTGACCGACGCCCACGGCCGGGATCACCGGTCGCTCGCCGAGATGGCCCTCGACGCGGAGGGCCGCATCGTCGGCGTCCGGGTGGTCACCCACGCCGCCATGGGGGCGTATCTGTCGACCTTCGCGCCGGCGGTGCCGACCTATCTCTACGGCACCCTGCTGTCGGGGCAGTACGACATCCCGGCGATCTGGGTGCGCACGGTCGGCACCTTCACCACCACCTGCCCGGTGGACGCCTACCGCGGCGCCGGGCGCCCGGAGGCGACCTACGTCATCGAGCGGCTGATCGACCTGGCCGCCGCCGAGGCGGGTCTCGACCCGGCCGAGATGCGGCGCCGGAACTTCATCCCCGCCGACGCCTTCCCCTACCAGACCCAGGTGGCGCTCGCCTACGACAGCGGCAACTACGAGCCGGCGCTCGACCGGGCGCTGGAGCTGGCCGACTACGCCGGCCTGCGGCGCGAGCAGCAGCGCCGACGCGTCGAGGGCGGCAAGCTCCTGGGCATCGGCCTCTCCTCCTACATCGAGGCGTGCGGCATCGCCCCCTCGGCGGTCGTCGGCTCCCTGGGGGCCCAGGCGGGGCTGTGGGAGAGCGCCAAGGTGCGGGTCCACCCGTCGGGCAGCGTGACGGCCTACGTCGGCACCTCGTCCCACGGCCAGGGGCACCAGACCACCTTCGCCCAGATCGTCGCCGACACCCTGGGGATCGACATCGACCAGGTGGACGTGATCGAGGGCGACACCCGCGAGGTGCAGTTCGGCATGGGCACCTACGGCAGTCGCAGCCTGGCGGTGGGGGGCTCGGCGCTGGCCAGGAGCCTCGACAAGGTGATCGCCAAGGGCAAGAAGATCGCCGCCCACCTCCTGGAGGCCGCCGACGAGGACATGGAGTTCGAGGACGGCAGCTTCTTCGTGCGAGGCGCGCCCTCGAAGGCGCGAGCCTGGGGCGAGGTGGCGCTGCAGGCCTACCTGGCCCACGACTACCCCGAGGGGCTCGAGCCCGGGCTCGAGGAGACCAGCTTCTACGACCCGGCCAACTTCACCTACCCCTTCGGCACCCACGTCGCCGTGGTCGAGATCGACCCCGAGACCGGCGAGGTGGAGCTCGTCGGCTACACCGCGGTGGACGACTGCGGCAACCAGATCAACCCCATGATCGTCGCCGGCCAGATCCACGGGGGCATCGCCCAGGGTGTCGGCCAGGCGCTGTGGGAGAACGCCGTCTACGACGAGAACGGCCAGCTCCTGACCGCGACCCTTCTCGACTACGCCCTGCCGCGGGCCCACAAGCTGGTCTCCTACCGGCTCGACCACACCGTGACCCCCTGTCCCCACAACCCGCTGGGGGTGAAGGGGGTCGGCGAGGCCGGGACCATCGCCTCGCCGGCGGCCGTCGCCAACGCGGTCGTGGACGCCCTGAGACCGTACGGCGTCCGACACCTGGACATGCCGCTCACGCCGGAGAGGATCTGGCGCGCGCTGCGCAACGGGGAGGGCTCCTGATGTACCCCGCGCCCCTCGAATACGTCCGCGCCGAGTCGGTCGACGAGGCGATCCGTCTCCTCGGCGAGCGCGACGGCGCCAAGCTGCTGGCCGGCGGCCACTCCCTGATTCCGATGATGAAGCTGCGGCTCGCGGCGCCGACGGCGGTGATCGACATCGGCCGCATCGCCGAGCTCAAGGGCGTCTGCCCCACCGATGGCGGCCTCACCGTCGGCGCGCTCACGACCCACGCCGAGATCACCCGGTCGCGCGAGCTCAGGGAGCGCTGCCCGCTGCTACCCGAGGCCGCCGCCCGGATCGGCGATCCGGCGGTGCGCAACAAGGGGACCCTGGGCGGCAACATCGCCCACGCCGACCCCGCCTCCGACCTGCCGGCCGTGCTGGTGGCGCTGCGCGCCGACGTCCATCTGCAGGGACCCGGCGGCCGCCGCAGCGTGCCGGCCGCCGACTTCTTCGTCGATCTTCTGACCACGGCCCTCGGGGAGAACGAGATCATCGTGGGGGTGGAGCTGCCCATCCACCCTCCGGTCACCGGCTCGGCCTACCTCAAGGTGGAGCACCCGGCCTCCGGCTACGCCGTCTGCGGCGCCGCCGCCGTGGTCAGCGTCGAGGGCGGCCGGTGCACCGCCGTCAGGCTCTGCTACAACGGCGTGACCGCGGTGCCCGCCGATGCCGTGGGGGTGACGGAGGCCCTGGTGGGCACGTCGCTCGGCAACGAGACCATCGACGAGGCGGTGGAGCGGCACCTTTCCATCGACGAGCCGCTGGGCGACACCCACGCCTCGGGCGAGTACCGGGTGGCGCTGGCCCGCGCCTACGGCAAGCGCGCCCTGAAGCGCGCCCGCGACCGGGCGCTGGCCTGAGCGGCCCCGGCCGCCGAACCCCGGGCTGCTAGGCTCGCCCAGCCCGCCCTCCGCTCAGGAGAGGAGCTGCTCCCGTGCCCTCCGGCGACCTGGTCTCCCACTACCGGCTGCTCGAGCCCCTCGGCAGCGGCGCCATGGGCGAGGTCTGGCTGGCCGAGGACACCCAACTCCCCCGCAAGGTGGCGGTGAAGCTCCTGCCCACGGGGCTGGGCGCCGACGAGGACGGCGTCGCGCGGCTGATCCGGGAGGCGCAGGCGACGGCGACCATCGACCACCCGGCGGTGGCCACGGTCTACGAGGCCGGCGAGATCGACGGCCGGCCCTACCTCGTGATGCAGTACTTCGAGGGGGAGACCCTGGGCGAGCGGCTGGAGCGCGGCCGCCTGCCGGTGGCCGACGCCCTGGAGCTGGCCACGGCGATCGCCGACGCCCTGGCGGAGGTGCACGCCCTGGGTATCGTCCACCGGGACCTGAAGCCCGCCAACATCATCCTCTCCCCCCGCGGGCCCAAGATCCTCGACTTCGGCCTCGCGAGCGTCGCCGCCCTGCCCCACCTCACCACTCCCGGCTCGCTCCTCGGCACCCCCGTCACCATGGCGCCGGAGCAGGTCAACGGCCGCTGCCCGGACAACCGCTCCGATCTGTGGGCCCTGGGCGTCATCCTCTACCAGGCCCTCACCGGGAGGCTGCCCTTCCCCGGACGTGACTACGCGGAGGTCTTCCGGCAGATCCTGGAGCACGAGCCGGAGCGGCCGGAGACCCTGCGCCCGGAGATCGACGCCGACCTGGGCTACCTGGTGATGAAGCTGCTGCGCAAGGACCCGGCCCACCGCTACGGCCGCGCCGAGGACGTGCTGGCCGACCTGGCGGCCTGTGCCGAGAAGCTGCGCTCCGAGGCGGTGCGCACGACCCTGGTCCTGCCCCGGCGGGGCGCGGCCGCGCCGCCCGGGCCGCGTCTGGCGGTCCTGCCCTTCGAGGTGCTCTCGGCCGACCCGGACGACGCCTACCTCGCCACGGGTCTGGTGGAGGACCTGATCGTGGACCTCTCCCGGCTGGAGGGGCTGCGGGTCGCGGCGCGCGGCGAGGTGGCCGGCTACGCCCAGCGGCAGGTGCCGCCGCGCACCCTCGCCCGCGAGCTGGGCGCCGACTACGTGATGACCGGCAGCGTCCGCCGGCTGGGGAACCGCGCCCGGATCAGCGTCCAGCTCAGCCGCAGCACCGACGGCCACCTGATGTGGGCGGAGCGCTTCGACCGCACCCTGGAGGATCTCTTCGGGGTGCAGGAGGAGGTCTCCAACCGCATCGTGAGCGCCCTGAAGGTGGCGCTGCACCCGGAGGAGCGCGAGATCCTCCACCGGGCGCCGGCGAAGAACACCGAGGCGTACACCCTCTACCTCAAGGCGCGGGAGCTCCTCGACAAGTCGCGCGAGGCCAACCTGCGAGGCGAGCGTCTGCTGCAGCAGGCCCTGGTCCTCGACCCGGAGTTCGCGCTGGCTCACGCCGCCCTGGGCGAGTGCTACGCCCGCCGCGGTCTGCGCTGGTGGGCGGGCCTCGAGGTGGCTCCGAAGGCGCTGGCCTCCGCGCAGCGGGCGCTGGAGCTCGAGCCCGACCTGCCCGACGCCGAGAGCGTGGTGCTGATGGTCCGGCGGCTGGAGGGGGACCCGGAGAAGATCCTCGAGCAGATCGAGAAGGTGCTCTCTCTCGATCCCGACGACGCCCAGGCCCGCGAGTGGGCGGGCTGGAGCTACCTCACGCTGGACCGGCCGGAGGAGGCGCTGCCGATCCTCCGCGACCTGACCGACCGCACCTTCGCCCTGAGCCTGCTGGCCAACTGCTACGAGATGCTGGGCCGCGAGAACGACACCCGGCGCACCCTCGAGCTCCTGCGCGAGCGGGCGGTCGAGACGCTGCGACGGGACCCCGAAGCGGTCCACGAGCGCTCGCTCCTGGCGGTCACCCTGATGCGCCTGGGCGAGCCGGAGGCGGGCGTCGAGCAGATCGAGCGCGCCATCGCCCTCGCGCCGGACGACGGCCGGACCCGGTACAACGCCGCCTGCACCTACGCCCTGGCCGGCCGCCCCGACCGCGCCATCGCCGAGCTCCGCGAGGGCATCAAGAACCTCCCCTCCTACATCGCCGACTGGCCCCGCACCGACCCGGATCTGGCTAGCCTCCACGGGCACCCGGAGTTCGTGGAGATGTTCGGCGAGGCGTGAGCCACCGCGCCCGCCGGGGCCGGCGAGGGGAAGTGTGCTATACTTCGACAGTCATGCAAGCGTCTAACTCCACTGCCGAGATCGCCGCCGTCTTCAAGGCTCTCGCCGACCCGAACCGGCTGGCCATCCTGCAGCTCCTGAGGGAGTGCTGCGGCGAGAGCTGCCGCTTCGAGCCCGGGGAGGAGGGCGAGACGGTCTCGGAGATCGCGCGACGCTTCGACCTCGCCCTCTCCACCGTGTCCCACCACCTCAAAGAGCTCCGCAACGCCGGCCTCATCGACTGCGTCAAGCGCGGCCAGTGGGTCTACTGCACCCCCAACCGCGACGTGCTCGCCCGCCTGCGGACCTTCCTCGAGGGCTGACCGCGAGAGGCCCTCCCTCCTCCCCGCCCGCCCGGTCGCAGCTATTTCGACAATTGCAGAAACTTCCTACACCAGGAGGCCCCGATGACCGACACCAAGAGCCCGACCCTTCCCGACTCCGCGGACCAGGTGGTCGAGCGGGTCAGAGAGCGCTACGGCGCCATCGCCCGCTCGTCCGACTCCGGCTGCTGCGGCGGCCCCCCGGGAACGCCCGCCGACCCCGGGACCACCGCCCACCGGCTCGGCTACTCCGACGACCAGCTCGCGACGCTGCCCGAGGAGGCCAACCTGGGACTCGGCTGCGGCGCCCCGGTCTCCCTGCTGGCCCTCCAGCCCGGCGAGACGGTGCTCGACCTGGGCTCCGGCGGGGGCATCGACGCCTTCCTGGCGGCCCGCGAGGTGGGCCCGGACGGCCGCGTGATCGGCGTCGACATGACCGAGGAGATGATCGCCCGCGCCGGCGCCGCGGCCCGCGAGAACGGCTTTGACCAGGTGGAGTTTCGTCTGGGGAGGCTGGAGGCCCTGCCGGTCGAGGACGCCTCCGTGGACGCGGTCACCAGCAACTGCGTGATCAACCTGGTGCCCGACAAGGCGGCGGTCTTCGCCGAGGTGGCTCGGGTGCTCAAGCCCGGCGGCCGGCTGGTCGTCTCCGACGTGGTGCTGGATCGGCCGCTGCCGGAGGCAATCGGCCGGGACCTGCTGGCCTGGGTCGGCTGCGTCGCCGGCGCCCTGCTGCGCGACGACTACTTCGGCGCCCTCACCGCGGCCGGGCTGACCGGGATCGAGATCCTCTCCGATCGCGACGCCCTGGAGCTCTTCGCCGGCGAGATCCCCGCCGAGGCGGCGGAGATGCTGGCTCACACGGGCGTCACCCTGGCCGAGCTCGAGGGTCGGGTGCGCTCGATCACCTACCGCGCCTTCCGTCCGAGCTGACGCCCCGGCCCGCCCCGACGGGCGGTCGGCGGGGCCACCCGTACGCATCTGGCGCCGGCCGCCGGCCGGGTCCATGATGGGGAGGCTCCGAGAGGGGGACGGCGCGATGGACTGGACCCGGGCTCGTGACCGCAATCTCGTCCGCTGGCGACGGATCCTGGCCGGCATCGGCGTGGACGATCCGCCGGAGCTCCTGCGCCGCCTGAACGAGGTGGGGGAGGTGTGCGAGCTGGCGCGCGAGGACGCCGGCGGTGCGCAGGGCCGGTGCGACCACTGTCTCGTCTTCGGCTCGGCGGGCGAGTGTCTCGACCTGCGGTGGAAGATCACCCGCGCGCTCCTGGAGGCCGAGCTGGACGAGGCGCGGTCGCTGGTCCGGGGGGTGGTGGCCCGCACCCTGGCGGCGCGCCCCGCCGGCGACGACCGGTGAGCCCCGGGGCGGGGCGGAGGGCCGGGGAGGCGGGCTAGAATCGCGGGAGATGGCCCCCGCCTTCGACAGCATCGAGGCCCTCGACCGCCGCCTGCGGGAGGAGAGCTACTTCGCCAGCTCGTCGCTGGCCACCACCCTCTTCCTGGCGCTCAGGCTGGCCAAGCCGGTGCTGCTGGAGGGCGAGGCCGGAGTGGGCAAGACCGAGGTGGCCAAGGTGCTGGCCGCGGTGCTCGGCCGCAAGCTGATCCGGCTGCAGTGCTACGAGGGTCTCGACCTCTCGACCGCGGTCTACGAGTGGGACTACAGCCGCCAGATCCTGGAGATCAAGCTCATGGAGGCGGCGGGGGCAGTGGAGCGGGAGAGCGCCCACAAGCAGATCTTCCACCGCGACTTCCTGCTCGAGCGGCCGCTGCTGGCGGCCCTCTCGCCCCAGGGGGAGGGTGTCGGGTCGCCGGTGCTGCTGATCGACGAGCTCGACCGCGCCGACGAAGAGTTCGAGGCCTTCCTGCTTGAGATCCTGTCGGACTTCCAGGTCACGGTGCCCGAGCTGGGCACCCTGCGCGCCGCGACGCCGCCCATCGTGGTGATCACCTCCAACCGCACCCGCGAGGTCCACGACGCGCTGCGCCGGCGCTGTCTCTACCAGTGGATCGACTACCCCTCGCTGGAGAAGGAGCTCGAGATCGTGCAGGCCAAGGTGCCCGAGGCGCCCGCCCGGCTGGCCGGCCAGGTGGTGGCCTTCGTCCAGGCGCTGCGGGAGGAGGACCTCTACAAGCGCCCCGGCGTGGCCGAGACCCTGGACTGGATGCGTGCCCTGGTGAGCCTGGACCGGGAGCTGCTCACGGCGCGGACCGTGGAGGAGACCTCGGGGGCGCTGCTGAAGTACCAGGACGACGTGGAGCTGGTGCGGGGCGAGGTCGTCGAGCGGCTGCTCGCCCGCTCCGCCGCCTCGTAGCCGGGGGGCGAGGATGGCCCGGCCCGAGCGTCTCGCCGGCCACCTGCTGGGTAACCTGGTCCTCTTCGGCCGACTGCTGCGGCGCGAGGGGCTGCCGATCGGCGCCGGCGAGATCGTCACTCTGGCCGAGGCGCTCCGCCACGTCGATCTCGGCGACCGCGACCGCTTCCGCGACGCCGCCCGCACGGTCCTGGTGGGCCGGCGGGCCGAGGTCGCCGTCTTCGAGCGACTCTTCGACCGCTTCTGGCGCACCGTCGGCCTCGCCGAGTCGCCGCCGCACGGCCGCGCCCCGGCGCGGGGGGAGCCGGCGCGCTCCGTCCTCGCCGGGCTGACTCCCCCCGGCGCCACCCCCGGGGACGGGGCGGAGGCCGCGGAGCGCGACCCGGCGCTCGAGGTCTACAGCGCGCACGAGGTGCTGCGCGCCAAGGACTTCGCCCGCCTCGAGCCCGAGGAGATCGCCGAGGTGCAGCGGCTCATGGAGCGGCTCCGCTTCCGCCTGGCCCGGCGGCGCACCCGCCGCCGCTCACCCCACCCCTCGGGCCGGGTGGACCTGCGCCGCACCCTGCGCGGCGCCCTGCGTCACGGCGGCGAGCCGCTGTCGCTGGCCCGCCGGCGGCGGACCATGAAGGAGAGGCCGCTGGTCCTGCTGTGCGACGTCAGCGGCTCCATGGAGGTCTACTCGCGACTCCTGCTGCGCTTCCTCTACGCGGCTCTCCGCTCCACCCGGCGCACCGAGGCCTTCCTCTTCGGCACCCGGCTGACCCGCGTCACCCGCCAGCTCCGCGACCGCCGCATCGACCGCGCCCTGAAGGCCAGTGTCCGCCGCGCCGCCGACTGGGGCGGCGGCACCCGGATCGGCGAGACACTGCGCGAGTTCAACTACCGCTGGGCGCGGCGCGTCCTGGGGCAGGGGGCGCTGGTGCTGGTCATCAGCGACGGCTGGGACCGGGGTGACACGCGCCTGCTCGGGCGCGAGATGGCGCGGCTGCAGCGCTCCTGCCACCGTCTGGTATG
>JAWWBN010000024.1:0-27187 GCA_033720955.1 Thermoanaerobaculia bacterium | reverse complement strand
CGCGCTCGGGCAGGGTCTCGAGGAAGAGGGCGTGGTCCTCGGTGAGGGTGGCCACCGCGCCGCCGTCGATCTCCACCCGGCGCACCTCGGCCCCGGCCACGGCGGCGACGAGCCCCAGCAGCAGCGGGACGGAGCGCAGGGCGGTCCAGCGCGACGAGCGCAAGATTCTCTTTACCTCATCGATAGTTGAGTGAGCCGACCTCAGGCGTCAGTTTAGCTTCTGGCCCGTCCGCCGGCAAATCGGCGGCTGGGCTATGCTGACCGGGCTCGGCGATGAACTCCCCGGATCCCCTGACCGCCCTCGCGCGTCATCCGCTGACCCCGGCGCTGCTGCGGGCCGCGGCCGGACGCAGCCTCCATCTGGTGGGAGGGGTGCTCCGCGACGCCCTGCTCGGCCTCCCGCCGCACGACTTCGACATCGTGGTCGCGGGCGGCGGCGAGGAGGTCGCCGGCCGCCTGGCGCGGGAGCTGCCGGCGCGGCTCGTGCGTCTGGGGGGCGAGCGCTTCGCCGCCTGGCGTCTCGTCGCCGAGAGCTTCCAGGTCGACCTCTGGGACCGGGGCGACGCCGATCTGGCCTCCGACCTGGCCCGTCGCGACTTCACCGTCAACTCGCTGGCCCTCGAGCCGCGCACCGCCGAGGTGAGCGACCCGCATGGCGGCCGCGGCGACGCGGAGCGGCGCCGGCTGAGGGCCACCACGCCCCTCTCCCTGGCCTCCGACCCCCTGCGGATCCTGCGCATGGCGCGCTTCGCCGGACCGCCCTGGCGCCTGCGGCCCGATCCGGACACCGTGGCGCTCGCACGGCGGGCGCGGGAGGGGCTGGACGCCGTTCCGTCCGAGCGGCTCCGCGAGGAGATCGACCGGGTGCTGGGGGCCGAGGATGCCCGCCCCGGCGTGGAGCTCCTGGGCCGTCTCGGCCTGCTCGAGTGGCTGGCGGGCGTCCCACCGGCACCCGAGCGGGCGGCAGGCGCCCGCGCCGCCGTCGGCCGTCTGGAGAGGGCCCTCGCCCTGCTGGGCCGGACGGGCGCGGCGCCGGGGCCGGCGGCCCGCGTCTCGGCCCGGTTCGCCGTCCTGGCGGCCGCGGCCGGCGGCCCGCCGGAGGAGCTCGTCGACCGGGTGCGGCGGGCGCGGCGGCGAGGGGTTCTCTCGCGGGCCCGGGCGGCCGTCGCCGAGCGGCTGCTCGCCGCCGGCGCGCCGCCCGGAGACGCCGTGGCGCGGCGCCGTTTCCTCCACGCCGCGGGCGATCTGTGGGGCCTGGCCCTCTGCGTCGCCGCGGCGAGAGCCGGGGAGGTCGAGTCGGTCGCGGACCGGCTCCGGCGGCTCGACGAGCTGGCCCGAGCCGAGGGAGCGGCGATCTTCGACCCGCCGCCGCTTCTGGACGGTCACGAGATCCAGCGACGGCTGGGGCTGCCGCCGGGCCCCGAGCTCGGACGGCTGGCGGACCTCCTGCGCCAGGCTCAGGTCGAGGGCCGGGTGGCCGACCGCGACGAGGCCCTCGAGCTGCTGCGCGCCGCCGCCCGCCGACGGTGAGCCGCCCCCGTCAGGCGTTGCTGAGGAGCTTCTGGTTGAGCTCCTTGATCCGCTCGGACAGCTTGTCGATCTTGGCCTGGGCCTCGTCGCGGAGGCGCTTGTACTCGGCTCGCATCCGCTCCTGCTGCCGGTTGAACTCCTCGATCTGGGCCCGGTCCTGCTCCGCGCGCGCCTGCAGGTCGCGGATCTCGTCGTTGAGGCGCTCGATCTCGGAGTCCTTCTCCTCCAACCGCAGCTTCTGCTTCTCCTCCTGCTCCTCGTAGAGCTTCCGGAACTCCTGCAGCTCCAGGATCTGGGAGAAATCGGACGTGGACGTCATGTCGCCTCCTTGCTGCTCGATCGAGGGGAACATCTTGCGCAACTGCAGGGAGAGGTCCTCCGGGTCGGGAGATTGCTCCATCGCCTCCTCGTAGGTGATGGTGCCGTGCACGAGAAGCGCCAGCAGCGACTGGTTCATCGACTGCATGCCGTAGTAGGAGACCGACCCTTCCATCTCGTGCAGGAGCTCGGTGGTCTCCGCCTTCTCGATCAGCTCGCAGGCGCGGGGAGATGCGCGCAGGATCTCGAGCGCCGCCACCCGCCCCTCGCCTCCGGCGCGCTCGACCAGCTTCATGGACACCACCCCCTTGAGCACCTGGGCGAGCTGCGCCCGAACCTGCTTCTGCTGGCTGGCCGGGAAGTTGTCGAGCACCCGGTCGACGGTCTGGGAGGCGCTGTTGGTGTGCAGGGTCGAGAAGACCAGGTGGCCGGTCTCCGCGGCGGTGATCACCGTGGCCACGGTCTCCGGGTCGCGCATCTCCCCCACCATGATCACGTCGGGATCCTGGCGCAGGGCGTTGCGCAGCGCCTCGGCGAAGGTGGGGGTGTCGGTGCCGACCTCCCGCTGCGAGATGGTCGACATGTGGTCGGCGAAGAGGAACTCGATGGGATCCTCGATCGTGAGGATGTGCACCATCCGCCGGGTCGAGATGTGCCGCAGCAGCGCCGCCAGGGTGGTGGACTTGCCGCTGCCGGTGGGTCCGGTGACCAGGACCAGACCCATGTTGAGCGTGGTGAACTCCTTGAGCACCACCGGAAGCTCGAGGTCGTCGAGGCTCTGGATCTTGTAGGGGATCCGGCGGAAGGAGCCGGCCATGGTGCCGCGCTGCAGATAGATGTTGCCGCGGAACCGGGCCAGCCCGTGCACGCCGTAGCCCAGGTCCACCGCCAGGTTCTCCTCGAGCTGCTTCTTCTGCTGCGGACGCAGGATCTCCATCAGCATCTCCTCCACCTGCTCCGGCGTGAGCGGGTCGGAGTCGATGGGCATCAGCCGGCCGTGCACCCGGAGCAGCGGCGGACGCATGGGCTTCAGATGGAGGTCGGAGGCCTCCTTGTCGGTCATCAGGCGAAGAAGCTTGTCCAGTCGCATCGGGGCGCTGGGGCGGAGTCTACACCGGCACCCCGCCGGACGCCGCTAGAACCGCCGCATCAGGCCCACGACGATGCCCTGCACCTTGACGTCTGTGGCCCGCACCCGGATCGGCTCCATGGTCCGGTTCGCCGGCTGGAGCCGCACCGTGGCTCCCTCGGGGAAGAACCGCTTCAGGGTCACCTCGTCCGCCACCAGGGCCACCACCATCTCGCCGGGCCGCGCCTCCTGGCGGCGGAGCACCACCACCAGGTCGCCGTCGTGGATGCCCTCCTCGATCATGGACTCGCCCTGCACCTTCAACACGTAGTGCTCTCCGGAGCGCCCGTGGAGGAGCTGCGGCGGCACCTGCACCCGCTCGTCGGTGTTGACCGACTCGATGGGCCGGCCGGCCGCAATGAGCCCCAGGAAGGGGATCTCGCCGCCGTCCGGGGCGGACCGTCCCGCCTCTCCCGTGAGCTGGATGCCCCGCTTCTGGTTCCACTGGCGCTTGAGGTAGCCCTTCTTCTCGAGCAGCTTGAGGTGCTTGTGGGCCGTGCCGTACGACGAGTAGCCGAAGCGCTCGCAGATCTCGCGATGGGTGGGAGCCACTCCGCGCCGCTCCACGTTGGCGCGGATGAAATCGAGGATCTCCTTCTGGCGCTCGGTCAGGAAGCTCTCCATGGAGGCCATCCTAGGCGCAAACCGAGCGTAAGTCAATCCCCGCGCAGCCCGCCGGCGATTACCTTGACAACCGTGCGGGGCTCCCGTACCTTGACTTTCTCAAGGCGCTCGACGTCGCCAGGGAGGAGCAACCGTGTGGAAGAAGAGTGAGGAACCGCAGCGTCCGAGCCCCGAGGCCCCGGCCCAGCCGGCGGCAGGCCGCCGGGAGAGCCGGTCCCAGGTGGCGACCATCGGCCCGTCGATCGCCGTCAAGGGAGATCTGAGCGGCGAAGAGGACCTGATGATCGAAGGCCGGATCGAGGGAGAGATCCGGCTGCAGAAGAACAGCGTCACCGTGGGCAAGTCGGGACGGGTGAAGGCGGACATCTACGGCCGCAGCATCGGCGTGGAGGGCGAGGTCCGCGGCAACCTCTACGGCGACCACGAGGTCGTCATCCGCGCCTCCGGGCGGGTGCAGGGCAACATCGTCTCGCCGCGGGTGATCCTGGAGAACGGCTCCAAGTTCAAGGGCTCGGTGGACATGGAGCCGGCCCGCAAGAGCGCCGAGCCACCGGTCGCGCGCCCGCCCCAGGGCGGCGACGGCGAGTCGGCGAAGCCCAAGAAGGGTGACGAAGCCCAGGCCGGGCTGAAGCCGGCCGCCGGCCGTCGGTGAGCTCGACCGGGCGCCGGGCGCCCGCCGTGGACCCGGGGAGCGACACCGAGCCGCAAGAGCACCGCTCCCTGGCCTTCGACCACCTGCTGCACTGGTTCGAGCGCCGGGGGGCGCGGCAGATCCTGGACCTGGGACCGGCCCTCGGCTGCAACGTCTCCTTCCTCTCCAGCCTGCCGAGCAAGCTCTTCATCGCAGACCTCCCCCAGAGCCTCGCCACGCCGGCGGCGGGCGGCGACTTCGCCGCCCTGCTGGAGCGCGAGCTTCCCGCCCTCGACGACCGCTCGCTCGACGCCGTGCTGGCCTGGGACCTGCTGAACTACCTCCAGCCGCCCCAGATCGAGGTCCTGGCCCGACGGCTGGCGCGCTGCTGCGCTCCGGGCGCCCTGCTCTTCTCCATCGTCATCCTCTCGCCGGAGATGCCCGATCGGCCGCGACGCTTCGAGATCGGCGGCCGCGACACGCTGCGCTACCGCGGCCCCGGGCGAGCCCGGCGCTCGAGCCCACGCTACACCGAGCCCGATCTGCGCCGCTGGCTGGCCGGGTTCGACGTCGACGTCACCTACCTCCTGCGCAACGGCATGCAGGAGTACCTCTTCGCCCGCACCGGCCGCGGCGCCTTCGGCCCGGAATGAGCCCGCCCCAGGCGCGCATCGAGCCCATCGAGCGCTTCCGGCTGGACAACGGTCTGCGCGTCGTGCTGCACGCCGACCGCTCCCTGCCGCTGGTGGCGGTCAACCTCTGGTACGACGTCGGGTCGCGCAATGAGCGGCCGGGCAAGACCGGGCTGGCGCACCTGTTCGAGCACATGCTCTTCCAGGGCAGCGCGCACGTGGGCACCAACGACCACTTCCGCTACGTGCAACAGGTGGGCGGGGTGGCCAACGGATCGACCTGGTTCGACCGCACCAACTACTACGAGACCCTCCCCTCCCACTATCTCGACCTGGGGCTCTGGCTCGAGTCGGACCGCATGGGCTTTTTCCTGCCGGCGCTCACGGAGGAGAAGCTCGCCACCCAGCGCGACGTGGTCCTGAACGAGCGCCGGCAGCGGGTGGACAACCAGCCCTACGGCCGCGCCTTCGAGCGCCTCCACGAGCTGCTCTACCCGGAGGGACACCCGTACCGCTGGCCGGTGATCGGGTACGAGGAGGACATCGCGGGCGCCTCGATGGAGGACGTCGCCGCCTTCTTCGGCGCCTACTACGTGCCCAACAACGCGGTGCTGACCCTGGCCGGCGACTTCGACCCCGAGCAGGCGCGCGACCGGGTGGCGGTCTACTTCGCCGACATCCCGGCCGGCCCGCCGGTCGAGCAGCCGCTGCCGCTGCCACCGGAGACCCCCTCGGAGACGCGCGAGACCCTCATCGACGCGGTGGAGCTTCCCCGGATCTACATGGGGTACCCCGGACCCGGCTACGGCGAGCCGGAGTGGTACGCCGGCGACCTGCTGTCCATCGCCCTGGCGGACGGCAAGTCCAGCCCCATGTACGAGGACCTGGTCTACCGCCGGCAGCTCGCCAAGAACGTCGGCGTCCAGACCCTGCCCACCAGCCTGGCGGCCACCTTCCTCGTGGTGGCCACGGCGAACGACGGCGTCGAGCCGGGGGAGCTGGAGGAGGCGGTCGGGGAGCACCTGACCGCCGCCGCGGAGGGGCTCGACGAGGCCCTGGTGAGCCGAGCCAAGGAGAGGCTGCGGACGGAGTGGTGGGAGGAGCTGCAGAGCCTGGACCAGCGGGCCGATCTGCTCTCCAGCTTCACCATCCGCTTCGACGACCCGGAGCGTCTGAACCGCGAGGCGCGCACCTACCTCGACCTGACGTCCGAGCAGCTCTCCGGCTTCGCGCGTCGGGTGCTGCGCGACGAGCGCCGCGCCGTCCTCACGGTCGTCCCCGAATGACCCCCGCCGTGGACCGCAGCCACCCCCCGGCGCCCGGACCGCTCACCGCGTTCCGTTTTCCCCCCTTCCGGCATCTCAGGCCGGCGCCGGGAGTGGATCTCTACCTGGCGCGGCTGGGCCCCACGCCGCTGGTGCACCTCGAGCTGCTCACCGTCGCCGGCGGCCACTACGATCCGCCCGGCGGATCGGGTCTGGCGGCGCTCACGGCCGAGCTGACCGACGAGGGCACCAGCTCCCGGACCTCGATGGAGATCGCCGCCGCCGCCGAGAGCCTGGGCGGCTACCTCCACTCGAGCGCCGGCTGGGACCACGCCTCGATCTCCACCTCCCTGCCGGCCGACCGGATCGACGACGCCGTCGAGCTGATGCTGGAGGTGGCCGCCGATCCGACCTTCCCTCCCGACGAGCTCGAGCGGCTGCGCCGCCGCGCCCTGACCGAGCTCCGCAACCGCCGGTCCCAGCCCGGGTCGCGGGCGCAGCGGGCGCTGGCCCGTGGCCTCTACGGCGACACCCCCTACGGCGGCTTTCTCCTCGGCTCCGAGGAGTCGGTGCGTGCCATCGAGCGCTCCCAGGTTGTCGACTTCCACCGCCGGTACGCAGCGGGCGGCCCGGTGCGGGTGGTCGCCGTGGGCGATCTCGACCCGGACCGCTTGGCCGACCGGCTGGCAGAGCGGCTCCCCGCGCGGCCGGCCCAGGAGATGCCGGAGCTGCCGCGGATCGAGCCGGTGCCCCGGGACGCCGTGGAGGTGCACCTCGTGGACCGGCCCACGGCGGCCCAGACCGAGCTCCGGGTGGGTCTGCCCGGGCTCTCGCGCGCCGACCCCGACTCCACCCGCGCGTCGCTCCTCAACGCCATCCTGGGCGGCAAGTTCACCAGCCGCATCAACCTGAACCTGCGCGAGCGCCACGGGTACACCTACGGCGCCCACAGCGGCTTCTCCCGGCGGCTGGTGGCCGGTCCCTTCGTGGTGCGCACGGCGGTCGCCAACCCCGTCGCCGCCGCCGCGACCCGCGAGATCCTCGGCGAGCTCGACCGCATCCGCCGCGAGCCGGTGACGCAGGAGGAGCTCGAGGACGCGCGCCAGTACCTTCTCGGGGTCTTCCCCTACACGGTGCAGACCATCGAGGGGGTGGCCGGAAGGCTGGGAGATCTCGCCGTCTACGGGCTGCCCGACGACGAGTACGAGCGGCTGCCACGTCGGCTCTCGACCCTGACCGCCGAGGACCTCCTGGAGGTGGCCCGCCGCTACCTGGACCCCGAGCGGGCCCTGGTCGTGGCGGTCGGTCCGGGCGACGAGCTGGAGGACTCGCTGGCCGAGCTGGGGCCGGTCCGGCGGGTGGAGGAGCGGTCCGACTTCCCGCTATGATTGGCGCTTCGTCCGCACCCTAAGGAGGACAGGCAGCCGATGCAGGTGGATTCCCCCGAACAGATCCGCAACGTCGCCCTCGCGGGCCACAGCGACACCGGCAAGACCACGCTGGCGAGCGCCCTTCTCTACGCCGGCGGCGTCGTCAACCGGCTCAACCGGGTGGAGGACGGCCACGCCACCACCGACTTCGACCCCGAGGAGCAGGAGCGCCAGATCTCGATCGGCCTGGCCACCTGCTTCGTTCCCTGGCGGAGCCACAAGGTCAACCTGATCGACTCGCCCGGCTTCAGCATCTTCTTCGCCGAAACCCAGGCGGCCGTCCGCGCGAGCGACGCGCTGCTGCTCTGCGTGAGCGCGGTCTCCGGCGTCGAGGTCACCACCGAGAAGTCGTGGGAGCTGGCGAAGAAGCTGGGGATCCCGGTGATGATCCACCTCACCAAGATGGACCGGGAGCGCGCCGACTTCGAGCGTGCGCTCGACGGCCTCCGCGACGCCTGCTCGCGCCGGGTCCTGCCCCTGCAGCTTCCCATCGGGTCGGAGGCCGACTTCGAGGGGGTCGTGGACCTCCTCTCCGGCCGGGCGATCCGCTTCGCCCGCGACGGCAACGGCCAGGGCGAGGCGGGGGACCCGCCCGCCGAGATGGCGGACGCGGTCGAGGCGGCCCGCACGGAGCTGGTGGAGGCGGTCGCCGAGAGCGACGACGCGCTGCTCGAGAAGTTCTTCGACCGGGGCGAGCTGACCGACGAAGAGCTCGCCAGCGGTCTGCGGCGGGCCGTCCTGCGACGCCGGATCTTCCCCCTGACCATGGGCTCCAGCGCCCACGGCATCGGACCGAGCGCCCTCCTGGACGCCATCGTCGCCGTGCTGCCCGACCCCACCGAGCGGGGCCAGTTCCCCGCCACCGACGTGGGCGGCCAGCCCGTCGAGGTGGAGACCCGCGCCGACGCGCCCTCCAGCGCCCTGGTGTTCAAGACCCTCTCCGACCCCTACACCGGGAAGGTCTCGCTGCTGCGCGCGGTCTCCGGCGAGATCACCTCCGACACGGTCTACTGGAACACCCACGAGGAGGCGGACGAGCGGGTGGGGCATCTGCTGGCCATGCAGGGCAAGCAGGGCTCGGAGGTCGCCCGTCTGGTCACCGGCGACATCGGCGGCGTGGCCAAGCTCAAGACCGTGCACACCGGCCACACCCTGTGCGCCAAGGACCGTCCCGTGCGGCTCGGCTGGATCGAGACCTCCGAGCCCGCGATCTCGTTCGCCATCGAGCCGAAGTCCAAGGGCGACGAGGAGAAGATCGGCGAGGCGCTGGCCCGGCTGATGGAGGAGGACCCCTCCCTGTCGGCGCACCGCCACCCGGAGACGGGCGAGTTCCTGGTCTCCGGCGCCGGACAGCTCCACGTGGAGATCGCCGTGGCCAAGCTCAAGAAGCGGTTCCAGGTCGAGGTCATCCTCCACCCGCCCAAGGTCCCCTACCGCGAGACGATCACCGCCAAAGCGGACGGCCACGGCCGGCACAAGAAGCAGACCGGCGGCCGCGGTCAGTTCGCCGAGTGCTTCATCCAGATCGAGCCCACGGCCGACGGCGAGGGCGAGTTCGAGTTCCTGGACGAGATCTTCGGCGGCTCCATCCCCCAGGGCTACCGCCCCGCGGTCGAGAAGGGGATCCAGGAGAGCCGGGTGCGCGGCTACCTCGCCGGCTACCCGGTGGTGAACTTCCGGGTCCGTCTGAAGGACGGCAAGCACCACGACGTGGACTCCTCCGAGATGGCCTTCAAGATCGCCGGCTCGCTGGCCTTCAAGGACGCCATGTCCAAGGCGGCGGCGACCATCCTCGAGCCGCAGATGAAGGTCGAGATCACCACCAGCGAGGAGTTCACCGGCGACATCATGGCCGACCTCTCCCAGCGCCGCGGCAAGCCGCAGGGGATGGAGGCCAAGGGCCACTCGCAGAAGATCCTGGCCACCGTCCCCATGGCCGAGATGCTGGAGTACGCGCCGGCGCTGGACTCGATGACCCAGGGCCGCGCGAGCTTCCACATGGAGTTCTCCCACTACGAGGAGGCCCCGCTGTCGGTGCGTCAGAAGATCATCGAGGACGCCAAGAAGGCCCAGGAGGAGACGGGCTAGCCCCCTTCCCGGAAGGCCGCGCCCACGGCGAAGGCGACCAGGGCTCCGGCCACCGGGTTCCAGATCCAGGCGAAGGGCGCCGGCGAGCCGAAGAGGGGGTGCCAGAACTCGGCGGCGAGGACCGTCGCCACCCCGGTCAGGACCGCCGTCACGGCGCCCCGGTCGCTCCCCCGCCGGGTCAGCGTCCCCACCAGCAGGACGCCGAGCAGCGGCGGGAAGACCCAGGTCAGGACCTTGAGGCCCAGCATCAGGACGCCGAAGCCCTGGCGCTCGCCCCCGGCGCCCTCGGTGCGCCACACCACCAGGGCCACCGTCACCAGCAGGAGGGCGAAGCCCAGGGCGAAGGTGCGCGCCACCGCCAGCTCGCGACGCGGTCCCGGGCCGGGCCCCACCAGGGGCCGCCAGACGCAACGGACGGCGGTCGTCGAGAGGGCCGAGATGGCGGAGTCTAGGCTGGACATGGCGCTCGCGAAAAGGCCGGCCAGCACCAGGCCGCGCACGCCGGCCGGCAGCTCGCGCACGACGTAGAGCGGGAAGAGGAGGTCGTAGGCCTTGTCGGAGCTGGCCAGGCCCTTGGCCGCGGCCAGCTCGCCGGCCAGCGCGGCGGCCCCCGCGTCGCCCCCCAGGCGCACCCAGAGCAGCGACCCCACCGCCAGGAAGAGGGCGGCCACCGGAATCACCAGGGCGGCGGAGAGAGCCAGGCTGCGGCGGCCCTCGCGGCTGCCGCGGCAGGCCAGCGAGCGCTGGATCAGGTCCTGGTCGGCGCCGTGGGTGGAGAGCGTCAGGAACGCCGCCCCCACCAGGCCGGCCACCAGGGTGTAGGCGCGCCGCGGATCCAGGGAGAGATCCACCAGCCGCAGCTTGGAGTGGCCGGCGGCGGTGGTGGCCTCGCTCAGCGTCGTCAACGCCCCCTCGAGCCCGCCCTCCACCCCCTGGGTCAGGGAGACCAGCGCCGCCACCGCCCCCGCCACCAGCAGCACCCCCTGGAGGAGGTCGGTCCAGACCACCGACCGCAGACCTCCGAGCAGGGTGTAGAAGGCGGCCACCGCGGCGATCGCGGCGATCGCGAGCGGAAAGTCGACGTCGGCGACGATCACCAGCGCGATGGCGCCGCCGTACAGCCTCACCCCGCTGCCCAGCAGCCGGCCGACGAAGAACAGGCCGGTGGACAGGTTGCGGGTGGCGGCCCCGAAGCGGCGGCCCAGGTAGCCGTAGACCGTCACCACCTCGGCCCGGTAGTAGGCGCCGACCAGCAGGGTGGCCACCGCCAGGCGGCCGGCCACCGAGCCCAGAGCGAGCTGCAGGTAGGTCCAGTCGCCCCGCAGCGACTGGGTCGGCACGCCGACGAAGGTCAGCGCGCTGGTCTCGGTGGCGAGGATCGACAGACCCGCCGCCCACCAGGGCAGTGCGCGGCGGGCCAGGTAGTAGTCCGAAGGGCCGCGCTGGCGGCGGCCTGCGGCCAGCCCGACGGCGGCGACCACCGCCAGATAGACGGCCAGGATGACGAAGTCGAGGGAGCTCAGCATGCGCGCGGCGCGGGCAGGCGAGCTCCTACCCTACTTCTTTTTCTTCTTGCCCCTCTTCGTGTCGGCCGGCTCGGCGGCCTCGGGGCCCTCGACGAACTCGAGCAGCGCCATCTCGGCCTGGTCGCCCAGACGCGGACCGAGCTTCACGATGCGGGTGTAGCCGCCCGGGCGGTCGACGAACCGCGGCGCGATCTCGTCGAACAGCTTCTTGACCAGGGTACGGCTCTCGACCCAGCGCCGCACCTGGCGCCGCGCGGCCACCGTGTCCTTGCGCCCCTGGGTCACCAGACGCTCGGCCAGGGGCCGGAGCTCCTTGGCCTTGTGCAGGGTGGTCTTGATCCGCTCGTGCTCGACCAGCGACGAGAGCTGGTTGCGAAAGAGCGCCTTCCGGTGGGAGCTGGTCCGCCCCAGCTTGCGGCCGTGCTGATTGTGTCGCATGGTCCCCCTCCCGAGGCCCTAGGCGCCGACCGGAACGGGCTCGTCGAGCTCCATTCCGAAGGCCAGGCCGTGCTCCTCGAGCACCTCGCGCACCTCGTCCAGCGACTTGCGCCCGAAGTTGCGGGTCTCGAGCATCTCCTTCTCGCTGCGGCTCACCAGGTCGCGCAGGGTGTGGATGTTGGCGTTCTTCAGACAGTTGGCCGAGCGCACCGAGAGGTCGAGCTCGTCGATCGGCTTGGCCAGGACACGGTCCAGCTCGGTGGCCTCGCGGCCCTCGTCCGCGGCCGGCTGCGCCGCGATCGCGCTCTCCGAGTCGATGAAGATCGTCAGGTGGTCGGTGAGCAGGGTCGCGGCGTGGGAGACGGTCTCCTCCGGGCTCAGGGTGCCGTTGGTCCACACCTCCAGCACCAGCCGCTCGTAGTCGGTGGCGCGGCCGACCCGGGCGGCCGACACCTTGTAGTTCACCCGCCGGACGGGGCTGTGCACCGAGTCCAGGGGCACCCAGCCGATCCCCATGGCCTCGTCGAAGTTCTTCTCGGCGCTGACGTAGCCGCGCCCGCGGGCGACCCGCGCCTGCAGCTTCAGCTTGCCCTGCTCGTTGAGGGTGGCGATGTGGACGTCGGGATCGCAGATCTCGACCTGCGGATCGGCGCCGAACTGGCCGGCCGTCACCGCGCCGGGGCCGTCTACCTCGAGGCTGATGAAGCGCGGCTCCTCGCTGTGCAGGCGGATGGGGATCTGCTTCAGGTTGAGGATGATGTCCGTGACGTCCTCGACCACCCCCGGCATGGAGGAGAACTCATGCAGCACGCCCTCGATCTGGATGGCCGTGATCGCCGCTCCCTCGATGGAGGAGAGGAGGCTGCGCCGCATGGCGTTGCCCACCGTGGTGGCGAAGCCACGCTCGAAAGGCTGCGCGATGAACTTGCCGTAGGTGGGAGTCAGGGACTCGCTGTCCACCTCGATTCTCTTGGGGCGTTGAAATCCGATCCAAAGCATGACGACTCCTTGACGTACTCGGCGGAATGGAAGCGCTGTCGGTCGCGGATCAGCGGCTGTACAGCTCGACGATCAGCTGCTCTTCGATGGGCAGCTTGATCTCGTCGCGTGTGGGCTCGGAGACGACCCTCCCGGTGAACTCGTCCGCCTCCATCTCCAGCCAGCCCGGGATTCCGCGGCCCCGAGCCGTCTCCACGCTCGCTCGAATGAACTCGTTCTTGCGGCTGCCCGGCTTGACGCTGATGGCCTGCTCCACGGCAACCTGGTAGGAAGGGATGGTCACCTTGCGCCCGTCGACCTGGATGTGGCCGTGGCGGATGAGCTGGCGCGCCTGCGCCCGGGAGGAGGCGAAGCCGAGACTGTAGACCACGTTGTCGAGCCGCTTCTCCAGCATCACCAGCAGGTTCTCGCCGGTGATGCCCTTGCGGCGCTCGGCCTCCTTGAAGTAGCTGCGGAACTGGTTCTCCAGCACCCCGTAGATGCGCTTGACCTTCTGCTTCTCCCGAAGCTGGATGCCATAGCCCATCTGGCGGCGCCGGCGTCCCCGCCGCTGCCCGTGCTGGCCCGGCGGATAGCTCCGCCGCTCGATCGCGCACTTCTCCTTGAAGCAGCGGTCGCCCTTCAAGAAGAGCTTCATCCGCTCACGCCGGCAGAGCCGGCAGACTGGTCCCGTGTAGCGTGCCACTATGTCTCTCCTGGGATGATCAGCGCGTCAGACTCGGCGCCGCTTGCGCGGACGGCAGCCGTTGTGGGGGATGGGGGTGATGTCGCGGATCGACTTGACGTTGAGGCCGCCCGCGGAAAGCGCCCGGATGGCCGACTCGCGGCCGCCGCCCGGACCCTTGACCTGGACGTCCACGGTCCGCATGCCGGCGTCCCGGGCCAGGGTGGCCGCGTTTTTGGCCGCCATCTGCGCTGCAAAGGGCGTGCCCTTCCGCGAGCCCTTGAAACCGATCCGGCCGGCGGACGACCACGCGAGGACGTTGCCCTCCGCGTCCGCGATGGTGATCTGGGTGTTGTTGAACGTCGCCTTGATCGTGGCCATCCCGTGCGGAACGACCCGCTTCTCCCGGCGACGCGCCTTCGTCTTTCCGCCCTTGCCCTTTGCCTTCGCCATCTCGAACCTCTACTTCTTGACTTTCTTCTTGCCGGCCACCGCCATCCGCCGCGGCCCCTTGCGGGTGCGGGCGTTGGTGTGGGTGCGCTGCCCGCGGGTGGGCAGGCCGCGCCGGTGACGGATGCCCCGGTACGAGCCGATCTCGATCAGACGCTTGATGTTCTGGCCGACGATCTTGCGCAGATCGCCCTCCACCCGGCCCTCGTCGGTGACCACGTCGCGAATCCGACGCGCCTCGTCCTCGGTGAGGTCCTTCACCTTCGTGGTGGTCTCGACCTCGGCCTTCTCCAGGATCTTGCGCGAGCGCGCCTGGCCGATGCCGTGGATATAGGTCAGACCCACCCAGACCTGCTTGTTGGGCGGCAGATCCACCCCTGCGATTCGGGCCATCTTCTACCCCTGCCTCTGCTTGTGTTTCGGGTTCGTGCAGATCACCCGCACCACCCCCTTGCGGCGGATGATCTTGCAGTTCACGCACATTCTCTTGACCGACGATCTGACCTTCATCTCTGACTCCTCGCGATCCGCTAGGCGGCCTCCGCGTCCAGGCCGAGCACCCGCGCCCCCGCCGCCGTCACCGCCACCGAGCACTCGAAGTGGGCCGACAGCGACCCGTCCTCGGTGCGCGCCGTCCAGCCGTCGGGGTCGACCTTGACCTCCGGCCGGCCGGCGTTGACCATCGGCTCGATGGCCAGCACCAGACCCGGCGCCAGCCTCATTCCCCGGCCGGCGCGCCCGAAGTTGGGCACCTGCGGCTCCTCGTGCAACGAGGTGCCGATGCCGTGCCCGACGAACTGGCGCACCACCGAGAACCCGGCGCGCTCGACATGCTGCTGGACCGAGTTGCCGATGTCCGACAACCGGCCCTGCGGCTGGACCGCTTCGATCGCCCGCTCGAGCGCCTCGCGCGTGACCGAGAGCAGCCGCTCCGCCTCTGCCGACACGACGCCCACCGGGAAGGTGCGCGCCGCGTCGCCGTAGTATCCCTTGAAAAGCACCCCGCAGTCCACCCCCACGATGCTCCCCTCCCGGAGCGGAGTGTCGTCGGGGATGCCGTGGACGATCACGTCGTCCACCGAGGTGCACAGCGTGGCGGGGAAGCCGCGGTAGTTGAGAAACGCCGGCACTCCCCCGGCCTCGCGGACGGTCTCCTCCGCCACCCGGTCGAGCTCGCGGGTCGTGACCCCCGGGACGACCATTCCCGCCAGGCGGTCCAGGACCCGGTGGACGATCCGGTTGGCCTCGTCCATCAGGTCGATCTCGCCGGCGCTCTTGAGAACCACGGTCAGCTCTCCTCTCCGTCGATGGCGGCGACGATCGTGTCGAACACCTCGTCGATGGTCTGGTCGCCGTCCACCTCGCTGAGCAGCTCGGTGCCCCGGTAGTGGTCGATCAGCGGCTCGGTCTCGCGGTGGTAGACGCGCAGACGCTCGCGGATGACGTCGGTGGTGTCGTCCGCCCGCTGCCGCGCCAGGGCCCGCCGCACGAGCTCCTCCTCCGGCACCTCGATGGCGATGACCGCGTCCAGGTGCGCCGGCAGGTCGTCCAGGATCCGCTCCAGGTCGCGCGCCTGCCCGAGGGTGCGCGGATAGCCGTCCAGCACGAAGCCGCGCGCGGCGTCGGTCGCGCCCAGACGGCCGCGCACCACCTCGGCCATGGTGGCGTCGTCCACCAGGTCGCCCGAGGCCATGACGTCCTCGACCCGCTCGCCCAGCGAGTCGCCGGAGCGGACCGCCTGACGCAGCATCCGCCCGGTCGAGATCGCCGGGATCCCCGCCCAGCGCGCCAGCAGCTCGGCCTGGGTGCCCTTGCCGGAGCCGGGGGGGCCCAGCAGCACCAGCCGGCGGCCGTCGCCGGAGCGCGGCTCAGCCACGGCGGCCACGCACGCGCCCCCTCTTCATGAAGCCCTCGTAGTTGCGCATCACGAGCTGGCTCTCGACCTGCTGCACGAAGTCCATCGCCACGCCGACCACGATCAGCAGCGAGGTGCCGCCGAAGTAGAAGTTGATCCCCATGCCGCGGGTGACCCACTCGGGCAGGGCGGCGTCCAGGGTGTCGCCGATCCCGGGGATCCCCTGCACCTGGATGCCGCTCAGCAGGAACTCGGGCAGCACCGACACCGCCGCCAGGTAGACGGCGCCCACCAGGGTCAGCCGGGTGAGGACCTTGTCGATGTACTCCGACGTCCGCCGCCCGGAGCGGATGCCCGGGATGAAGCCGCCGTACTTGCGCATGTTCTCGGCGGTGTCGGCCGGGTTGAAGATGATCGAGACGTAGAAGTAGCTGAAGAAGATGATGGCGGCGACGTAGAGCAGGTAGTGGAGCGGCTGGCCCCACGCCAGGTAGCCGGCGATGGTCTGCAGCCACTCGTTCTGGAACATGCCGGCGACGGTCGCCGGGATCATCACGATGGAGCTGGCGAAGATGACCGGAATCACCCCGCCGGTGTTGACGCGTAGCGGCAGGTAGGTGTTCTGGCCGCCGTAGATCTTGCGCCCTACCACCCGCTTGGCGTACTGCACCGGGATCCGCCGCTGGGCGCGCTCCATGTAGACGATGAACGCCACCACCGCGACCATGAACACGCACAGGATCAGCAGGGTGATGATCGACATCGAGCCGGTCTGGATGTTCGTCATGGTGTCGGCGATCGCGCCGGGCAGCGCCACCACGATGCCGGCGAAGATGATCAGCGAGATGCCGTTGCCGATGCCGCGCTCGGTGATCTGCTCGCCGAGCCACATGACGAAGGCGCACCCCGTCGTCAGGGTGAGCACCGTCATCAGGCGGAAGCCCCAGCCCGGGTTGGGCACCAGCCCGGCGCCCCCGGGGGTCGTCATCCGCTCGATCCACACCGCGATGCCGGTCGACTGGATGATCGAGATGACCATGGTCAGGTACCGGGTGTACTGCGTGATCTTGCGCCGGCCCAGCTCGCCCTCCTTGGAGAGCTTCTCCAGGTAGGGCCAGACCACCGTCAGAAGCTGCAGGACGATCGACGCCGTGATGTAGGGCATGATGCCCAGGGCGAAGACCGTCAGCCGCTCGAGGCTGCCGCCGGTGAAGGTGTTGACCATCCCCAGGAGCGTCCCCTGCACCGACTGCATGAACTCCAGCAGCGCCTGCGGGTCGATACCCGGGGTCGGGATGTTGCACCCCACCCGGTAGACCGCAAGGAGCCCGAAGGTGAAGGCCAGGCGCTTGCGCAGATCGGGGATCGCGAGGATGTTGCGGAAGCTGTCGATCACGAATCCACCACCTCACAGGATCCGCCGGCCGCCTCGATCTTCTTCCGCGCGGCGGCGCTGAACTTGTGGGCCTGCACCTTGAGGGCGCTCTTGACCTCCCCCTGGCCCAGCACCTTGACAGGGAGGCCGCTGCGTGCGACGCCCCGCTCCACCAGGAGCTCGGGAGTGATCTCCTCGCCCAGGCCCTCGAGCCGGTCCAGGTTCACCACCGAGTACTCCTTGCGGAAGATGTTGGTGAAGCCGCGCTTCGGCACCCGCCGCGTCAGGGGCATCTGCCCCCCCTCGAAGCCGGCCCGGCGGCTGAAGCCGGAGCGCGAGCGCTGGCCCTTGTGGCCTCGACCGGCGGTCTTGCCGGTGCCCGAGCCCGGTCCGCGCCCGACTCGCTTCTTCTTCTTCCGGCTCCCGTCGGCCGGCGACAGGTCGTGCAGCTTCATGACGACTCCTCGACGATCTCCACCAGGTGCGGGATCTTGGCCACCATGCCCCGGACGGAGGGCAGATCGGGCCGCTCCACCTCGTGGCGGATGCGCCTGAGCCCCAGTCCCCTGAGCACCTCGCGCTGCGGGCGCGGCCGGCCGGCGACGCTCGCCACCTGCCGGATGCGGATCGTTTTCTGCTTCTTCTTGGCCATCCCGCTTCTCCCTGCTTACGACTCTCGGCTCTCGGTCTCGGTCTCGGCCTCGGCCTCCTCGGCCGCGGCCTCCCCGGCGTCGGAGCTCTCCGGCTCCTCGACCGGCTGCAGGCCGCGCTGACGGCGCACCTGCTTCTCGGTGCGCAGGCTCTCGAGCGCCGTCATGGTGGCCTTGACCACGTTCTGCGGGTTCTTGGAGCCCAGCGACTTGGTCAGGATGTCCTGGATCCCGGCGCTCTCCACCACGGCGCGGACGGCGCCCCCGGCGATGACGCCGGTGCCCTCGGAGGCCGGCTTGAGCAGCACGCGGCTGGAGCCGAAGACCCCGGTGGTCTCGTGGGGGATCGTCGTCCCCGACATGGGGATCCGGGTCAGGGTCTTCTTGGCGATGTCGATCCCCTTGCGGATCGCCACCGGGACCTCCTTGGCCTTCCCCGAGCCGTAGCCCACCCGCCCCGCGCCGTCGCCGATGACGACGAGCGCGGTGAAGCTGAAGTTCTTGCCGCCCTTGACGACCTTGGTCACCCGGTTGATGTTGATGACCTGCTCGAAGAGGTCGCTGTCTCTCTGGAAGTCGCTGGCCAAGACCCTATCCTCCGTTCTTTCTCTCGCGATCCCGCTCAGAAGGCGAGGCCGTTCTCCCGCGCACCCTCGGCGACCTCTCTGACCTTGCCGTGGTAGATGTAGCCGCCGCGGTCGAAGACCACCTCGGTGATGCCGGCCTCCTTGGCCCGTTGGGCGACGGTCTCGCCCACCAGCCGCGCCGCGCCCCGGCCCTTCGTGCCGCTCCCCACCTTCTCGCGGATCGCCGGCTCGGCCGAGCTGGCCTGGGCCAGGGTGGCGCCGCGGTCGTCGTCGATGAGCTGCGCGTAGACGTAGCGCAGGCTCTTGTAGACCGCCAGACGCGGCCGCTCGCCGGTGCCGCGGACCTTGCCGCGGATCCGCCGCCGCGCCCGCTGGCGCCGCTCTCTCTTCACTCGGGACTTGTTCATCGCCTTCTCCTGCCGCTCCTACTTGGCACCGCCGGCGCCGGCCTTGCCGACCTTGCGGCGCAGCACCTCGTCGGCGTACTTGATCCCCTTGCCCTTGTACGGGTCGGGCTTGCGCAGGCTGCGGATCTCGGCGGCGACCTGGCCGACCTGCTGCCGGCGGCAGCCGCGTACCGTGATCCTGTTGTTCTTGTCGATCTCCACCTCGATGCCCTCCGGCAGCGGGTAGATCACCGGGTGCGAGTAACCCAGCGAGAAGTGCACCTCCCGCCCCTGGACCTCCGCGCGGTACCCGACGCCGTGCACCTCGAGGACCTTCTCGAAGCCGGCCGAGGCGCCGGTGACGGCGTTGGCCAGCAGAGCGCGCACCAGCCCGTGGCGGGCGCGCAGGTCGCGGTGGTCGCCGGCCCGGGTGACCCGCACCTCGGAGCCGTCGATCTCCACGCCGATCCCGTCGTGCAGGGGCTCGGACACCTTGCCCTTCGGCCCCTCCGCGACGAAGGCGCCGTCGGCGAGAGAGACCTTGGTGCCGTTGGGCACCTCGATCGGCTGCTTTCCTATCCGGGACATCGTCGCTCTCCCCTACCAGATCTCGCAGATCACTTCGCCGCCCACCCGGCGCTCGCGCGCCTCGGCGTCGGTGAGCAGGCCCTTCGAGGTGGACACGATGCCCACGCCCAGGCCGTTCAGCACCGGCTTCAGGGCGTCGGCCCGGCGGTAGACCCGGCGCCCCGGCTTGCTCACCCGGGCCAGCCGGCGGATGGCCGGATCGCCCTCGCTGGTGGAGCGCAGCACGATCCGGACCTTCTGCCGGCCGGGCTCGGCGTCGTCGCCCAGCAGCTCGCAGCCGGAGATGAAGCCCTGGTCCGCCAGGATCCGGCAGATCGCCAGCTTGGTCTTGGAGTAGGGCACGTCCAGCCGGTCGTGCTTGGCGATGTGGGCGTTGCGGATGCGTGTCAGAAGGTCCGCGATCGGATCGGTCATGCTCATGTCGGGTTCCTTGCCTAGCCCGCGGCGGCCGCCGCCTCGCGCCGGCTCCTCTTGAACGGCATGCCCAGCCCGCGCAGCAGATGCAGCGCCTGCTCGTCGTTGGCCGCCGTGGTGACGATCGTGATGTTCATTCCCTTCGGCTGGTCGACCTTGTTGTAGTCGAGGTCGGGGAAGATCAGGTGGTCGGTGACCCCCAGGGTGTAGTTGCCCCGGCCGTCGAAGCTGGTGGTCGGGATGCCCTGGAAGTCGCGCACCCGGGGCAGGGCGGTGGCGATGAGGCGATCGAGGAAATCCCACATCCGGGCGCCTCGCAGGGTCACCCGGCAGCCGATCGGCATGCCCTCGCGCACCTTGAAGTTCGAGATCGACTTCCGGGCGCGCGACACCACCGGCTGCTGGCCGGCGAGCTGGGCCATCTCGGCCACCGCCGCGTCCAGGATCTTGATGTTCTGGGTAGCCTGGCCCAGCCCCATGTTGAGCACCACCTTCTCGATGCGGGGCACCGCCATCGGGTTCTCGATGCCGAACTCCTTCATCAGGCTCGGCACCACCTCGTCCCGGTAGCGCGTCTTGACGCGGGGCTGGTACCCGTCGCCCGCGGCCGCCGTACTCTTGCTCTTCGCCATCGTCTTCCCCGTTCCTAGCTGAACACCGCGCCGCAGGTCTTGCAGGTGCGGGCCCCGCCGCCGTCCTCGAGACGCTTGCGGCCGAGCCGGGAGGGCTTGCCGCACTCGGGGCAGATCACCTTCAGGTTGGCGGCGCGGATCGGCGCCTCCCGCTCCACGATGCCGCCCTGCACCTGCTTGTTGGGGTTGGGGCGCGTGTGGCGCTTGACCATGTTCACGCGCTCGACGATCACGGTGCCGTCGGCGGGAAAGACCTTGAGGACCTTCCCCCGGGCGCCGCGGTCGCGGCCGTGGGTGACCAGCACCTCGTCGTTGCGTCGAATCTTGAGCTTCTGCATTTCTCGTCGTGACCTCGTCTACAGGACCTCGGGAGCCAGCGAGACGATCTTCATGTACCGCCGCTCCCGCAGCTCGCGCGCCACCGGACCGAAGACGCGCGTGCCCACCGGCTCGCCGGCCTCGTTGACCAGCACCGCCGAGTTGGTGTCGAACCGGATGTAGCTGCCGTCGCGCCGGCGGTGGGCCCGCCGGGTGCGCACGATGACCGCCTTGACCACCTGGCCCTTCTTCACCGCGCCCTCGGGCGTGGCCTCCTTGACCGAGGCGGTGATCAGGTCGCCCAGACCGCCGCCCCCGTCCCGCACGCCGCCCAGCAGGTGGATGCAGGCGATCTTGCGGGCGCCGGAGTTGTCGGCGACGTCGAGCACGGTTCCCATCTGGATCATCGGATCAGCCCTCGGCCTTCCGCAGCACCTGGCGCACGCGCCACCGCTTCTTCTTGGACAGCGGCCGGCTCGAGACGATCTCGACCTCGTCGCCGGTGGCGCACTGGTTCTGCTCGTCGTGAGCGTAGAACTTCGACGAGCGCCTCAGGTAGCGCCGGTAGAGGGGGTGGACCACGGTCTTGTCGACCGCGACCACCACGGTCTTGTCCATCTTGTCGCTGACCACCGTCCCGGTGAGGGTCTGCCGGCGGCCGCGCGTCTCGGTCGTCATCGTCTCTTCCGACATCAGGCGTTGCCCTCCTGAGCGGCCTTCTCGCGCAGCACGGTGAGCACCCGCGCCAGGTCCCGCCGCACCAGCTTCATCTTGGCCGGGTTGTCGAGCTGCCCGGTGACCTTCTGCAGCCGCAGGGCGAAGAGCTGCTCGGCCAGCTCGCGCTCCTTCTGGCGGAGCTCCTCGCGGGTCTGCTCTCTGAACTCAGCCGCCTTCATCTCAACTCCAATCCGCGTCGCGCTCGATGTAGCGGGTGCGCACGCCGAGCTTGTAGGTCGCGAGCTGGATGGCCCGCTTCGCGGTCTCGCGATCGACCCCCTCCAGCTCGAAGAGAACCCGCCCCGGCTTGACGACGGCCACCCACTCCTCGGGGTTGCCCTTGCCCTTTCCCATCCGGGTCTCGAGCGGCTTCTTGGTGATGGGCTTGTCGGGGAAGATCCGGATCCAGATCTTGCCGCCGCGCTTGACACCGCGGGTGATGGCGATACGCGCCGACTCGATCTGCCGCGCCGTGACCCAGCCGGCGTCGAGCGCCTGCAGCCCGTACTCGCCGAAGGCGATGTAGTCGCCGCCCTTGGCGCGGCCGCGCCGACGCCCGCGCTGCTGCTTGCGGTACTTGATCTTCTTGGGCATCAACATGGTCGGTTCTCCTCAGACCGCAACCCGGCGCGCCTTCTCCCGCAGGAGGTCGCCCTTGTAGATCCACACCTTGACGCCGATGGCGCCGTAGGAGGTGCGAGCCTCGGCGAGGCCGTAGTCGATGTCCGCCTTCAGGGTGTGCAGGGGCAGCCGCCCCTCCTGGTACCACTCGGTGCGGGCGATCTCGTGGCCCATCAGGCGGCCGGAGACCATGATCTTGAAGCCCTTCGCGCCGAAGCGGAAGGCCGACTCCATGGCCTTCTTCATCGCCCGCCGGAAGGCCACCCGGCGCTCGAGCTGCCCCGCCACCGACTCGGCGACGAGCTGCGCCTCGAGCTCCGGCCGGGCGATCTCCTGGATGTTGATGTGCACCGGCTGGCCCATCCGCTTCTGGAGGTCGTCGCGGAGCTTGTCCACCTCGGCCCCCTTGCGGCCGATGATGATCCCCGGCCGCGAGGTGTAGATGGTGACCCGCAGCTTGTCGGCGGCGCGCTCGATGTCGATCTCGCTCACCCCGGCGTGCGACAGCCGCTCCTTGAGCAGCCGGCGCAGCTCCAGGTCCTCGTGCAGCAGGGTCGCGTACTCCCTCTCGGCGAACCAGCGGGAGTGCCAGCTCTTGTTGTAGACCAGGCGGAAACCGTATGGATGCGTTTTCTGACCCACTGCCTATCCCTTCTTCGATTCGTCCGTGCGCGAGCCCAGCTTGAGGGTGATGTGGCTCTGGCGCTTGAGGATCCGGAACGCCCGGCCCATGGGCTGCGGGCGGATCCGCTTGAGTACCGGGCCGGGATCGACCCGGGCCTCGCTGATGAAGAGGCGATCCACGTCCACCGCCTCGTCGCGGTTCTCCGCGTTCGCGATGGCCGACTTGAGCAGCTTCTCGACGTGGCGGGCGGCCCCCTTGCGGGAGAGCCGGAGAAGATCCGCCGCCTCCTGCACGCCCTTGCCGCGGATCTGGTCGACCACCAGCCGCACCTTCTGCGGCGAGGCCTGCAGGTATCGCAACCGTGCCGTGAACTCCATGATCTACCTCGGCCGCCCCAGCTTCTCGGCTCGCTTGCCGCCGTGACCGCGGAAGGTCCGGGTCATGGCGAACTCGCCCAGCTTGTGCCCCACCATGTTCTCGGTGACGTAGACGGGGATGAACTTCGCGCCGTTGTGGACGGCGATCGTGAGGCCCACCATCTCCGGGGTGATGGTCGAGCGCCGCGACCAGGTCTTGATGACCCGGCGGCCGCCGTCGGCGACCAGCGCCTCGACCTTCTCCCGCAGGTGGTCGTCGATGAAGTAGCCCTTCTTGAGTGAACGCGCCATGCTCTACCTACCTGCCGCTCTTCCTGCGGCGCACGATCATCTTGTCGGTGCGCTTGTTGTTGCGGGTCCGGTACCCCTTCGTGGGCACGCCCCACGGGGTGCAGGGGTGGCGGCCACCGGAGCTGCGGCCCTCGCCGCCGCCCATGGGGTGGTCCACCGGGTTCATCGTCACGCCGCGGTTGTGCGGCCTCCGGCCCAGCCAGCGCTTGCGGCCGGCCTTGCCCAGCGAGACGTTCTCGTGATCGGTGTTGCCGACCTGGCCGATGGTCGCCGAGCAGTCCACGTGCAGCCGCCGCACCTCGCCCGAGGGGAGCCTCACCAGGGCGTAGGACCCCTCCTTGGCCATGAGCTGGGCTCCGGTGCCGGCGCCGCGCACGAGCTGGCCGCCCTTGCCGATGCTCAGCTCGAGGTTGTGGATCACGGTGCCGGGCGGGATCTTGCTCAGCGGCAGGGTGTTGCCGACATTGATCGGCGCGTTCTCGCCGGAGATCACCTCGTCGCCCACCGCCAACCCCTGGGGCCAGAGGATGTAGCGCTTCTCGCCGTCGGCGTAGTGGAGCCGGGCGATCCGCGCCGACCGGTTCGGGTCGTACTCGATCGCCGCCACCTTCGCCGGCACCCCGTGCTTCTCGCGGCGGAAGTCCACCACGCGGTAGCGCCGCTTGTGACGGCCGCCGCGGAAGCGCACCGAGATGCGCCCCTTGTTGTTGCGCCCGCCCTTCGTGGGCAGACCCTCGGTGAGCGACTTGAGCGGCTTCTTGACGGTGAGCTCCTCGAAGCTCGGTCCGGTCTGGAAGCGTCGCGCCGGGGTCGTCGGCTTTCTCTGCTTGATGCCCATGGTCCCCTCCTCAGACGCCCTCGAAGAACTCGATCGGCTTCTCGCCCGGGGCGAGCCTCACGTAGGCCTTCTTCCAGTCGGGCCGGCGGCCCACGAAGCGCCCCTGGCGGCGCACCTTGCCGTGCATGCTGGCCAGCCGCACGTCGGCCACCTTGACCTTGAACTGCGCCTCGACCGCGCGGCGGACGTCGATCTTGTTGGCGCGGCGGTCGACCTCGAAGGCGACGATGCCGCGCTCGTCCTTGAGCTGCGTGGACTTCTCGGTGATGAGCGGGCGCCGGATGACTTCCTGGATCCTCATTTCGACAGCACCTCGATCAGCCGGCCCAGGGCGCTCTCGGAGAAGACGACCCGGGACCGGCCCACCACGTCGTAGACGTTGACGCCGAGGGCGTCGACGGTCTTCAGCCGCGGGTTGTTCCGCGACGCGAGAGCGAGATTCTCGTTGTCGAGGCCGTCCCCGAGCAGGGTCTTGCCGGCCACCCCCAGATCGGCCACGGCGCGGTCGAGCGCGCCGGTCTTGTAGCTTCCGAGCTCCAGGCTGTCCACCACCACGAGCTCCTCGTCCGCCAGCTTGCGGGCCAGGGCGGACTTGAGCGCGTTGCGCTTCTCCCGCGCGGAGAGGCCCATCGCGTAGTCCCGCGGCTGCGGTCCGTGGACGGTGCCGCCACCGCGCCACAGCGGCGACGAGGCACTCCCGGCGCGCGCCCGCCCGGTGCCCTTCTGCCGCCACGGCTTGCGACCGGAGGCCTTGATCTCCTTGCGGGTCTTGACCTTGTGGGTCCCCGCCCGCTGCGCCGCGCGGTAGGCCTTCACCGCCGCCAGGATGAGGTGCTCGTTGTACGGGTACCCGAAGACCTCCTCGGGGAGCTCCAGGTCGCGCACCTTCTTCTTCTTGCCCAGACTCTTGACCGCGATCTTCATCTCTAGCCCCGCTTCGCCCGGCAGATGGCGACGTAGCCGTTGCGCGCCCCCGGCACCGAGCCGCGGACGAAGAGCAGGTTGTTCTCTTCGTCCACCTTGACGACCTTCAGGTTCTTGGTGGTGATCCGCTTGCCGCCCATCCGGCCGGGCAGCTTGAGCCCCGGGAACACCCGGGAGGGGTCCGAGGCCTGGCCGATGGAGCCCGGCGCGCGGTGGAACATCGACCCGTGGGTGGCCCGGCCGCCGGCGAAGCCGTGGCGTCGGACCACGCCCTGGAAGCCCTTCCCCTTGCCGGTCCCCACCACGTCGACGTACTCCTCGCCCTCGAAGATGCCCACCTTGACCTGGTCGCCGGGCTTCCACTCCTCCTCCGGATCGACCGAGAACTCGGCCAGCCGCTTCATGGGCGGCACGCCGGCCTTCTTGAAGTGGCCCTCCATCGGCTGGCCGACCTTGCGCGCCGGACGCTCCTCGACCAGGCCGATCTGCACCGCCTCGTAGCCGTCGGTGTCGGCGGACTTGCGCTGGACGACCAGACACGGACCGGCCTGGAGCACCGTGACCGGCACCACCGTGCCGTCCTCGGCGAAGGTCTGCGTCATCCCGATCTTGCGTCCCAGTAGACCTTGCATCGTCGTACCCGCCCCTAGTTCCCGAAGGCGCGGATCTCGACGTCCACGCCGGCCGGGAGCTCCAGCTTCATGAGCGCGTCCACGGTCTGGCTCGTGGGGTCGAAGATGTCCAGCAGCCGCTTGTGTGTGCGAATCTCGAACTGCTCCCGCGACTTCTTGTCGACGTGCGGACCGCGGTTGACGGTGTAGCGCGAGATCTGCGTCGGCAGGGGGATCGGACCGACGACCCGGGCACCCGTGCGCCGCGCCGTGTCCACGATCTCCGTCGCCGAAGAGTCTAGGATCCGGTAGTCGAAGGCCTTGAGCCGGATACGGATTTTTTCGTTGATCATGGAATTAGCGCCTCGGTCCTTGCGGCTGATGAGCGCGGGGAACGACCGCGGTCGAATCTCCACGGCGGTCGCGATCCGGAGACGCCCAGTGGATCACCCCCCTCTCCCTCGATCCCTCTCCCACCCTCCAGGTGGGCGAGGGACGCCACCGCCCGGAACTCTCGCCACTCATCATCTTGCCCTTCTTCCTACCTCTGGTTCGCTGTCTCGAAACTCGTGTCGGCCCGTTCAGTGCTCTCTTCGCTTCGCTCGTCGTCTACTCGATGATGTCGGTGACGGTGCCGGCGCCGACGGTGCGGCCGCCCTCGCGGATGGCGAAGCGCACGCCCTTCTCCATCGCGATCGGCGCGATCAGCTCCACCTCCAGGTTCACGTTGTCCCCCGGCATCACCATCTCCGTGTCCGCAGGTAGCTGCGCCGCACCCGTCACGTCCGTCGTCCGGAAGTAGAACTGCGGACGGTACCCGGCGAAAAACGGCGTGTGACGGCCCCCCTCCTCCTTCGTCAGGATGTAGACCTCGCCCTTGAACTTCGTGTGCGGCGTGATCGACCCCGGCTTCGCCAGCACCTGCCCCCGCTCCACGTCGTCCTTCTTCACCCCCCGCAGCAGGATCCCCACGTTGTCCCCCGCCTGCCCCTGGTCCAGGAGCTTGCGGAACATCTCCACACCCGTCACCACCGTCTTCGACGTCTGCCGGATCCCGACGATCTCCACCTCCTCGCCCACCTTCACGATCCCCCGCTCCACCCGACCCGTCACCACCGTGCCCCGCCCCGAGATCGAGAAGATGTCCTCGATCGGCATCAGGAAGTCCTTGTCCACGTCCCGCTCCGGCTCCGGTATGTAGGAGTCCACCGCATCCATCAGCTCCAGGATGCACTTGCCCTCCTCGTTCGTCGCGTCCCCGCTCTCCAGAGCCTTCAACGCCGAACCCCGGACGATCGGAATGTCGTCCCCCGGAAAGTCGTACTGCGACAGAAGCTCCCGAACCTCCAGCTCCACCAGGTCCAGAAGCTCCTCGTCGTCCACCATGTCCACCTTGTTCAGGAAGACCACGATGAACGGCACGTTCACCTGACGCGCCAAAAGAATGTGCTCGCGCGTCTGCGGCATCGGACCGTCCGCAGCCGACACCACCAGGATCGCTCCGTCCATCTGAGCCGCACCCGTGATCATGTTCTTCACGTAGTCCGCGTGACCCGGACAGTCCACGTGCGCGTAGTGACGGTTCTCCGTCTGGTACTCCACGTGCGCCGTCGCGATCGTGATCCCGCGCTCCCGCTCCTCAGGGGCCTTGTCG
>JAWWBN010000023.1:0-27257 GCA_033720955.1 Thermoanaerobaculia bacterium | reverse complement strand
TCACGAGCGGGGGCTTCTGCGCCCCCCCGCCAAAGTTCATTCAGCGGCGAATGATAGCGGGCTACACTTCTCTGGTGGCAGCAGCACTCATCGCTCTGCTGCTGGCGACCGCCCCCGCGAGCCCCGGCGACCCCGTGTGCGGGGCGGACGGACGCGAGCCGGCACGCCGCGCCCTTCTCGACGAGCTGAACCGGGCCCGTCGCGAGGCGGGCGCGGTTCCGGTGGCCCCTCATCCAGCCGTTTGCGAGTTCGCCCGGGAGCGGGCGGCGCGGGTCCGCGAGACGGGGGACCCCTCGGCCAGCCTGGGGCAGCTCCAGCGGATGGTGCGGGGAATGTACGAGAACGGCTACCACCCGCACGCCTGGACCCAGAGCGTGATCATCGGCGATCCCCTGACCGACCGGCTGGAGCAGTGGCGGGCGGTCCGGCCCGACAGCTACCGGGAGGCCGTGGAGGGAGATTTCGAGCACGCGGGGATCGGTGTCGAGACCCTTCACGGCCAGCCGGTCTTCGCCGTGGTCCTGGCCCTGTCCCGCTGCACGGTGGAGCGCCGGCGCGCGGACGAGCTGGCCGATCTCGAGACGGTGCGGCGGGAGGCTCTGTCGGCGGTGAACCGGTTGCGCGCCGGCCGGGGCCTGGACCCGGTCGCGTCCGACCCCGATCTGGATCGGGCCGCGCAAGACCATGCCGCGGCCATGCGGGACGGCGGCTTCTACTCCCACCGCGGCGTCGGCGGCTCCTCCCCGCGGGAGCGGGCTCGGGCCGCCGGCTACTCCCAGGGCGCGGCGGTGTCGGAGAACATCGCCAAGGGGATCTTCGGCGGCGCCGAGGTGGTCGAGCGCTGGATGGGCAGCCGCGGCCACCGCGACAACCTCCTCGACCCGAAGATGAGGGCCGTGGGTCTGGGAGTCGCGGTGGGGGACCGGGACCACCCGGGTGAGTGCGTCGAGGCGTTCTGGGCCCAGCTCCTGGGCGGCGCGGCCCCGGCCGACGGCTAGCGCGAGCGCTCGAAGAGCAGGTGGGGCAGCTCGGGGAGGATGAGCCTGTCCAGGGCGAGACGGATGGCCGCCGGGGAGCCCGGGAGGGCGAAGAGGAGGGTCTCGTGGGCCAAGCCGGCCACGGCCCGGCTCAGCATGGCGGCCGGCCCGATCTCCTCGAAGCTCAGCATGCGGAAGAGCTCGCCGAAGCCGTCGATCCGCTTGTCCAGATAGCGCAGCACCACCTCCACGGTGCCGTCGCGGCTGGAGAGGCCGGTGCCGCCGGTGGTGAGGACCACCTCCACCCCCTCGTCGCGAATCCACTCCCCGATCACGCGGCCGACCGCCATCGGGTCGTCGGCCACCCACTCGCGGGCGGCGACCGTGTGCCCGGCCGCGACGAGAAGCTCGACGAGCAGGTCGCCGCCGCGGTCCGTCTCGGGGGTGCGGCTGTCGCTGACGGTCAGCACTCCGCAGGCGGCGGTGCGCCCCGCGGCCGCTTCGCGGTGCTCGTCGGTGGCCTTGGACACGCGGCGATTCTAGCCCGCGCCGTCGCTACAATCCGGCTTGCGAAAACCGCGGAGACCGGCCGTCCGCGGGCGGCCATCGTCGGACATCCGACTCGGGAGGAGGACGAGACATGGGAATGGTGCAGGAGTTCAAGGAGTTCGCCATCAAGGGCAACGCCATCGACATGGCGGTCGGCATCATCATCGGCGGCGCCTTCGGCAAGATCGTCGCCTCGCTGGTGAACGACGTCATCATGCCGCCCATCGGGCAGCTTCTGGGCGGCGTGGACTTCTCCAACCTGTTCCTCACCCTGGGCGGAGGGTCGTACGAGACCGTCGAGGCGGCCAGGGAGGCCGGCGCGGCCACCCTCAACTACGGCAGCTTTCTCCAGACCGTGGTCGATTTCCTGATCATCGCCTTCGTCATCTTCGTGATGGTGAAGAAGATGAACAGCCTGAAGAAGAAGGAAGAGACGGCCCCGGCGGCGCCGCCCGAGCCCAGCGCCGAGGTCAAGCTCCTCACCGAGATCCGCGACTCGCTCAGGTCGGCCTAGGAGCGCCTCCGGGCGACGCCCTTCCGGCCGTCGGGAGGCCGGCCTTCCGCGCCCGGCCGGGGAAGAGGTGCGCGTGCTAGCCTCGCGTCTCTCGAAGGAGGAACACCGTGCGATCCATCCCCACTCCCGTCCGCGGCTCTCTCGTCCTGCTCGCCCTCCTGGCCCTGGCGTGCGCCCCCTCCGGCGAGCCGCCGGCGGGCGACGCGGCCGGGTCCGGGAGCGCCGAGGGCGCGCCGCCGCCGGACGAGGTCCTCGCCGCCGCCGAGGCGATCACCGCGGAGGAGTTGCGCCGTCACATCGCCGAGCTCGCCGACGACAGCTACGGCGGTCGCGGTCCGGGCAGCGAGGGCGACCGCATGACGCAGCACTACCTGATCCAGGAGATGCAGACGCTGGGCTTCGAGCCCGGCGGTCCCGACGGCTCCTGGCTGCAGCCCTTCGAGATGGTGGGCATCACCTCCACGGCGCCGGAGAGCTGGAGCTTCACGGCCGGCGGCGACAGCGTCGGCCTGGCCTGGTGGGACGAGTACATCGCCTTCGCCGGGGCGCAGGAGCCGGAGACGTCGATCGACGGCGCCGAGCTGGTCTTCGTGGGCTACGGGATCGAGGCGCCGGAGTACGGCTGGAACGACTTCGAGGGCGCCGACGTCGCCGGCAAGGTGCTGGTCATCCTGAACAACGACCCCGACTGGGACGACGAGCTCTTCGCCGGCAAGCGTCGGCTGCTCTACGGCCGCTGGACCTACAAGTACGAGAAGGCGGCCGAGGCCGGAGCGGTCGGGGCGATCATCATCCACACCACCCCGTCCGCCGGCTATCCGTACCAGGTGGTGCAGACCTCGTGGACCGGCGAGCAGTTCGAGATCCCGGCCGGCGAAGAGCCGCGCACCCGGGTCAACGCGTGGGTCACCGAGGAGGCGGCCCGCGAGCTCTTCGCCCTGGGCGGCCACGACCTCGACACGCTGCGCGAGTCGGCCCGGTCCGCCGAGTTCCGGGCGGTGCCGCTGGGGGTGACCACCTCCCTGACCCTGACCAACGAGATGCGGAGGGTGGAGACGGCCAACGTCCTCGGCCTGCTGCGCGGAAGCGACCCGGAGCTGGCCGACGAGCACGTGGTCTACTCCGCCCATCACGACCACCTGGGGATCTCCAAGCCCAATGCCGCGGGCGACGCGATCTACAACGGCGCCCTCGACAACGCCTCCGGGGTGGCCCAGGTGCTCGCCATCGCCAAGGCGATGGCGGCGCTCCCCGAGCCGCCGCGCCGGTCGATCCTCCTGGCCTTCGTGGGCGCCGAGGAGCAGGGGCTCCTGGGGTCGGACTACTTCGCCAACCACCCCACGGTGCCGCCGGGGAAGATGGCCGCCAACATCAACTACGACGGAGGCAACATCTGGGGCGCCACCCGCGACGTGACCTACATCGGCTACGGCAAGTCGTCGCTCGACCGGGTGGTGGAGCGGTACGCCGGCTACCAGGGCCGGGTGGTCGAGCCGGACCAGTTCCCCGACAAGGGCTACTTCTACCGCTCCGACCAGTTCCACTTCGCGCGGGTCGGGGTCCCCGCCATCTACCTGGACACCGGCACCGATTTCGTGGGCCGGCCGGAGGGCTGGGGCCGCGAGCAGGTGGAGCAGTGGACCGAGGTCCACTACCACCAGCCCAGCGACGAGCTGGTGGACGACTGGAGCTTCGACGGCATGGTGGCCGACGCCCGGCTGGGGCTCTACATGGGCTGCGAGATCGCCGACGCCGACGAGATGCCGTCGTGGAACCCCGGCGACGAGTTCGAAGCGGCGCGGCTCGCGGCGCTGGCCGAGGCGGCCGGAGAGTGACCCGGCCACCGGCGGCGGCCCGTCGCGCTGCGCCGGGGAACAGAATCGGCGGCGCGACGGTTGCTCCGGGACGGAGGTGAGGATGACGAGACCGACGACCCCCTGGCTTCTGGGCGGCGGCGCCCTGCTGGTGGTGGGCCTGCTCGCCGCGGCCACCGGCTCCGACCGGCCCGCGGAGCTGCCTCCCCTGCCGGAGGGGCAGGAGCGGGCCACCTTCGCCGGCGGCTGCTTCTGGTGCATGGAGCCCCCTTTCGACAAGCTCGACGGGGTGATCTCCACGACCTCCGGCTACACCGGGGGCGAGGAGCCGGACCCCACCTACAAGGAGGTCTCCTACGGCCGCACCGGTCACGCCGAGGCGGTGGAGGTCCGCTACGACCCGGAGAAGATCTCCTACCGCGAGCTGCTCGACGTCTTCTGGCGCAACATCGACCCCACCACGGCGGACCGCCAGTTCTGTGACCGCGGGCGGCAGTACCGGACCGCCATCTACACCCACGACGAGGAGCAGATGCGGCTGGCGCTCGAGACCCGCCGCGAGATCGAGGAGTCGGGGATCCTGGGCCAGCCCATCGTCACCGAGATCGTCCCGGCCGGTCCGTTCTACCCCGCCGAGGAGTACCACCAGGACTTCTACCTGAAGAACCCGGAGCACTACCACCGCTACCGGGTGGGGTGCGGGCGCGACCGCACCCTGGAGCGGATCTGGGGCGTGGCGCCCGAGAAGGGCTGATGCGACGGCGGCCGCGTGAGAGCCGGCCGGTCGATTCCGTCCCTCGGGCTGGATGACCGAGACCCTCTCTGCCGGCGCCGTCCAGCGCCAGCTCGAGCTGCTGCGGCGCGTCTGGGGCTATCAGGAGTTCCTGCCCCTCCAGCGCGAGGCGATCGACGCCACCCTGGGGGGGCGCGACTCGCTGCTGGTGCTGCCCACCGGCGGCGGCAAGTCGCTCTGCTATCAGCTTCCGGCGCTCCTCGGCGAAGGGCTGGCGGTGGTGGTCTCGCCGCTCATCTCGCTGATGAAGGACCAGGTGGACTCGCTGACCCAGCGCGGCGTCGCGGCCGCGGTCTACAACAGCTCGCTGGACGCCGACGAGCGCCGGGCGGTGCGCGACGCGGCGGCCGCGGGCCGGCTGCGGCTGCTCTACCTGGCCCCCGAGCGTCTGGACGCCGAGGCCGGGGGCGGATTCCTGGAGCTGCTGGGCCGTGCCGGGGTGGCCTACTTCGCCATCGACGAGGCCCACTGCATCAGCCAGTGGGGCCACGCCTTCCGCCCCGACTACCGCCGCCTGGCGGCGCTGCGCGAGCGCTTCCCCGAGGCGTCGATGCACGCCTACACCGCCACCGCCACCCCGCGGGTCCGTCGGGACATCGTCGAGCAGCTCGCCCTCCGGGAGCCGGAGGTCCTCGTGGGCTCCTTCGACCGCCCCAACCTGATCTACCGGGTGCTGCGCCGGCACGACCTCGCCGCCAAGCTGCGCCGGGTGCTCGACCGTCACCGCGGAGAGGCGGGCATCGTCTACTGCATCTCGCGGCGCGAGGTGGACGACCGGGCGGCGCGTCTGGCCGAGCTGGGCTACTCGGCGCTGCCCTACCACGCCGGGCTGGACGACGAGACGCGGCGGCGCAACCAGGAGTCGTTTCTCGAGGAGCGGACGGACATCGTCGTGGCCACGGTCGCCTTCGGCATGGGCATCGACCGCCCGGACGTGCGCTTCGTGGTGCACACCGGGTCGCCGCGATCGCTGGAGCACTACCAGCAGGAGTCGGGTCGCGCCGGCCGCGACGGGCTGCCGGCCGAATGCGTGCTCTTCTACTCGCCGGCGGACTTCGTCACCTGGCGGCGGCTGCTGGAGTCGTCGGGAGAGCTCACCGAGGGGGCCGGCCGCCTGCTCTCCGAGATGAGCCGCTACGCCGGCGCCACCCGTTGCCGGCACCGCGCCCTGGTGGAGTACTTCGGCCAGGAGCTCGTCCACGAGGGCGGCGACGGCTGCGGCGCCTGCGACTGGTGCCTGGGCGAGCTGGAGCGGGTGGACGAGCCGGTGGTGGTGGCGCAGAAGATCCTCTCGGCCGTCGCGCGGATGGGGCAGCGGTGGGGCGTCGCCCAGGTCGTGGACGTGCTGCGCGGGCGCTCCACCGACAAGGTGGTGGCCAACGGGCACCACGAGCTCTCGACCTTCGGTCTGCTGGAGAGCTGTCCGCCGGACGAGCTACGCGGCTACCTGGACCAGCTCGTGGACCGCGGCTTTCTGGTCATCCGGGGCGAGCGCTACCCGATCCTCCAGATGAGCCCGGAGGGTCTGGCCCTGCTGAAGGGCGAGACCGACCTCGAGCTCTTCCGGCAGCAGCGCCCGCCGCCCCGGGGCTCGCGACGGGCGGTGTCGAAGAAGGAGCGCGAGTCGTGGGAGGGGGTGGATCGGGAGCTCTTCGAGGGGCTGCGCGAGCTCCGCCGCGAGCTGGCCGCCGAGCGTGGCGTGCCCCCTTACGTCATCTTCCACGACGCCACCCTGCGCGACCTGGCCCGCCGGAAGCCGGCCACGGAGGCCGAGCTCCTGGAGATCTACGGCGTGGGCGAGAAGAAGGCGCGCGAGCTGGGCCCCGCCGTCCTGGAGGTCATCCAGCGGCAGTAGCGCCCGGACCCGTGCCGGGCGTCGCTCCGCTCCCGCCCTCCCGGCGCCGGCGAACGGCCCGTCAGCCGCCGGGCGTCTCCACCCACCACTCCTCGAGGAAGTCCAGCGAGCTCAGCACGCTGTAGCGCACGCCGCGCAGACGGCTGCTGCGGGCGTTGATCCTCTTGGGCTCCACCAGGAAGGTGTACGGCTGCTCGCGGTGCAGGATCTCCTGCGCCTCGTGGAGGAGCCGCCGCTTCTCGTCGATCTGGTCGGTGGCGCGGGCCGCGTCGATGAGGGCGTCCAGCTCCGGGCTCGAGTAGCGGCCGAAGTTGTACTCGCCGTCGGTGTGGAAGGCGTAGTGCAGGTCCAGCGAGGTGTCGATGTTCCAGGCGCCCAGGGCGGCCTCGAAGTCGCCGCCCTGGAGCTGCTCGACGTAGGTGTTGAACTCCCGGGTCTCGATCCGCGCGTCGATCCCCACCCGCCGGAGGTGCTCCTGGACCATGGTGGCGACGTCCAGCAGCACCCGGTTGCCGGCGTTGGCGAGGAGCGCGAAGGAGAGCGCCTCGCCCTCGCGGGCGAGCGCTTCGGCCCCCTCCTCGGCGGTGAACCCCTTGCGGGCCAGGATCAGGCGCGCCACCTGCGGGTCGTAGGGCCACGGCTCGATGCCCCGGTGGAAGGCCCAGGCCACCGAGAGGACGGGCGAGACGGAGAGGTTGGCGTAGCCGGCGAAGAGCGTGTCGATGATCTCCTGGCGGTCGATCGACATCGTCAGCGCCTGCCGGATCTCGGGGTCGGCGAACAGCGGGTGCCGCGTGTTCCAGACCAGGTAGTCGTACTGGCGCGACCAGTGGGAGTCCACCACCACCCGATCGGAGCGCTCCAGACGCGAGACCTCGTCGCGCGGCGCCTGCTCCACGAAGTCGATCTCGCCGCCCAGGAGCTGGTTGATCTGGCTCGTCTTGTCGGGGATCACCCGGAACACCAACCGGTCGAGCCGCGGCAGCCCCTCCCGGTGGTAGCGCTCGTTGCGCGCCAGGTCGAGCTGCTCGTTGGGACGCCACTCGACCAGGGTGAAGGGGCCGCTGGTGGCCAGGTTGTCCAGGAACCAGGTGGCGTCGGAGCGCCACTCGGAGAAGGGCCGCGCTCCCCACCGGTGCCGCGGCAGCACCACCCCCTCGTTGGCGTCGGCGAGCTGGTCGCCGGAGGTGTCGGAGAAGTGGAAGCGCACGGTGCGTGGGTCCACCACCTCGACGTCCTCGATGCGCTCCTTCTTCGTGGCGTAGGCCCAGGCCACGTGGGGGTCGATCTGGGCCTGCCAGGTCCAGCGCACGTCCTCGGCCGTGAGCGGCGCGCCGTCGCTCCACTCGAGGCCCTCGCGCAGGGTGAACGTCAGGGTGAGACGGTCGTCGGAGAAGCTCCACGACTCGGCCAGCGCCGGGTCGAAGGTGGGTGGCCCGCTGGCCAGGTCCACCCTCTCCTCCAGCAGCGGCTCGAAGAGCACCCGTCGCTCGATCTCGCGGTTGACGGCGGTGGCGCGCTGGATCAGCGGGTTGACGCCTCCCACGTCGGCGCCGCGGGCGATGACCACGGTGCCGGTGCGGCCGACGGGCTCCTCGACCGGCGTCTCGCCGCCGCAGGCGGCCAGGAGAGCGAGCGCCGCCGCCACCGCGAGCAGCGCCCCTCCGCCGACCCCGGCGGAGCCCCGTCGCCCCTTCCGCATGGGGCGATCGTAGCGCAACGGGGCGCGACGACGGGCGCTCTGCTTGCAGCCGCTCCCGGCCGTCGCTATGGTGGCCGCGATGACGGGTGGGCGGCGGCGGGTCGTCCTCGTGGGAGGGGGCCACTCTCATGTCCAGGTACTGCGGCGGTTCGCCATGCAACGACCGCCCGGGTCCCACCTCACCCTGGTGGTGGACACCCCCGTCGCGGTCTACTCCGGGATGGTGCCGGGCTTCGTGGCCGGGCAGTACCGCGCGGGCGAGCTCGAGATCGACGTCGTGCCGCTGGCTCGCCGCGCCGGCGCGCGGGTGATCCTCGCCCCCGCCCTCTCGGTGGATCCGCGCAACCGCCGGATCGAGGTCGAGGGCCGGCCCCCGGTGCCGTACGACGTGGCCTCGTTCGACATCGGCTCCACGGTGGGCGGCCTGGGGCTGCCGGGGATCCGGCGCCACGCCTTCCCCACCCGGCCGATCGGGCGCTTCGTGCAGCGGGTGGACGAGCTCGTGGGACGACTCGCGGGCGGGGCCGGCCGCCGCCTGGTGGTGGTCGGCGGCGGCGCGGGCGGGGTGGAGCTGGCCTTCTGTCTCCATCGCCGTCTCCGCTCCGTGGGCGCCGTGGCGCCGGAGGTGGAGCTCGTCGAGGGCGGGCGGCGGATCCTCCGCGGCTACCCCGCATCGCTGGCTCGCAGGGTCCAGCGCGCCGCGGAGGAGCGGGGCATCCGCATCGAGTGCGGCCGGCGGGTGGAGGCGGCGGACGACGGGGAGCTCCACCTCGACGGCGGGGAGACCCGCCCCTTCCACGGTCTGGTCTGGGTGACCGGGGCGGTGGCCCATCCCGTGCTGGCGCGGTCGGGGCTGGCCACCGACGAGCGCGGCTTCGTGCTGGTGCGGCCCACCCTGCAGGTGCTCGGCCACGACGACCTCTTCGCGGTGGGCGACTGCGCCACCCTCCTCCAGCACCCCGAGACCCCCAAGGCCGGGGTCTACGCCGTGCGGCAGGGTCCCTACGTGGCCGACAATCTGTCGGCGTGGCTGGCCGGTGAGCCGCTGCGCTCCTACGCTCCGCAGGGCGACTTCCTGACCCTGCTCAACCGCGGCGACGGCGGGGCGTTCGGCGCCAAGTGGGGCATCACGTTCGAAGGCGACTGGGTCTTCCGCTGGAAGGACTGGATCGACCGGCGCTTCATGCGCAGGTTCCAGGTTCTCGAGGCGGACGGCGCCATGACCGAGACCTTCGCCGCCGAGCCGGAGATGGCGATGGAGGGCGGCGGCGAGATGCTCTGCGGAGGCTGCGCGGCCAAGGTCGGGCAGAGCACCCTGGAGCGCGCCCTGCGGCGGGTCGGCCCGGCCCGGGTGGAGGCCACGGTGGGGCGGGGGCGCGGCCGGGCCGACGACGCCGCCGCCTACGCGGTGGGCGACCGGGGCCTGGTGGTGACCAGCGTGGACGCCTTCCGGGCCTTCACCGACGATCCCTGGCTGGTGGGTCGCGCCGCGGCCGTCAACGCGCTCTCGGACCTCGAGGCCAAGGGGGTGACGCCCCGGTACGCCCTGGCCCTGGTCACGGTCCCCGAAGAGCAGAGCGAGGAGGAGCGGGAGGAGACCCTCTACCAGGTGCTGGCGGGCTCCCGGGTGGCGCTCGACGCGGCGGAGGTCACCCTGCTGGGGGGCCACTCCACCACCGGTCCGGAGCTGGTGGTGGGGTTCTCCGTGGACGCCCTGGCGGGGCCGGGCGACACCCTGCTGTGGCTGGACGCCCTGCGCGCCGGCCAGAGGCTGGTCCTCACCAAGCCGCTGGGGACGGGGGTGGTCCTCCATGCGGACATGCGCGGCCGGGCGCGGGGTCGCTGGCTCCAGGCGGTCCACGAATCGATGCTCTCGGGCAACGGCGCGGCGGCGCGTATCGCGCTGGTCGCCGGCGCCACCGCCGCCACGGACGTGACCGGCTTCGGGCTGGCCGGCCACCTGGGGTCGATGGCCCGGGCCGGCGGGGTCTGCGCCGTGGTCCGGCTGGGCCTCTTGCCGGCCCTCCCGGGGGCCGAGGAGCTCCTCGCGCTGGGGCTGCGCAGCACCGCCCACCCGCAGAACGCCCGCGCCCGCAAGGGTCTTCGCATCGCTCCCGAGGCGGCGGCGCACCCCCGCTTCGAGCTGCTCTTCGATCCGCAGACGTGCGGCGGCCTCGTCTTCGGCGTGCCCCCGGAGAGCGAGGTCGAGGTGCTGGCGCGGCTGCGCGAGGAGGGATGCCCCGGCGCGGCGGTCATCGGCGAGACGGTCGCGGCGCGGGACGACGGGGCGCCCCTCGAGATCGTCGTCTGAGCCCGCCGGCGAGCGCGGTAGGATCTCTCGATGAGCAGCGCGCCCACCGTCTTCGACCGCATCCTCTCGGGGGAGATCCCCTGCCACAAGGTCTACGAGGACGACCACGTCCTCGCCTTCCTGGACATCGGCCCGCTGGCGCCGGGCCACACTCTGGTCATCCCGAAGGAGCGCGCCCGCTACCTGCACGAGCTGAGCGACGCCTCGGCGGCCGCCCTCGGCCGGCTGCTGCCGCGGCTCTGCCGGGCGGTGCGCGAGGCCGCCGGCGTCACGGCCTACAACGTGCTCCAGAACAACGGCGCCGCCGCGCACCAGGCGGTGATGCACGTCCACTTCCACATCATCCCGCGGACCGAGCGCGACGGACTGGGGGTGATCTGGCAGCCGACCAGGCTCGACGGCGAAGAGGCCGAGGAGATGGCGGCGGCGATCCGCTCGGCCCTGGACGCCTGACGGGCGCTCCGGCTCAGACCAGCCAGCGGGCGGTCTGGTAGACCAGCAGCGCCGCGACGTAGGCCAGGGCGGTCATGTAGCCGAGCTGGAAGAGCGGCCAGCGCCAGCCGTTGGTCTCCCGGCGGGTGATGGCCTGGGTGGAGAGACACTGCATGGCCAGCACGTAGAAGACCAGCAGGCTCAGGCTGGTCGCGGCGGTGAAGACCGGGGTGCCGTCGCTGCGGCGGGCGGCGCGCAGCGTCTCGGTCAGCGGCTGGGGATCGTCGGTCTCGCCGACCCCGTAGACCACCGCCAGGGTGGAGACGATCACCTCGCGCGCCGCGAAGGAGGAGAGGATCCCCACCCCGATCTGCCAGTCGTAGCCCAGGGGCCGGATGGCCGGCTCGACGAAGCGTCCCAGCCGGCCGGCGAAGGAGCGGCCGAGGGCGTGCTGACGGGCGAGGCTCTCCGCCCGGGCGGCCGCGGCGTCCGCGCCCTCCGCGTCGCCGACCAGGGCCAGCGCCGAGGCCCGCTCGCGCAGGGCCACCGCCTCCTGCGGCGGATCGGTGCGCGGGAAGGACGCCAGCGCCCAGAGCACGATGGAGGCGCCCAGGATGACCGTCCCCGCCCGGCGCACGAAGACGCGGGCGCGGTCCCAGGCGGCGAGCAGGGAGGTCCTGAGGCCCGGCAGCTTGTAGCCGGGAAGCTCCAGCACCAGCGGCCGGGTCTCCCCCGGCAGGAGGGTGCGCTTGAAGGCGAAGGCCATGCCCAGGGCGGCCGCGATCCCCAGGGCGTAGGCGCCGGTGAACACGGCCGCGGCGGCTACCGGCCGGTGGGGGAAGAGCAGCGCCGTGAGCATGGTGTAGACCGGGATGCGGGCCGAGCAGGAGAAGAGCGGCAGCACCAGGATCGTCACCAGCCGGTCGCGCCGGTCCTCGATGACCCGGGTGGACATGATGGCGGGGATGGCGCAGGCGTGGGCCGAGATCATGGGCACGAAGGCCTTGCCCGGCAGGCCCACCCGGCGCATCAGCCGGTCCATGACGAAGGCCGCTCGCGCCAGGTAGCCGGTGTCCTCGAGCAGGGAGAGGAAGAAGAAGAGGATCGCGATCTGCGGCAGGAAGACCAGGACGCCGCCCACGCCGCCCACCACCCCCTCCACCAGCAGGCTCTTCACCTCGCCCTCCGGCAGCCACCGGCCGAGCTGGCCGCCGGCCCAGGCGAAGCCCTGCTCGATCCATCCCATCGGCCACTCGGCCACCCAGAAGATCAGCCCGAAGACCACGAACACCACCGCCAGGAAGGCCGCGACGCCGATCGACGGGTGGGTTAGCACGCGGTCGATGCGGGCGGTTCGCTCGCCGGTGACCGCGGGCCGGCTCACCGTGCACCGTCCGCCCACCTCCTCCGCCCAGTCGAAGCGCGCCTTGAAGGGGCAGCCCTCGCAGTCGTGGGACGGGGGAGAGGCGGCCGGCGCCGGCTGCCACGGGCGGCCGGCGAGGGCCTCCAGCCGGCGGCGGAGCTCCTCGACGCCGCGGCCGCTGCGGGCCGCCAGCGGCACCACCGGGCAGCCCAGCTCCGCGGAGAGCCGCTCGACGTCGATGTCGATCGCCGCGCGCTCGGCCAGGTCCACCATGTTGAGGGCCACCACCGTGGGCAGACCCAGCTCCAGCACCTGGCTGGCGAGATAGAGGTTGCGCTCCAGATGGGTGGCGTCGAGCAGCAGGATCACGGCGTCGGGCCGCGGCAGACCGGGCAGCCGCCCTGTCAGGGCGTCGCGGGCGATGCGCTCCTCCGGCGTCTCCGACGAGATGCTGTAGAGACCCGGCAGGTCGATCAGCTTGGCCCGCCGGGGACCGAGCCGCGAGAAGCCGACCCGCCGCTCCACGGTGGTGCCGGGGAAGTTGGCCGTCTTGGCCCGCAGACCGGTCAGGGCGTTGAAGAGGGTGGTCTTGCCGGCGTTGGGATTGCCCACCAGCGCCACCACCACCTCGGGCTCGGCCGCAGGGTGCCGGCGAATCGGCTGCGCCGGTGTCAAGCTCCCCCCGCCGGCCCGGGCCGCGTCCCGAAGGTGTCGCCCGCGCAGGCGTCCACCCTGACGCTGGCGGCGAGACGCGCCGAGACTCCGATGCGCGTTCCCATGACCCTGAGGATCAGCGGGTCGCCCGCCTGGACCAGCATGACCTCCCGCCCCTCGCACACCCCCATGGCCTTGAGCTGCTCGATCTCCGCGTCGCCGGCCTCGACCGAGATCACGACGCCGCAGCGCCCGGGCAGCAGCCGGCTCAGCGAGACCGTGGTCTCGGGGAGGGGAGCGGTGGGTTCCATGGCTTCTGCCGGGCGGCGGCCCGCGGAAGGGAGACGCTAGCAGGGCGGCGGGCGTCTTCCGCCACCCCGCGGGACGGGCTCTAGCGGCCTCCCGCCGGACCGTCCTCCGGGGCCGGCGCGCCGCCGGCCGTCGCCTCCCCGGCCGCAGGAGCCGTCCGGGCCACCGCCACGAGCCGCGAAGGCGTGCGCAGGAAGAGGGTTCCCTCCGAGACCGCCGGCGTGGCCATGAGCGGCTCGCCGACCTCGTTGACCGCCAGCTCCTCGTACTCGGACCCGGCCGTCACCACGTAGAGCCGGCCCTCCTCCGTGGGGACGTAGAGGCGACCGTTGACGGCCACGGGCGAGCCGGTGAAGGTGCCCCCCTTCGAGAAGCGCTCCTTGTAGACCGCCGCCCCGGAGAGGGCGTCGTAGGCGACCATCCGTCCGTTGTGGTGCACGACGTAGAAGATGCCTCGGTACAGGAGGGGCGTGGGCATGTAGGCGCCGCCGATCCTGTGGCTCCAGAGGAGACCGTCGTGGGGCTTTCCCGGCTGCGTCTCGTGGTCCCCCCGGAGGCCGCTCTCGATGGCGTAGATCGGCTTGACCGGCGGGTAGCCGGCCGAGACGTAGGCCACACCGTCGCCGATCACCGGGGTGGCGATCACCAGCTCGGAGTTGGGGCCCAGGCTCCAGAGCTCCTCGCCGGTGTCGGGATCGTAGCCGTGGATGGTCGAGGCGTTGACCACCAGCTCCTCGCCCTCCGGGCCGGGCATCACCGAGGGGGTGGCCCAGGAAGGGGCGACCTGGCGGCGCGTGCGCCAGACCTGCTCCCCGGTAGCGAGATCCCAGGCGGCCAGGTACTGCCCGCCGTGGACGTCCACCTGGAGGATCGCCTTGCCGTCGTGGATCACCGGCGAGCTGGCGAAGCCCCACTCCTGCCCGGGGTCGGTGAAGGCGCCGGCGTTCAGGCCCCCGAGGTCGTGCTTCCAGAGCACCTCGCCGTCGAGATCCAGACAGGCGATGCCGGCGGTGGGGAAGACCGCCACCAGCCGCTGGCCGTCGGTGGCCGGCGTGGAGGTGGCCTGGGTGGCCGTGAAGTGCCGGCGGGTGGGGGGCACGCCGCGGCCGACCTCGGTCTCCCAGAGCTTGGCGCCGGTGGTCTTGTCGAAGGCGAGCACCCGCCAGGAGTGCTCGACCGACTCGTCCACACCGCGGCCGCTGCCCGACAGCCCGGTCTGGATCTCCTGTTTCGCGTCTTCGGCCACCGCCGTCGTCACGAAGACCCGGTTGCCCCAGACCACCGGGCTCGAGTTGCCCAGGCCCGGCAGCTCGGCCTGCCAGCGCACGTTGTCGCCGGTGGCGACGTCGAAGACGACGGGGGCGTCGGCGCCGTCGCCGATGCCGGAGCCGTTGGCGCCGCGGAAGGAGGGCCAGTGGACCACCGGCTCGTCGGGGCCGTCCTCCTCGCCGGCTGCGGCCGCGACCGGCGTCCCGCCCACCGGCTCGGCGACGCTGCGGCGCAGCATCTCGGGCGTCCCGTAGCCGAACAGCCGCAACCCCTCGATGGTCCCGGCGCGGCCGAAGAAGCTCATGCGCGCCTCGCCGGCCTGGAACGAGCTCTCGCCGGTCACCGCGAGCGCGCCCAGCTCCTCGCCGTTGACCCGGGCCCAGAGGTCGCCCTCGCGCAGCGCGACCTCGACCCGGTTGTCGGAGGTCCAGCCCTCGAAGACGCCGGTGAAGGTGTGGAGGGTCTCGAGGTCGTAGACGGGCGGCTCCGGGTCGGGCCGCGGGGTGGCCGCGGCGAGCAGGTCGCGCCACTCCTCGCCGTAGGGGAAGGCGCGGGTGCGCGCCTGGGCCAGGGAGGAGGCGTGGAGCGGACCGCCCGCCACGGCCGCCCGGGCCAGCTCGAGGTCACGGGTCACGAGGGCGGCGTCGAGCGCCTGCTCGCGCCCCTCGGCGCCCGCCTCCAGGAGCACCAGAGCGGTCTCCCGCTGCTCGTTGAAGAAGGCCGCCTGGAGGGGGGTGGCGCCGTAGAACTCCTCGGCCCGCTCGACGTCGGCGCCACGCTCCAGCAGCAGGCGCACCACTGCGGTCTGCCCGGCGCCGGCGGCCAGGTTGAGGGCGGTGGAGCCGTACTTGTTGACGGCGTCCACGGGGACGCCCTCGTCGAGCAGGGCCCGGACCCGCTCGAGGTCGCCGGTGCGGGCGGCCTCCCGGAGCTCGTCGCCCGCCGACGTCTCCTGGGCGAGGCCGGCGAGCGGCGGGGTCAGGGCGAGCAGGAGCGCCGCGACCCACGACGCGTGCGACAGTCTTCTCATGGCCATGGTGCCTCCCGAGGGCAGAGCGTAGCAGGCGGGGGGGGTTCCGCGGAGCGGCCCTGGGGCGATCGGGCTCGAGGTCTCGCGGGGCCTCTCCGGCGTCGCAGGACCCCTCGCAGGAGCGGCACGAAGAGCGGTGCGGCAAGCGCCCGGAGCAGACCTGGAAGGAGCTTCTCGGAGCCGCCGCGCTCACTCCTCGCTCGACCCTCCGCTCTCACGCTCCCGCACCGGCAGCGGCACGTTGCAGAGCCCGATCCTGCCCGTGGGGTCCACGAACCACTCTTCGGAGCGGGTGCGTCGCGAGGCGATGAGCCTCTCGAAGGCCTCGGTGTCGGTGCGCAGCAGCTCCAGACTCGCTCGCTCCGTCTCCGGGAGCTGCGATCCCAGGCGGACCGACCGGATGGGCACCCGCTCCTCCTCGCTCTCGTAGAAGCCCAGGGGGCCGGTGCCGCGCGGCAGGGTCGACAGATGCTCCATCCCCTGCACCACCCGGCCCACCAGGGTGACGTTCCGGTCCAGGTGCCGCGGCGCGTGGCCGATCACCACGTAGAGCTCGGCGCCGCTGCCGGAGTCCGCCGCCACGCCGCGCCCCACCCCCACCGTGGCGTAGCAGTGCGCCTGCCAGATCCGCCTCTTCTCGGGATCGACCCCCACCGGCATCCCGTGGACGAAGCCCACCCGGGGCGCATAGGGGTCGGGGTCCGGGAGACAGGTCAGATGGGTCGCCCCGTCCAGGGGCCGCTCCCATTCCGGCGCCAGCGACCTGGCCGCCTCGCCCAGAGACCGCCGCTCCTCCGGCTCGGCTGCCGGGTCGCCCCACTGCACCACGTAGTTCTCCTGCGACCGCACCACCGCCAGGCCGTCGAAGTAGCCCTGCTTCACGAGGGTCTCGATGTTGGCGACGTGCCGGGGCGCGAGCTCCGGGGCCAGGGCGATCACCACCCGGCCCCCCGGCAGGTCCATGTAGAGGGTGTGGTCGGGGTCGAGAGGCCGCCAGTCGGAGGCCTGCGAGGCGGCGAGCACCTCGCCCATGGTGGGCGGTCTCTCGTCCCCGGCCGCGGCGACGGCGCCGGCGGCCAGCATCAGGACGGCCAGGGCGAGCTCTCTCATCGGGACTCCTCTCGTCGGTGGGACGGGGCGGCAGTCTAGCGCGGAGGCGGCCCGGGCCGCGATGGGCGGCGGAGAGGCGCTCGGGCGCCGAGGGGTGTCGGTGCGCCCCGGCGGCGCCGTGCGGCCGCGCCGCCGCCCCGGCCTGCTAGCCTCGGGTGATGCGACGCCGCGCCCTGGCCCTCTGCGGCTCCCTGGCCCTGGCTCTGGCGTGCTCCGGCGACGGTCCGCGAATGATGGCGAAGCGGACGGCGAGGCCGGAGCTCGCGACGGGCTCCTTCACCGCCAACGTGAACGGCCGTCAGCTCCACTACGAGGTCCGCGGGTCGGGACCGGTGCTGATGACCCTGCCCAACTCCTGGGGCCTGACGCTCGACGGTCTGCGGGCTCTCTACCGGCCGTTGGAGAAGCACCTCACGATGGTCTACTTCGATCCGCGGGGCATGGGGGGGTCGGGGCCGGTGATCGACGAGAGCGACATGTCGCTGAAGGCCGTGCGGGATGACTTCGACGCCCTCCGCCGCCTTCTGGGGCTCGGACGGGTGAACGCCATCGGCTGGTCGAACGGAGCCACCAACCTGATCTTCCTGGCCTCCGAGCGGCCGCAGATCCTGGGGTCGGCGATCTTCGTCCACGGGGTGTCCCGCGCCTCGGAGGACGACTTCGCCGACTTCGGCGAGCGCTACCCGGAGTGGGCCGCCGCCGCGGCCGAGCTCCAGCGGCAGATGGCCCGGGACGATCTCGCCGCGGACGAGAAGACCCGGCTGCTCAGGACCTTCAACATGGAGAGCGCCTTCCCCTCGCTCTTCGCCGACCCGGACCGGGGCCGCGCGCTGCTGGCCGAGGCGTGGGCGGGCGTCGGCTTCAGCGCCCGGCACGGGGCCTACGCCCAGGCCGAGCTGGGGCTCTTCGACCTGAGAGACCAGATTGCCGCGATCCCCGTGCGCAGCCTGGTCATCGCCGGCGCCTTCGACGTGCTGCCGCCGGAGCGCGCCCGCGAGATCGCCGACGGCGTCGCCGACGGCCGCTTCGTGCTGTTCGAGAACAGCGGTCACTTCGCCCCCCTCGAGGAGCCGGCGAGATTCGTCCAGGTGGTGGTGGACTTTCTGCGCGAGGGATGAGGGGCCGGCGGGGGCGTCGGGCGCCGATCTAGATGAAGCGCCGCACCCGCTCCCACGCCTCCTCCACCGGCATCTTGAGCCGCCGTCCCACCCAGACCGGCAGGTCGTTCTCGTAGGGGATCGCCCAGCGGCTGCGCACGGTGCCGGCGCGAACGACCTCCTCGAAGAACTCCCGGTTCCCCTCCAGGTCGCCGCCGAGGATGATCAACACCTCGCCGTCCCACTCCCCGGGTCCCCAGAGCCAGTAGCTGTTGTGTCCGGAGATGGCCCCGGGAAGGGCGCGGCGACGGCCCAGGACGTCGATGGCCCCGGCCTCGCCGTAGTTCTGCCCGAAGACCTTCACCCGCGCCCGGTCCTCGGGCGGCAGCTCGCGGTAGACCCGCTCCACCTCGGCCACCATCTCGGGCCAGCCGAAGTGGTCGGCGTAGAACTGCGGCAGCTCGGCCAGCTCCATCCGCTCCTGCGCCGGCGGCATCATCCCCAGGGTGCGGGCGAAGGCCACGAACTGCTCGGGCGGCAGCAGGGGCACGGCGATGGGCGCCAGGGCGGCGGCGGCCACGAGGTAGGCGATCGCCGCCCGGGGCGCCCACCGTCCCACGACGCCACCCGGCCGCTCGGTCAGCCGCTCGATCGCCAACCCGGCCGCCGCCAGAAGCGGCGGGTAGGCAGGGAGCAGGTAGACCGGCCGGCTGCCGCCCCCGGCGATCAGGATGGCGGCCACGGTCAGGTAGATCCAGGCGAAGAGCCGAAACCTCCGCACCCCGGGCAGGAAGAGCAGCGCGCCCAGCCCCAGGAGCCAGAACGGCGCCAGCACCGGGTTCAGGGTGAAGACCTGGTTGGCGAAGAAGTCGAGCACCCCCACCCGGACCATCTTGAGCCGCGTGGCGTTCTGGACGAACTCGATCGTCGGCCAGCCGTGGGCCGTCTGCCAGATCAGGTAGGGGCTGAAGAGCAGGAGGGCGAGGACCCCGGCCAGCCAGGGGCCGGGGCTCTTGAGCACCCGCCGGTGGCGGGTGAGGAGCAGAGCCGCGAGGATGCCCACCCCCAGCCAGAGGACGCTGATCTTGTTGAGCAGCCCCAGCCCGAGGACGGCCCCCAGAAGCAACCAGCTCCGGAGCGGCTCGGGCGAGGATCCGGACGCCGCGGCCGGGTCGCCGGAGCGCTCGAGGGCCGTCAGCAGGCAGTGGAAGGCCAGCACCCAGAGGAAGACGTCCCAGGCGTTCATCGAGTAGAAGTGGAAGATCGAGGCCGCGGCGGTGAAGCTGAAGCCCAGGGCCGCCACGGTCTGGGCCACTCGGCCGCCTCCCATCCGGCGCGCCAGGTGCGCCACCAGCACGATGGTCGCCGCCCCCAGCAGGGCGGGCACGATGCGGAGCGCGACCAGCGAGTCGCCGAGACCCGCCCGGATCGCCGCCAGGATCCAGATCGCCAGCGGCGGGTGGTCCACGTAGCCGAAGGCCAGGTGCTCCGTGGAGGCCAGGTAGTAGAGCTCGTCGCGGAAGTAGCCGTACGCCGTCAGGGAGGCGAGCTCCAGCAGCAGGAGCGGGAGGGCGAGGAGCAGGGGGAAGAGGCGGTCGCTCGGCCGGTCCACGGGTCCCTCGTACGGTTCTTGCAACCTCCGTCTCGCCTAAGGATATCCGTTCCGCGCCGTCTGCGGCCCGCAGCGGCCGCGGGCGCCACTCCGATAGGATGAAGGGGCAGGAGGAGAAGATGACGACAGGACGATATTCGGCACACTTGCTGGCGACGACGCTGCTGATCGCGGCCCTGGCCCTGCCCGCGGGGGCGCAACCGGATCGGGACTGGCAGGAGCGCTTCGGCCGGCCGGGCGCCGCCTCCAACTGGATCGAGTACGAGGTGGTCGGGGTGGCCAAGAAAGACTTCACCGTCACCGCACGCGACGTCGAGACCGGCCAGCAGCTCACGTTCAAGGTGCCCCCCGACAGCTTCGTCGGCCAGCGCTTTACCGCCGACTTCTCCGGAGCGCGGCAGGGCGACAGGGTCTCCGTGCACGGGCTCCCTGACGCCAAGCTCGACAATCTGAAGACGGCGCCCGGCGGGCGGGGGGACGCACCGGGCCGCCCGGGCCGTCCAGGGAGCGGCGACGCCACGCGCCGCCCGGGCGGAGGGCCGCCCGGCGACCTGGCGGATCGGGGGCGGGCGCGGCACGAGTACCGGATCACCGCCGTGGACTCCCGCACCATGACCCTCACCGCGGTCAGCGACACCGGCGGCGAGGTGAAGCTGGAGGTGGATCCGGACGCCTTCGAGGGGTACCGGTTCCGAACCCGGACGGGCGACGTGCAGGAGGGCAAGAGCTTCTCGCTGCTGGCCCTGAACCAGACGCCGATCGCGAGCTGCTGCACGCTGGTCTCCGGCCCCGGCCGCTGACGGCGGGGCGGTCGCGGAGCGGGGAGCGGCGTCCGCCGGGCCCGCCGTGGTGAGATCGTCGCGACGCGCGGCGTGGGGGGTCCTGGCCCTCTTCGCCGCCCTCCTGGCCGGCGCGTCGCCCGGACTGCCGCGGCTGCGTCTCGACAGCTCGCCCCAGGTCTTCTTCGTCCGCGACGCGGAGCGGCTCGCGGAGTACCGGCGGCTGGTGGAGAGCTTCGGGTCGCTCGAGTCGGTGCGCCTGGTGGTCCAGGGAGAGGATCTCTGGTCGCCGGAGGCGCTCGTCTACCTCGAGGCGCTCGAGACCGCCGCCCGCGAGGTGCCCGGGGTGCGGCAGACCGCGGGGGCGGCCAGCCGCTACGCCTGGCTCGAGCCGGGGTGGCCACCGGGTGACCTGGGTGCGCTGCGGACTCGCGTCGCCGCCGATCCGCTGGTGGGCGGCGCGGGCTGGCTCGATGCCGGAGAGGGGCCGGCGGCGGTGGACCTCCTGCTGGAGCCGGGCGCCCGCCGGGAGCTCGGGGTCCTCCGCGAGCGTCTCTTGCGGGTTCCACGACCCGCCGGAGTGACGTTCGACCTGGTCGGCCTGCCCGTGGTGCAGGAGGCCTTCGACACGGCCCTGGCCCGCCTCGTGTGGCGCAACTTCCCGGTGCTGGGGCTGCTGGTCATCGCTCTCCTGGTCTGGCGGCTGGGGGGTGTGCGAGAGGCGGTGGCGCCTCTGCTCTTCGTCGCGGCGGTCGAGGCGACGCTGCTCGGAGCGCTGGGCCTTCTCGGGATCGCTCTGAACCTCGTCAACGTGGTGCTGGTGGCGCTGCTGTTCGTGATCTCGGCGGCCACGGCGATCCATCTGCAGCACGCCTTCCTGTGGCGGCGGAGGGCCGGCGAGGGCACCGAGGCGGCGGTGGAGGGGACCCTGCGGCGCAAGAGCTGGGCGGTGACCTGGGCGGCGCTGAGCACCGCGATCGCCTTCGGCTCCTTCGTCGCGAGCCCGATGCCGCCGATCCGCTCGCTCGGGATCTGGCTGGGGGTCGGGATGCTCTGGATGCTCGTCTGCGCGCGGCTTCTCTATCCGGCGCTGCTGCTGGCTCTCTTCGGCGGGCGAGGAGCCGTCGCTGGCCGGCCGCGGCGCAGGGGGCCGGAGATCGCGGTCGCCGCGGCGGCGCTCGCCGCGCCGCGGAGGACCCGGGCAGTGTTCGCGATCTCGGCGCTGCTGCTCGCCGCGGGGGTGCTGAGGATCCGCCAGGAGAGCGGCCTGCTCTCCTACCTGGGCGCGGAGGACCCCGTGCGCCAGGCGATCGAGCGCGCCGACGAGGCCGGGCTCGGGGTGGTGACGGCGGAGCTGGTGCTGCGGGCGGGGGAGCTCCGCCCCGGCTTCTTCCGCGACCCCGACCGGCTGGAGGAGCTTCTCCGGCTGAGCGGGCGGCTGCGCGCGGATCCGGACGTCCGTGGAGCCGTGGGCGCCGGGGATCTCTTCGCCGCCGGCCTCGACGACGCCATCGTCGAGGGCGAGGCGACCCCAGCCGCCCGCTGGCTGGTGCTCGGGCTCCTGCAGAGCAGCGGCGAGACCCGGCGGCTGCTCGACCTCTTCCTGAGCCGGGAGGGCGAGGCGGCGCGCCTGACCCTCTTCCTCCCGCTGGCCGACCACCGCCGTCTGGAGCCCGTGCTGGCGCGGGCCCGGGCCCGGGCGGAGCACCTCTTTCCGGGTCTCGACGTCGAGATCACCGGCGAGCTGCCGCTGATCCTGGTGGCCCAGCGCCGGCTGCTCTCCACTCTGGCCGCCTCGCTGGGCCTGACGGTGGCTCTGATCGCTCTCCTTCTGGCCGCGCTCCTGCGGTCGCCGCGTCTCGCCGCGAGGGTCCTGGTCGCGAACCTCTGGCCGGTGGCGGCGGTCTTCGGCGCCATGGGCTGGCTGGGCATCGCCCTCGACGTCACGACCGTGATGGGCTCCGCGGTGGTGCTGGGGCTGGCTCTCGACGACAGCCTGCACACCCTGGCCGAGGTCCGCGCGGCGCGCGGCGGCCGGGACGGGGTCGGAGCGGCGCTGTCCGCGGTCGCCCCGGCCCACCTGCTGACCTCCCTGGTGCTGATCCTCGGGTTCGCGGTCTGCGCCGTCTCGGAGCTGGCCCAGACCTCGCGCTTCTGCGTCCTGGTGGCGATCGGCTGCGGTGCGGCCCTGGCCTCCGACCTCGGCCTGCTGCCGGTGCTGCTGGCGGATCGGGAGGGCGGTGCCGGCGAGGAGGGCCAGGGGACGGCTCCGTCCTGAGATCGACGCCGCTCCGACGCTCGGGGCCTTGGTATTCGAGAGGCGCGTCCGGCGAGCGCTCTGGGACTCCGCCCGCCCGCCCGAGGCCCTCGTCTCCGTCCATCGCCGCCGGGTTGGCCCACCCGCCAGTTGACTGCTCCACTGCCCCGGACCCGAGTCTCCGGATAATCTTCTTCCGGTTTCCCCCAGATCACCCGTTCCGGCTGCCGGGACGGCGCGCAGCAACGCTTCGGAAAGGAGGCTGCCCGTGGCTCTCAACGGCTTCATCGAGACCTGGGCGACGATCGGCGCCATCAACACCAACGCGGCGACGACGACGTCCCACAACTTCCCGCCTTCGCGCGTCTGGACTCGGCCGCTGCTGCAGCGGCTCGTGACCTACGACGACAACGCCTCGGTCAACGCCTACGTCACCTCCACGGTCTCGGGCGGCGTGACCAACGGCTCCAACCGGGCCGGCGCGGTGGTGAGCAACTGCACCAAGGTGACCTTCCGGGTCACGGTGGACGAGGCCTACGCCCGGTACGCCTGCGTCACAATCTTCTTCTGAGCCCGGCAACCGAGAACACGAGGAGACTCGAGAGATGCCCGAGAATCTGCTCTTCGAGCTGCCCCCCGAGATCGAGGCCTGCGACACCGTCGTGATCTACGACGAGAGGAGCGGCGCGATCCGTCACACCCACAACGTCTTCACCTGGCGCGGCGCCACCCATCCCACCCGCGAGGAGATCGAGAAGGAGGCGATGGAGGAGGCCCGGCGCGCCGGCGTCGAGCTGCGCGGCGTCGCGACCCTGCGGATCGATCCGCGGGAGGTCGAGGCCGATGCCCTCCACCGGGTCGACGTGCGGGAGCGCCGGCTCGTGGCGTCGCGCGTGCGGCGCGGCCGCGGCCGGGCGCGCCCCACCGGCTGATCGCCCCCCGGATCTCCGGGGTCGTCGCCGATCTTGCACGGCCTGGGCCGGAGAGGAGGCGTCTCGCTGCCGAGTGCCTGGCCGGCCGGCCCTGGAGTCGGCGGCCGCCTCTGTGCGCAGGGTAGGGCCCGTCGCTGCGACCGCCACGCCGAGCGGAGCGGCGTGATGTGGCAGGATGGAGCGATGAGCGAGACGCCCAGAGTGCGGAATCTCCAGGCGGCCGTCTTCGTGCTGGCGGTCTTCCTGGTCTACTGGTTCCTCGAGGATCTCCTGAGCCTCCTGCCGGGGTATCGGGGGCTCTTCGACCGCTACGAGTACTGGGTGCCGCGGTCGCTGCGCAGCGCGGCCGAGGTCGCGCTGGTGCTGGCCGCGGTCTGCTGGCTGCACCGGGCGGGAGCCGCCGCGGGGTTCCGCGAGCTGGGGCTCCGGCGCCCCGTTCTGCGGCCCCTGGCCCTCGGGCTGGTGGCCGTGGCGCCGATGGCGGTGGTCTTCGGCTGGACGCACGCCTTCGCCCCCGATCCGCTTCCGGAGATCCTCTACCTGAGCCTCCTGTCGCCCCTGGCGGAGGAGCTGGTCTTCCGCGGCTTCCTCTTCGGGCAGCTCTGGCGGACGGCCCGATGGGGGATGTGGCCCGCGCTGCTGGCCAGCTCCGCGGCCTTCGGCCTGGGGCACGCGCTGGACGCCGACACCCTGGTGGAGGCGGCCGGCCTGATGGGCCTGACCGGCCTGGGCGCCGCCATCTTCGCCTGGCTCTATGCGCGGTGGGGCTCGTTGGCGGCGCCCATCGCTCTGCACGTCCTCATGAACCTCTGCTGGGGCCTCTGGCAGGTGGGAGATGGAGCCCTGGCGGGCTGGGTCCCGTTCGCGCTGCAGTTGACGACCGTGGCGCTGGCGATCGGGCTCACCGTCGTGGCGGGGCGGAGAGGGTGGACGCGCGCGCCGGTCTCCGAGCTCGGCCCGGGAGCCGACCAGGCGGTTCGGTAGCCGGGCTTCGGGCCGGCCCTCGTCCCCGAGACCGGAGGCTCCGGGCGGGACCGTCGGCGGGAGCGCCGGGTCGGCGGCGCCGAGGGCGCGCCGACCCGGCCTACAGGTAGCCCAGGCTCTTCAACCGCTCCAGGTCCTCCGCCGACAGGTCCTTCGCCGCCTCCTCGTCGCTGGGGAGACGGGCGGCGACGGCCATCCTCTCCCACTGCTCGAGCAGCGCCCGCAGCCGTTCCACCTGGTCCGGATGCTCGGCGGCGACGTTCTTCTGGTCCAGCGGGTCGGAGGGGCGGTGGTAGAGCTCGAGCTCGGGCGTCCCCTCGGCCGGACGCACGTTCCAGATCAGCTTCCACTCCGGCTCCACGATGGCCAGCGAATCGGAGCCGGCGAAGGCGCCCAGACCCTCGGCGTCGGGCGGAAAGAGGCTCTTCCGCTCGGCGACCGCCGGCGGGCCGGGACGCCGCGTCCGGGCGCCCTCCTCCCACAGGGGGCTCAGGGGAGCGCCCTGCACGGTGGGCGGCAGCGGCACGCCCGCCAGCTCCAGCAGGGTGGGCATCATGTCGATGGTTCGCACGGTGGAGTCCACCACGGTGCCGCCCGGCAGGCCCGCGGGCCAGTGGAAGAGCAGCGGCACCTCGATCATCTCGGCGTAGACGTTGAGACCGTGCCAGTGGTTGCCGTGCTCGAGAAACTCCTCGCCGTGGTCGGAGACGAAGGCGATCACCGTGTCGGTGTCGCGGCCGAGACGCTGGAGCGTCTCCAGCAGCCGCCCGATCTCGGCGTCCAGCGCCAGGATCGAGGCGTCGTACCACGCCCGCTCGTGCTCGAGGTAGGGCTCGATCTCCACCCCTGCGGCCTCCATCTCGGCCCGGGTCGGCATGCCGAAACGCCGCAGCACCGGGCTCTCGATGTGGGGGCGGATCTCCTCCAGGTCGCGCTCCCAGCGCTCGGCCGCCGCGGCGTCGGTCCAGAGGGTGTCGTAGGGCGCGTAGGGCTCGAAGGGGCTGTGCGGGTCCATGGCGTGCACGAAGGCGAAGAAGGGCACGTCGCGGTGCCGCTCCAGCCAGGGGATGAGCTCGTCCACGAAGTGGCGCCCGGTCTTGCTGTCCGAGACCCCCTCGGGCAGAACCACGGAGGCCTCCTCGTGGAGCACCTCGACGCCCTGGTGAAGGTTGGTGAGCTGGCCGGAGAAGGGCACCGACGAGGACGCCCAGGTGGCGAAGCCGGCGCCCTGAAGCGCCTCGGCCAGAGTGACGGCCGCCGCCGGCAGACGGTCGTTGAAGGAGACGATCTCGTGGGTGGTCGGATAGAGCGAAGAGAGGAGAGACGGCACCGAGACCTTGGTCCAGGTGGCCTGGGAGATGGCGTCCGAGAAGAGCACTCCCCCCTCGGCCATGCGCTGCAGGTTGGGGGTGTTGGGCCGCTCGTGCCCGTAGAGCGCCAGGTGGTGCTTGCGGAGGGTGTCGGCCAGGACCACGATGACGCCCCGGGCGGTCTCCGGCTCGCGGTCGTCCACCCAGCCGCTGCGCACCACGGGCGAGCCCCAGAAGGCCAGCGCCCCCGCGGCGCCGTCGGCGGCCAGGGTGAGATCCACCCTGCGCCCGGCCCAGGGCGAGAGATCGATGCGCCGTGGGTTCCACCGCTCGGCGGTGGTCACCGTCTCGCGGTAGACGCGCTGCGTCTCGCTCCCCCGGGTCAGGGAGACCTCGAAGCCGACCGGCCCGAGCGACACCGTCCCCAGGGCCACGTCGAGCCACGGGTCGGTCGCCGGCAGATCCACGGTCCAGGTGATGCGCTCGGGAGCGCGCGAGATCACCGTGTCGCGCCAGACCTGGGCGAGCCCGTGCCAGCCGATGCCGCTGGGGATGGAGGCCAGGTGCTCCTTGCGGAAGACCAGCCGCACGGACTCGATGGTGAACTCGGCCCCCGCCTCGTCGGTGGGACGCAGCAGGAGCCGCGTGATCCCGGAGCGGGTCATCGGGCCCAGGCCGAAGCTGCGGTCCAGGTTGACGCTGTAGCTCTGCACCTCGTCGCCGGGGAGGAGGGGGACCGACCGGGCCAGGTCGCCCTGCGGCTCGACCAGCGCCTCGGTGGGCGGCCCCTCGGCGCCCAGGGTCGCGAAGGAGAGGTTGGAGCCGGCCGTGACGCGCAGCCGGAGGACGACCTCGTGGAGAACGTCGCCGTCGCCCACCGGCTCGGGGAGGGTGAGGATGACGGCGGGGAAGGGCCCTTTGGCGCGCCCGGCGAGACCGGCGTCGGTCAGCCGCAGGTCGGTGGCGCGGGGCCCGGCGGCCCAATCGCCGCCGCTGGCCTTCCCGCCCGTGAAGGTCCACTCGGTGGGCGGGCCGGGCTCCGGCGCCGGGGGCGAGTCGGCGACCCGGGCGTCGGCGAAGCGGTGCACGAGGCGAACGGGGTCCGAGACGGGCTCGGAGCGGGTGCACCCCGCCAGCGCGAGCGCGGTGAGACAGAGGGCGGCCGACAACGGCCGCAGCGACCGGCGAAACGGATTCAAGGGTCCTCCTTCCCGAAACAGCAGAGCCGCGATCCTAACCGGCGTGCGGGCGGGAGTGGGAAGAGGGACCCGGGGTGCGGTGACCCGAGGGCGCGCGGGCGACGCGGCGAGGGGGCGCCCGACCGCTCCGGGCCGACTCTTCTTGACGAGCGGGGGGGGAGATCCGTATTATTCATCCATAGGGGTGAATAAGTGACGCCGACGACTTCCTCTCGCTTCGATCTCGACCACACCCTGGGCGCCCTCGCCGATCCGACGCGGCGCGCGCTGCTGCGTCGTCTGTCTCGGGGCGAGGCCCGGGTCACCGATCTCGCCCGCCCCTTCAGCATCTCCCTCAACTCCGTCTCGAAGCACATCCGCCGGCTGGAGCGCGCCGGCCTGGTGCGCCGCCGACGGTCGGGACGC
>JAWWBN010000022.1:0-27533 GCA_033720955.1 Thermoanaerobaculia bacterium | reverse complement strand
CACCCGCTCCTCGGCGCGAACGCTGCCGCCGCGCCGGAAGAGGTCGAGCTGGCGGGAGGAGAGGAGCCGCAGAGCCTCCGGCGCGGCCGTGGACCAGCAAACCGTCGCCCGGAGGGCCTCGGCGGGCTCGGGGCTGTCCCCCGGCAGCGAGCTCAGGGCGTAGGTGGCGAGACCGGTCCGCGAGTCGAGCTCGTTCTGCTTGTAGGCGTCGCCGAGACAGCTGTAGGTGTTCTGAAAGGCCGCCGTCAGGCCCCAGGGGAGGATGTTCTCGATCCCGTCCAGCAGCTCCACCACCACCGCCTCGCGGCCGGTGCTGACGAGCTCGGAGCGCTTCACGAAGCCGAATCGGTCCGAGGTGGTCCAGGTGTAGCGGAAGGCCAGACCCAGGTCGTGGTTCGTCTCCTCGAAGGTCAGCTTGTTTCCCGAGACGTTCTTGTAGAGATTGCGGGAGACGGAGTACAGGGCGCCGCGATGGGGGTCGAAGGGCTCCCACACCAGCCGCGCCCCGTCGGCGACCACGCGCAGGATGGTCCGCGACCCGGTGTGGTCCGAGTGGTCGTGGATCTTGTCCTCGGTGTAGTAGGGGAAGAGCGCGTTGTCCGGATCCCGGCGCCCGGCGGTCAGACCCCCGCGGCTCGAGATGAAGAGCCAGTGGTTGGAGGCGCTCACGATGCTCATGAAGAAGGGCGCCATCGCGTCGTAGTTGGCGATGCGGTAGAACCTCTCGGATCGCAGAGTGAGGAGCTCCCCGCGGACCTCCCGGCCGGAGGGCTGGAGGCGGGCGGCGCCGATCTGCACTGTGGAAGAGGTCATGGGCTCACCCTCGAATGAGTCCGGACGTGGTGTCGGGGGGCGGCTGGCGGGCCCGACTCTACCCGCACGCGATGTGCGGGCAAGGCGCCGCCGTCGCAGGCGGGCGGCGGTCGCCACGGGCGGGCGGAGCCGGTGCGGACGGGCTCAGCCACTCCGGCGGGCCGGTGCGAGCGGTGGGAGGGGCACGACGAGGAAGCGGTTCGTTGGCACGTCGAGCAACGCCGTCCGCCGGTCGTCGGGCCAGCGGATCTCGAGCCGGTCCACCTGGGTGGCGTCGCCCAGGCCGAAGTGCTGGGGCATCTCGTTCTGGGAGAGGTAGCTGGCGCCGCTCATGACCAGGCGGAGCTGCGACAGCTCCCCCCTCCTGGCCGTGATCGTGGCCCCGATGGCGTCGGTCAACCGGCCGGCTCCGACCAGCGCGACCTCGAGCCAGGCCCCCGGGTCGGCGAGCTCGTTGCGGAGAAGCTGGGCCGGACCGTCGAGATCGTTGATGACCAGGTCCAGGCGTCCGTCGCGGTCCAGGTCGCCGAGGGCCAGGCCGCGACTCACGCGCAGCTCGTTGAGCTCGGGCCCCTGGCTCTCCCCGATCTCCTCGAAGGTGCCGTCGCGCCGGTTGCGGTAGAGGAGCTTGCGCTGGCGGTAGGGCGCCGAGGCCCCCAGCCGGGCGTTGTCGAGCTGGGGATAGACGTGGCCGTTCACCAGGATGAGGTCCTGCCAGCCGTCGTTGTCGTAGTCGAAGAAGGCGGTGCCCCAGCCGACGTAGGGGAGGCTCACCGCCGCCGTGGCCGAGCGGAAGGAGACGTCGGTGAAGTAGCTGCCCTCGTTGCGATAGAGCGCGTTGGGCTCCTCGGAGAAGTTGGTGACGAAGAGGCTCGGCCGGCCCTCGTTGCGGTAGTCGCCCACCGCTACTCCCATCGAGCCCTGCTCGCCCCCGTCCTCGCTGACCGCCACGCCCATGGGGAAGCCCATCTCCTCGAAGGTGCCGTCGCGCCGGTTGCGGTAGAAGAAGTTGGGCCCGGAGTCGTTGGCCACGAAGAGGTCGGGCCAGCCGTCGCCGTCGTCGTCGAGCCAGGCGACGCCGAGGCCGAAGTACTCGTTGGGGTCGGAGACCCCGGCGGCGCGGCTCACCTCTTCGAAGGTGGCGTCGCCGTGATTGCGGAAGAGCAGATCCGAGGTGCCCGGCAGGCCCCGCGGGCCGCACTGGACCTCGATGTCCCGGTAGCGGCAGAACTTCCCCTGGCCGAACTCCGGCAGGTTGTCGAGGTCGACCTCGACGTATCTGCTGACGAAGAGGTCGAGGTCGCCGTCGCGGTCGTAGTCCGCGAAGCCGCAGCCGGCCGACCAGCCGCCCGCGGAGATCCCGGCCTCTTGGGTGGCGTCGCGGAAGGTGCCGTCGCCCCGGTTGAGGTAGAGGCGGTCGGGGCCGACGGCGGTGACGTAGAGGTCCTGCAGCCCGTCGCCGTTCACGTCCGCCGTGCACGCCCCCATTCCCCACCCCGGCGTGGCGACGCCGGCTCGCTCGGCCACGTCCCGGAAGGTGCCGTCCCCCAGGTTGCGGTAGAGGGCGCTGCGTGCCGACTCCGGCTGGTCGGCCGTGTCCACGGTCAGGGAGTTGACGAAGTAGATGTCCGTCAGGCCGTCGCGGTCGTAGTCGAGCAGCGCCACCCCGCCGGCCATCGACTCGAGGATGTACTTCTTCTCCGGCGCCGAGAGGTGCACGAACCGGATGCCGGCCTCGGCGGTGACGTCGCGCAGAAAGGGCTCGGGCGGCGGCGTCTGCGCCGGCGCTGCGGCGGCCGTCAGCGCGAGCAGCGCGGCCGTGCCCCGGAGGAGACTCCTCATGGCCGCATCCCGCTGCCGGCGGCGCCGGTCCTGGTGTTGAGCTCGATCCGGGCCCGCTCCAGCTCCTGGAGCGCCTCCCGGTACAGCTCCAGGTGGCGGGCGGAGCTTGCGCGATCGCCCAGCCGGGCGTAGGCCAGGCTGAGCTGGTAGTGGGCCTTCACGGAGGTCGGATCCCCCTCGATCGCCGCGAGCAGCTCGTCGCGCGCGGCGTCGTACGCTCCCCGCTTCATCTGCACCATGCCGAGGACGAGATGGGCCAACGGATGCCCCGGCTGGCGGTCCAGGGCTCGCCGGGCACGCCGCTCGGCTCGCTCCAGCTCGCCCAGGCCCTCCTCGGCCTGGGCGAGCGCGGCGGCCGCCTCGACGCTCTCCGGCACCAGGAGCAGACTGCGCTCGAGATGCTCGCGCGCCTCGGTGAAGCGCTTCTGGTTGTTGTAGGCCAGTCCCAGCGCGATGAGGGTGAGGGGCCGGTCGGGGTCCAGGGCCAGCGCCCGCTCGAGGTCCTCGGCCGCCCCGGCGAAGTCGCCGACCCGCATCCTGGCCACCCCCAGCAGGTAGGGATAGTCGGTCATGTCGGGGTGCATGCGGGCCAGCGGCTCGAGCGTCCAGACGGCGGCGATCGGCGCCCCGGCCTGCAGCGAGACCTCGGCGTGGGCGCGCAGCACCGCCTCGGAGTTGGGCGCCAGCTCCAGGGCGCTGCGCAGGTGGGCGAGGGCGGCGTCGTACTCGCGGCGGCCGGCGGCCAGCCGCGCCAGCTCCATCCGGGCGCGGACCGAGCCGTGCTCGCTCGCCACCCTCTCCAGTTGCGTCTCCGCCGCCGCCGGGTTGCCGGCGGCGAGCTCCAGCAGCGCCAGTTGCATCGCGAGGTCGCGCGGCAGCGGCTGGAGCCGGGCGGCGGCGCGCAGCTCGGCGGCGGCCTCGTCGCGGCGGCCCTGGGCGAGGTAGAGGCGTCCCAGGTGCTGGCGGACGACGGGCAGCTCCGGGGCCACGGCGAGGGCTCGGCGGAACTCCGCCTCCGCCTCCTCGGGACGGTCCAGCCGGCTGAGGACGATGCCGAGCAGGTCGCGCGCCGCCGGGCTCTCGCCCGTGGCGAGGAGCGCGCGCAGCTCGCTCTCCGCGGCATCCAGCCGCCCCGCCTCGATCATCGCCGCGACGCTCTCGAGCGGCGACGAGCCCGGGGACTGCGCCGCGGCGGCCACGGACAGGCCGAGGGCCGCGACGGCCACCGCGGTCGCCGTCAGACGCCGCCGGAGGGGCCGACCCGCTCTCACGCTCCCTCCGAGCGTCGAGAGGCCTGCTTCAGCTCGCGGAAGGCCTCGAACTGGCGCGCGGCCTCTTCGCCCCGCCCCAGCTTCTGGAGCGCCTGGCCGAGCTGGTAGCGGACGTTGGGGTCGTCGGGAGCCAGCTCCGCGGCCACCTCGAGCTGCTCCAGGGCGTCCTCCAGCGCGCCTTCGCCGAGGAGGATCTTGCCCAGCAGGTAGCGGCCGTCGGCGGAACGAGGCCGGGCGTCGAGGTGCCGGCGCAGGAGCCGCTTGGCCTCCTCGGGCTTGCGGTTGAGGTCCATGACCAGGGCCAGGGTGTAGCGCGCCCGCTCGTCCCCGGGGTGGGCGGCGAGCTCGGCCTCGAGCTCCCTCTCCGCCTCGTCCAGGCGGCCCTGGCGCAGCAGGATGTCGCCCAGGGTGGCGTGCGCCTCCGCCACTCCGGGGTCGAGCTCGAGAGCCCGGCGGAGCGAGGCCGCCGCGGCCTCGTAGTCGCCCTGCTGGGCCGCCGCCTGGCCCAGGACGACGTGGAGCTCCGGCCAGTCGGCGTTGTCGGCGATCAGACGCGAGAAGAGATCGGCCGCCTCGGCGGCGCGGTCGCTGCGCACCAGCGCCACGCCGTAGGCGTACTGGAGCGACGGGTTGGAGGCGCGCTCCGGGTCGTCCTCGAGCAGCTCCGCCGCCTCGGCGTACCCCTCACCGTTGAGGTGGGCCAGGGCGAGCATCCGGCCCAGAACCGGATCGCCCGGACTCCCCGCCCGGGCCCGCTCGAGGGGCGCCGTCGCCTCCTCGAAACGGCCGGCGTTGTAGAGAGCGACTCCCAACGAGTAGGCGCCGCGGGGGAAGTCGGGGACCAGCTCGACGGTGTCCGCCAGCAGCCGGGCGGCGCCGTCGAAGCGGCCCTCCCGGGCCTTGAGCACCCCCAGGTCGAAGGAGGCGCGGGCGAGGCCGGCGCGGACCCGTCGCTCGAGGCGCTCCCTCTGCGCCGCGTCGAGACCGGAGATGGTGGGGAACTGGAGCGGGGGGCCGAAGGCGCTCTGGCTGGTCTCGTCCTCCAGATAGCGGCTCAGGGTCTCTCGCGTGCTCTCGGCGAGCCGCGCCGAGTGCTCCCGGGCTCGGGCGAAGTGCGGCTCGGCCTCCTCGGGCCGGCCGCTGCGGCGCAGGGCCAGCGCGAGCTGGTAGTGGAGGCTCGAGAGCTGGCTCTCCCCCAGGTCCACGAAGACGCCTCCGGGGGCCGCCATCGGCGTCTCCTGGGCCAGCTCCAGGGCGCGCCGGAGGGCGGTGACCGCCTCCTCGGCCCGGTCGAGGGCGAGGAGGGCGCGGCCGAGGAACTGGTGGGCGTCGCGGTGCGAGAGAGGGGAGCCGGTGGCCCGCTCCAGCGGCCCCAGGGCCTCCTCGTGCTGCCGGCTCTCGACCAGGGCGATGCCCAGGTAGAGGTTGGTCATGGCGTCGTCGGGAGCGACCGCGAGCTCCGCCCGGAAGTGCGCGATCGCCTCCTCCACCCGGCCGCGGCCCTCGGCCAGCAGCTCGACAGTGCCCAGGTAGTAGTGCGCGCGACGGAGCCCGGGGTCGATCTCCAGGGCCTTCCGGAGCGCCGTGCGAGCGCGGTCGTAGTGGGCGTGATCGCGCCAGGTGCGGCCGATCAGCAGGTGGGTCTCGGCCTGGGGGCGCTCGGCCGCCAGCCGGGTCAGCAGAGGCTCCGCCATCTCCGGCCGCCCCTGCCGCAGGTAGCCGGTCGCCAGGAAGAAGAGGGTCTCGAGCTCGTCGGGAGCCAGGGCCAGCACCTCCTCGAGCTCCTGCACCGCTTCGTCGAGGTTGCCGGCGGCGGCCAGGGCGCGGGCCAGCGTCTGCCGCACCTCCGTGTCGGCCGGGTCCCGCGCCGCCAGCCGGCGCAGCAGGATGGCGGCCTCGTCGGGCCGGTCGCTCTCGAGGGCGACGAGAGCCTGGGCGACGCGGGCGCGCCGGTCGTCGGCGGCCGCGCCGGCGGCGCGCTCGAAGGCCTCGGCGGCGCGCTCCAGGTCGCCCGTCTCGGCGAGCAGGGTTCCCATCAGCAGCCAGCCCTCGCGCAGGGCGGAGCGGTACTGGCTCTCGGCGATCTCCGGCTCCTTCCGCTCGAAGGCCTCCTCCGCCGCCGTCAGCGCCGTCGTGAGGGGGGCGGCCGGGTCCTCGGAGCGGGCCGGAGCGCCGGCCAGGGCGGCCCAGAGCGTCAGCGCGGCGGTCGGGAGGGCCGCCCGCCCTCGCCCTCTGCGCGCCGGATTCATTCGCCGTCGCCGTCGGAGGAGTCGCGGCGGCGGGGCCGGGCGGTCGCGGGAGCGGTGGAGCCGCGCACGATCAGCTCGGGAGTGATGGTGACCGGGCCGTTGTGGGAGGCGCCGGCCAGCCGCTCGAGCAGGATCCGCGCCGCCGCCGTGCCCATGGCGCGCAGCGGCTGGCGGACGGTGGTCAGCCCCGGGTTCTGGAAGCCGGCGCCGTGGATGTCGTCGAAGCCGAGCACCGATACGTCGCCGGGCACCGCGAGACCGGAGTCGAGGAAGGCGCGCATGGCGCCGATGGCGGAGACGTCGTTGAAGGCGAAGAGGGCGGTGAAATCCGCCTTTCGGTCGAGGAGCAGGCGGCCGTAGGCGTAGCCCTCCTGGTACCCCTCGTCGGGAGAGAACGCGCGGTCCAGCGCCTCGCCCCCGAGCTGCAGGGTCAGCTCCGGGTGGATGACGAGGCCGAGCGAGCGGGTGGCCCGGCGAATCGCCTGCCACCGGTCCTCGGTGTCGGCGCTCTGGGGGTGGCCCTTGAAGAGCGCGATGCGGCGGTGCCCCAGGTCGGCCAGATGGGAGAGCGCCAGGTGGGCGGCGCGATCGTGGTCCAGGACCACGTTGGTCACCCCCTCGAGGGACCGGTGCCCGGCCACGGCCACCGCGGGCAGGCCCGGCGGCTCCTCGATGGGGGTGCTCACCAGGATGAACCCCTCGACCAGCCGCTCCTTCAGGAGGTACAGATACTCGTCCAGCAGGTCCGCCTTCGACCGGTGGCTCGCCACCAGGTAGAAGTAGCCGGAGCCCATGAGGTGATCCTCGATGCCGCTCAAGATCCCGGAGGCGTAGCCCTCGCTGATCTCCGGCACCACGACGCCGATCGAGAAGCTGCGCTGGCTGCGCAGCGACCGGGCGAGGATGTTGGGGCGGTAGCCGAGCTTCTCGGCGGCGGCGAAGACCCGCTTCTGGGTCGCCGGGGGGATGGAGGCCGCCACCGGCGAGCGGTTGAGCACCAGGGAGACGGTGGCCGGGGAGAGGTCCAGCGAGTCGGCGACCTCGCGCAGGGTGACCCGCTTGCCCGTCGAGCCCTGCCCCTCCCCGGGCGGGCCGTGTCGGTCGCGGCCGCTCACGGCGACCTTTCCCCCCCCGCCCGACGGCGGATCGGCAGATGGCAGACGAAGAAATCTCTTGACAAGGCGCTCCCCATGTGCTTCACTCGCGGCGCTCTACTAAATCGTTTTACCTCATCACCGCCCGAGGAGGGCCCAGTCTATGCGCAAAGCACTTCCGCTGCTAGCCGTCATCGCGATCCTGACCGTCGCGGCGCCGGTGCTCGCCCAGACTACGACCGCGGATCTGCGCGGCGTCGTCACCGATCCGGATGGCAATCCGGTCGCTGGAGCGTCGGTCACCGCCATCAACACCGGCACCGGCTTCACTCGCACGGTGAAGACCGACTCGGCCGGCGTGTACGCGCTGCCGGCCCTGCCCGTCGGCACCTACGTGCTGAGCGTCGAGGCCGAGGGTTTCAAGACGAGCCTCGTGCAGAACCTCGTCCTCAACGTCGCCGACCGGCGGTCGGAGGACGTCCGGCTCGAGATCGGCAACATCGTGGAAGAGGTCACCGTGACCTCCTCGGCGATCGTGGTCGAGACCATGGGTGGTGAGGTCGCCGGCCTGGTGACCGGGGAGCAGGTGCGGGAGCTGCCGCTCAACGGCCGCAACTTCATCCAGCTCACCCAGCTCATGCCCGGCGTCAGCGCGCCCGACGGGCTCAACACCAAGAACAAGGGCCTCCTCACCGGCAGCGACCTGTCGGTCAGCGGCGGCAACACCACCGGCAACCTGTGGACGGTGGACGGCGCCAACAACAACGACGTCGGCTCGAACCGCACCATCCTGATCTACCCCTCCGTCGACGCCATCGAGGAGTTCAAGATCCACCGCAACAGCTACGGCGCCGAGTTCGGAGGCGCCGCCGGGGCCCAGGTCAACCTGGTGACCCGCAGCGGCACCAACGACTTCAAGGGCAGCGTCTTCTACTTCCATCGCAGCGACAGCCTCAACGAGCCCAACGAGTTCATCGAGCGGGCCGGCCTGGACACGGAGCCCCTGGATCGCCACGACTACGGCTTCACGTTCGGCGGGCCCATCCGTCGCGACAAGGTGCACTTCTTCCTCTCCTCGGAGTGGAACGACGAGGAGCGCGGCGTCGTGCGCTCGGGCTTCGTGCCCACCCTGGCCCAGCGCCAGGGCGACTTCAGCAACATCAACCCCGACTGCGGCTTCGGCAACGCCGTGCCGGTGGACCCGGTCACCGGCCAGCCCTTCCCCGGCAACGTGATCCCGAGCGAGCGCATCAGCGACGCCGGGCTGCTCTACCTGCAGCTCTACCCGGTGCCCAACACCTCGATCGCCGGAAGCTGCACGAACTGGGTCGAGGCGGTGAACACGCCGATCGAGTGGAACCAGATCAACACCCGTGTCGATTGGGCCGCCAGCGACAGCGCCAGCGTCCTCGTGCGCTACACCGAGGACGACTGGGACAACAGCGCGCCCAACGCCGGTGACACGAACGGGCTCTGGGGCGACGATCCCTTCCCGACCGCCGACTCGAGCTGGCTGCAGCCCAGCGACTCGCTCGTCGGCCAGCTCACCAACGTGATCGGCTCCTCGGCGGTCAACACCCTGACCGTGTCGAAGAACGGCAACGAGATCAACATCGAACAGGGCGGCGATCTGGCGCTCTACCGCAACATCACCAGCTCGATCCCGACGTTCTTCCCCGTGGAGGACAAGTTCGCCAGCGACGGTGTCAGCCACCCGGTCTTCTGGGGCGGCGGCGGCCTGCCGACGCTCTGGAACATCGCGCCGTGGCGCAACTCGCACGACCAGCTCATCTTCAAGGACGACTACCAGCAGGTCTTCGGCCGGCACGAGCTCAAGGCCGGGGTCCTCTACGGCGAGTACGACAAGGTCGAGGTCTGCTGCGGCTCGGCCTCCCAGGAGGCGGTGCAGCTCTGGGGCGGCTTCCCCGGCAACGGCGCCGGCGTCGATCCCTGGGCCTTCAACACCACCGGCAACGGCGCCGCCGACTTCCTGATCGACGGCATGTACTTCGGCTTCGCCGAGCGCTCGGCCATCCCGGCGCCGGAGGTGAAGTGGGAGGACCTCGAGTTCTACGTCGCCGACTCCTGGCAGGCGCTGCCCAACCTCACCGTGGACTTCGGCGTCCGCTACTCGCAGTTCGACTGGCCGTACGCCACGGGCAACAACATCAACAGCTTCGTGCCGAGCGCCTTCGATCCCGCCCTGGGCGGCGATCCGTGCAACGGCATCCTCCAGGTGCCCGGCACCGACTTCTGCGGCGAGGCCGGCTTCGCCGGTGGCGCTCCCGGCCCCGGCCGCGGCCTGGCCAAGGAGGACGACAACAACTTCGCGCCGCGGCTGGGCGCCGCCTGGGACATCTTCGGCAACGGCAAGCACGTAGTGCGCGCCGGCTTCGGCCAGTTCTTCCAGCGCGAGCGGGTGAACATCCAGCTCGACTTCTCGCAGAACGCGCCGTTCTCCGAGTTCACCAGCGGCATCCGCACCCTCGACGGCAGCAGCTTCTTCCTCGACGGCTTCAACCGCGGCATCCCGGCTCGGGGCATCGATCCCAACGCCGAGACGCCCTACAACCTGCAGTTCAACCTGACCTGGGAGCAGCGTCTCAACGACAACATGACGCTGGAGCTCTCCTACGTGGGCAACCGCGGCCGTCAGCTCATCCGCCCGGTGGACATCAACCAGGTGCCCGCCGGGGACCCGAACGGCAACGGCGTCGCCGACCGGCTGGAGTACGTGCGCTGTGGCGCCGATGCCGGCTGCCGCGCGGGCCTGCGTCCCTTCGGAGTCTTCGGCGACAACCCGATCCTCTTCTGGCAGACGAACGGCCGGTCCGACTACGACTCCCTGCAGGCGCAGTTCATCGCGCGGTACGGCCGCGGCTCCCAGTTCCAGGTCTCGGCGACGGTCGCCGACTTCGACGCCGACACCGACGTCGGCTCGTCGTCGGCCGGCCCGCAGCTCGGCAACATCACCGACCTGGCCAACCCGGGCCTGGACTACGGCCCGGCGGCGCTGCACCGCGACTGGATCACCAACGCCAGCCTGATTCACAACCTGCCGACCTTCGACGGGGTGGGAGGCTGGAAGGAGGCGCTGCTCGGCAACTGGACGATCGGCGTGATCGCCATCTACCAGACCGGCACGCCGCTCACGGTGGTGACCGGCGGAGCGGTCAACGGCGTCGGCTACGCCGGCACCGGCTTCAACGACAACCAGCGGCCGATCCAGGTCGGCTCCTGCGGCGGCAGCGGCACCCAGATCATCAACCCGGACGCCTTCACGCTGGTGGGATACCAGCTCGGCCAGACCGGCCAGATGGCCAGCCGCGGCGCCTGCGAGGGCCCGGACTTCTTCCAGACGGACGTCTCCTTCTACAAGGGCATTCCGATCGGGGACCGGTTCGACCTGCAGCTCCGGATCGAGATCTTCAACATCTTCAACACCGACAACTTCGTGGGCGTGGACACCGGCTACAACGGTGTCGTGACGTTCGACGACACGCAGACCGCCATCATCGAGTCCACGCCGTCGCCTACCTTCGGTCAGGCCTTCGGCGCCCGGGACCCGAGGCAGATTCAGCTCGGCCTGAAGCTCACCTTCTAGAGCTCTTCCGGTCGAGAAGTTGGGCGGGTCGCGGCACAGCACGTCGCGGCCCGCCATTTTTCTTCCCCTACCGCGAGGAGGCGGCATGAAGACCGGCTGGCTCTGGATGGCTCCCGCGCTCGCGCTGGTCCTGCTCGCCTGCCCCGCGGCCGAGGAGGGGGCACCCGCCGGCCCGGGCGCGCCGACGGTCCACCCCGAAGCCTGGCCCACCGTCGAGAGCCCGCTGGCCCCGGACCCGGAGCTCGAGCGCCGCGTCTCCGACCTGCTGGGCAGGATGACGCTCGAGGAGAAGGTCGGACAGCTCATCCAGGCCGAGATCGTCCAGGTCAGCCCCGAGGAGGTGGCCGAGTACCACCTGGGCTCGGTCCTCAACGGAGGTAACAACGGCCCCGGCGGCGACGAGTACGCGCCGCCGGAGAAGTGGCTGGAGCTGGCGGACCGGTTCTGGGAGGCGTCGATGGACGAGAGCGACGGCCACCAGGCCATCCCCATCCTGTGGGGGCTGGACGCGGTCCACGGCCATACCAACGTGGTCGGCGCGACCATCTTCCCGCACAACATCGGCCTCGGCGCCGCCCACAACCCGGAGCTGGTGCGGCGGATCGGCGAGATCACGGCCCTCGAGATCGCCGTCACCGGCCAGGAGTGGGACTTCTCGCCCACCGTGGCGGTGGCGCGGGACGACCGATGGGGCCGCTCCTACGAGAGCTACTCGGAGGACCCCGAGATCGTCGCCGCCTACGCCGGCAAGATGGTGGAGGGGCTGCAGGGGGCGGCTGGGAGCGACGGCTTCCTCGCCCCGGGCCGGGTGCTGGCCACCGCCAAGCACTTCCTGGGCGACGGCGGCACCCACCGGGGGGTGGACCAGGGCGACAACCGGGCCAGCGAGGCGGAGCTGCGCGACATCCACGCCGCCGGCTACGTGACCGCCATCGCGGCCGGGGTGCAGACCGTGATGGCCTCCTACAACAGTTGGCACGGCGAGAAGATGCACGGCCACGCCGAGCTCCTGACCGGCGTTCTCAAGCAGAGGATGGGCTTCGACGGCTTCGTGGTGGGGGACTGGAACGGCCACAGTCAGGTCGCCGGGTGCGCCACGACCTCCTGCGCCGCCGCCGTCAACGCCGGGGTGGACATGTTCATGGTCCCGGCCGACTGGCGCGAGCTCTACGCCAACACGCTGGAGCAGGCGCGCTCCGGCGAGATCCCCGGGGAGCGTCTGGACGACGCCGTGCGGCGGATCCTGCGGGTCAAGATGCGGGCCGGGCTCTTCGACCGGGGCCGCCCGTCGAGCCGTGGTCCCGCGGGTCGCTTCGAGCTCCTCGGAGCGCCCGAGCACCGCGCGGCGGCGCGGCAGGCGGTGCGGGAGTCGCTGGTTCTGCTCAAGAACAACGGCTCGCTGCTGCCGCTGCCGCCGCGGCAGAGGGTTCTCGTGGCCGGTCCGGGTGCGGACGACCTCCAGATGCAGAGCGGCGGATGGACCCTCACCTGGCAGGGGACGGGCAACCAGCGGCACCACTTCCCCGGCGCCACCTCGATCTGGGAGGGGATCCGGGAGGCGGTGGAGAGCGCCGGGGGCGCGGCGGAGCTCAGCCCGGACGGGGCGTACGAGGAGCGGCCCGACGTCGCCGTGGTGGTCTACGGGGAGACCCCCTACGCCGAGTTCCTGGGCGATCGGGAGAACGTCGACTACGCTCCCGACGGCGACCGCGACCTCGAGCTCCTGCGGCGGCTGGGCGGGGAGGGCATCCCGGTGGTGTCGGTCTTTCTCTCGGGCCGGCCCCTGTGGGTGAATCCGGAGCTCAACGCCTCGGACGCCTTCGTGGCCGCCTGGCTCCCGGGCAGCGAGGGCGGCGGCGTGGCCGACGTGCTCTTCCGGGCGGCCGACGGCTCGGTGCGCCACGACTTCACCGGGCGCCTCTCCTTCTCCTGGCCGCGGGTGGCTTCCGGCGAGCCGCTCAACCGCCACGACCCGGAGTACGACCCGCTGTTCCCCTACGGCTACGGGCTGAGCACCGCCGACGTCGCCGAACTGGCGGAGCTGTCGGAGGACGACGGGATCGATCCCTCGGCCCCGCAGGCGCGCTCGGTCTACCTCACCGCCGGCGGACCGGTGCCGCCGTGGCGGCTCTACCTGGGCGACGCCACCGACCCGGCCGTGCTGGCCACGGGAGAGTCCACCGCGACCCGCGCCTCGGAGCATCTGGTCGTCCGGGTGGCGCGGCGGGAGGAGGCGGGAGACGCTTTGGTGGCCCGCTGGTCGGGCGAGGCCGACGCGCGGCTCTATCTGCGCTCCGGCGTCGACTTCGACCTGCGACGCGAGTCCAACGCCGACATGTCCCTGGCCTTCGACCTGCGGCTCGACGAGCCGGCGCGGGGCGAGGTGACCCTGGGGATGGGCTGCGGCGACGGCTGCGCCGGGTCGGTCGATCTGACGGAGCCGTTGGCCGCCCTGCCGGCGGGCGAGTGGCAGACGGTGCGGGTGAGGCTGAGCTGCTTCGAGAGGGCGGGAGTCGACATGGGCGGGGTCGACACCTCCTTCCGGCTGGAGACCGGCGGCGCCCTGACTCTGGGTCTGTCCAACATCCGGCTGGTCACCGCCGCCGACGGTCCGGCGATCTGCCCGCCCGCGCCCGGAGGTGGCACGGACTAGCGAGCCCCACGCTCCGCGCCGGCTCCTGCGCCGGAGGTCGATGACTTGGGAATCGAGACCCTAGACTGGTTCGTCCTCGCCGCCTACTTCGCGGTGGTCATCGCGGTCGCCGTCTGGGCGATCCGCAAGGAGATCCGGGGCGAGGAGACCGCGGCCGACTACTTCCTGGCCGGGCGCAACGTGGGGTGGTTCGTGGTCGGCGCCTCTCTCTTCGCTTCCAACATCGGCTCGGAGCACCTGGTGGGGCTGGCGGGCACCGGCGCCGCCTCGGGCCTGGTCTTCGGTCAGCTCGAGCTCCAGGCCTCGCTGATTCTTCTGCTTCTGGGCTGGGTCTTCGTGCCCTTCTACGTCCGGAGCGGCGTCTTCACCATGCCGGAGTTCCTCGAGCGGCGCTACTCTCCCGCTGCGCGCTGGTACCTGTCGGTGGTCGCCATCATCGGCTACGTGCTCACCAAGATCTCGGTGACCATCTACGCCGGCGGGGTGGTCTTCGAGTCGCTCATGGGGATCGACTTCTGGACCGGCGCGCTCGTGGTCGTGGTCATCACCGGCGTCTACACCATCCTCGGGGGCCTCAGGGCGGTGGTCTACACCGACCTGCTGCAGGCCTGCGTGCTGATCGTGGGCGCTGTGATGGTGACGGTCCTGGGGCTCGCGGAGCTGGGCGGCTGGACGGCCATGGTCGCCGCCGCCGAGCCGGGCTTCTTCAACATCTGGAAGTCCCTCTCCCACCCCGAGTTCCCGTGGACCGGCATGGTGTTCGGGGCGCCGATCATCGCCATCTGGTACTGGTGCACCGACCAGTTCATCGTCCAGCGCACCCTGTCGGCCCGGGGGATAGACGACGCGCGGCGGGGCACCATCTTCGCCGGCTACCTGAAGCAGTTGCCGCTCTTCCTCTTCGTGGTGCCGGGGGTGATCGCCTACTGTCTGGCCCAGACCGGCCGCATCGAGCTCGCCTCCCCCGACCAGGCGCTGCCGACCCTGGTGGCCGCGCTGCTGCCGGTGGGCGTGCGGGGCCTAGTGGTGGCGGGTCTGATCGCGGCCCTCATGAGCAGCCTGTCGTCGGTGTTCAACTCCTGCTCGACCCTGATCACCCTGGACATCTACAAGAAGCTCCGCCCCGCGGCGTCGGAGCGGCGGCTGGTCCTGGTGGGGCAGCTCTCGACCGCCGTGCTGGTCGTCCTGGGCCTGGCCTGGATCCCCCTGATGTCCAACATCTCCGGCGTCCTCTACAAGTACCTGCAGAGCGTCCAGGCCTACATCGCGCCGCCGATCGCGGCGGTCTTTCTGCTCGGCCTGTTCTGGAAGCGGCTCAACGCCGCGGGCGCCATGGCCTCTCTCCTGACCGGCTTCTTCCTCGGCATGGGACGGCTGGTGCTGGAGCTCGACCGGGAGTCGCTCGACGGCCTGCTTTACGCCTATGCAACCATCAACTTCCTGAACTTCGCGGCCCTCCTCTTCGTGGTCTGCTCGGCGGTGCTGGTCGTGGTGAGCCTCCTGACCCGGCCGCCCGACCCCGAGCGGGTCGCCGGGCTCACCTTCGGCGGCGCGACCGGCCCCGGGCCGCCGGCGCGGGAGACGGAGGGCCGAGCCGCTCCGCGAGCCGGCTGGCGCCGTCTGGACGCCCGGCTCTCCGCGGTGCTGGTCCTGCTGGTGCTGGTGGTGATGGTCACTTTCTCGGGCCTCTTTTTCGACTGAGACCGCGGACGACGAGATGCCGCTGGAAGACCTCCGACCTCAGGCTCGCCACCGCTCGCCGGACGAGCTGACAAGGCACCTCGAGAGCTTCGAGCTCGAGCTCCGCTTCTCGGCCGGGATCTGGTTCTTCTCTCCGTTCGACAGCCGCTTCCACGCCAAGTACAGGGACGACCTGGACCTCGAGAGGCGGCTCGAGATCGCCGCCCGGCTGGCCGACCACGGGCTCGTCGGGTTGGAGGCGCACTACCCGAACGAGGTCAACGAGGAAAACCTGGAGACCTGGCGGCAGTTCCAGCGGGACACGGGGATCCGCCTCATCACCGTGATCCCGCTCCTCTTCTACGACCGGGAGTTCGAGTTCGGGTCGCTGTCGAACCCCCTGCCGGAGCCTCGCCGTCGGGCGGTGGAGCGGGCCGCGCGGGCGTTCGAGATGGCGCGACGGGTGGAGGCCGACTTCGCGGTCGTCTGGGCGGGGATCGACGGGTACGAGAACCCCTTCGGGATCGACTTCGCGGAGATGCGGCGTCGCTTCGCCCACGGTCTGGCGGAGGCGATGGACCGCGCGCCGGGCGTCCGCGTCGCCTTCGAGCCCAAGCCCTACGAGCCGCGAGGGCGCATCCTCTACGGGCTCACTCCGGAGGGCGTGCTGCTGGGCCACCAGGTGGAGGCCATGCTGACGGCGCAGGAGAACCGCGCCCTCCTCGCCGACGGCCACAAGCTGGTCTGCCTGAACCCGGAGATCGGGCACGTCCTGATGGGCTACGAGGACCTGCCCTACGCCCTCTCCTGGCCCCTGTCGGAGGGCCGGCTGGCCCACACCCACTGGAACAGCCAGCCGCTGGGGAACTACGACCAGGACCTCAACGTCGGAGTGGTCTCCCCCGAGCAGATGGAGGCGGGTCTCTACACCCTCAAGATGCACGGCTACCGGGGGCACTTCGGGATCGACGTCAATCCGGAGCGGATGCCGGTGGAGGTGGCGATCCGGAACTCGATGGACGCCCTCCGGGCGGCCAACGACCGCATCAACCGCCTCGACCACGCGGGGATCGTCGAGGCCTCGCTGCGCCCGGACCGCCGGCGCGGCTGGCTGGAGGCCTACCTGATCCGCGAGCGGGCGCCCGACCCGAGCCGGCTGCCGCCGCTCGACGACGTCGTCCGGTCCGAGGAATGAGACGGGCCGTCCTCTTCTCGCTCGCCGTGGCCGCCGTCGCCGCCCTCGCGGCCGCCGGCTCAGCACCGCCCTACCGGGACCCCGGCCTTTCGGTGGACGAGCGGGTGGCGGACCTGCTGGGCCGCATGACCCTCGAGGAGAAGGTGGCCCAGCTCCTCTGCGTCTGGGCTGAGAAAAACGCCCTGCTCGACGCGGAGGGGATCTTCCTGCCCGAGCTGGCGGCGCAGACCATTCCGCACGGCATCGGGCACGTCGCCCGGCCGTCCGACAACTTCGGCCGCGGAGTCCCGGGGGTCACTCCGGGGCGGACGGCACGGGAGACGGTCGAGCTGGTGAATGCGATCCAGCGCTACCTGGTCGAGAAGACGCGTCTGGGGATTCCGGCGCTGATGCACGAGGAGGGGCTGCACGGCTTCCAGGCTCGCGGCGCGACCCACTTCCCGCAGGCCATCGCCCTGGCCTCTTCCTGGGACCCGAAGCTCGTGGAGCGGGTCTACGCCGTGGTCGCCCGGGAGATCCGCGCCCGCGGCGCGGCCCACGTGCTGAGCCCGGTCGTGGACGTGGCCCGCGATCCCCGCTGGGGGCGGATCGAGGAGACCTACGGCGAGGACCCCTTCCTGGTCTCCGAGATGGGTCTGGCCGCGGTGCGCGGCTTCCAGGGGGACGGCCTGCCGCTGGGGCGGGACCGGGTCCTGGCCACCCTGAAGCACATGACGGGGCACGGCGAGCCGGAGAGTGGCACCAACATCGGGCCCGCCAACATCTCCGAACGGGTCTTGCGCGAGGTCTTCTTCCCGCCTTTCGAGCGCGCGGTGCGCGAGGCCGGGGCGGTGGCGGTGATGGCCTCGTACAACGAGATCGACGGCGTGCCCTCCCACGCCAACGACTGGCTGCTGAACGGCGTTCTGCGCGAGGAGTGGGGTTTCGACGGCGTGGTGGTCTCGGACTACTTCGCCGTGCGCGAGCTGGAGGATCGTCACCGGGTGGTGGGCTCGCTGGGCGAGGCCGCTGCCGTGGCGCTCTCGGCCGGCGTGGACGTGGAGCTGCCCGACCGCGAGGCGTTCCCCGAGCTCGTGGACCGGGTGCGGTCCGGCGCGGTGCCGGAAGCGTCGATCGATCGAGCGCTGGCGCGGAGCCTGCGGCTCAGGTTTCTCGCCGGGCTGTTCGAGGACCCCTATGCGGACCCCGACTACGCCGAGCGGATCACGGCCGACGCGGAGGCGGTGGCGCTGGCGCGAGAGGCCGCAGAGCGCAGCCTGGTGCTGCTCAAGAACGAGGGCGGGCTGCTGCCCCTCGACCTGGAGCGGCTCGACCGGATCGTGGTGATCGGCCCCAATTCCGCCGAGACGGTACTGGGGGGCTACAGCGACGTCCCGGCCCGCACGGTGAGCATCCTCGAGGGCGTTCGGAGGGTGGTCGGGGACCGAGCCGAGGTCGTCTGGGCCCAGGGGGCAAAGATCACCCGCGAGCGCAACTGGTGGGCCGACGAGGTGGAGCTGGCCGATCCGGCGGAGAACCGCGCCCTCATCGCCGAGGCGGCGCGCCTGGCGGCGACCGCCGACGTCGCCGTCGTGGCGGTGGGGGACAACGAGCAGACCAGCCGGGAGGCGTGGGCCGAGACCCACCTGGGGGACCGGACCCGGCTCGACCTGGTCGGCGAGCAGGAGGAGCTGGTGCGGGCGGTGGCCGGCACCGGGGTGCCGACCGTGGTGGTGCTGATCCACGGCCGGCCCCTCGCGGTGGAGTGGATCGCGGAGAACGTCGGAGCCATCCTGGACGGCTGGTACCTGGGCCAGGAGACCGGCGCCGCCGTGGCGGGGGCGCTCTTCGGACGGGTCAACCCCGGCGGCAAGCTGCCGGTCACCGTGCCGCGCTCCGTGGGCCAGGTGCCGGTCTTCTACAACCACAAGCCGACCGCCCGCCGCGGCTACCTCTTCAGCCCCGTCGAGCCGCTCTTCCCCTTCGGCTTCGGCCTCTCCTACACCCGCTTCGAGCTCGAGAGGCCGCGGCTGGACCGGGCGGAGATCGCGGTGGGCGAGGCCGCGACGCTGTCGGTGGACGTGGTCAACGTCGGCGAGCGCGTCGGCGACGAGGTGGTCCAGCTCTATCTGCGCGACCGGGTCAGCTCGGTCACCCGGCCGGTGAAGGAGCTGGCGGGGTTCGAGCGGGTGACCCTGCGGCCGGGCGAGCGGCGCACGGTGCGCTTCCGGGTGGGCCCCGAGGCGCTCGAGCTGTTCGACCGGGAGATGCGGCGGCGGGTGGAGCCGGGAGAGTTCGAGCTGATGGTCGGGACGAGCTCGGTGGATCTCGAGACGGTGGTGCTCACGGTGACCGCCCGGTGAGCCGGGCGGCTCACCTGCTCGGGATCGACGTCTCCACCACGGCGACCAAGGCCGTCCTCGTCGACGCGGGCGGCAGAGTGGCGGCGGTCGGCTCGTCGCCGCACGGGCTGGCGACGCCCCGGCCGCTCTGGGCCGAGCAGGAGCCCGACGAGTGGTGGGGGGCCGCCCGGGCGGCCGTGGGGGAGGCCCTCGTCGCGGCCTCGGCCGAGGCGGCCTCGGTGGTCGCGGTGGGCCTGACGGGCCAGATGCACGGGCTGGTGCTGCTCGACGCCGCCGGCTCGGTCCTGCGTCCCGCGATCCTCTGGAACGACCAGCGCGCCGCCGCCCAGTGCGAGGAGATCCGCCGGCGGGTGGGTCTGGAGAGGCTGGTGAGGATCACCGGCAACGACGCCTACCCCGGGTTCAGCGCGCCCAAGCTGCTGTGGGTCCGGGAGCACGAGCCGGAGGTCTACGGCCGGATCCGCCACGTCCTCCTCCCCAAGGACTACCTGCGCTGGCGGCTGACGGGGGAGCCGGCGACCGATCGCGCCGGCGCCGGGGGGACCCTGCTCCTGGATCTCGCCGCCCGGGACTGGTCCCGAGAGCTCCTCGAGACGCTGGAGATCCCGGCCGGCTGGCTGCCGGCCACCCACGAGGGAACCGAGATCACCGGCCGGGTCACCGCGGAGGCGGCCTCCGCGACCGGGCTCGCCGCCGGCACCCCGGTGGTCGGCGGGGGAGGCGACCAGGCGGCGCAGGCGGTGGGGGTCGGCGCCGTCCGGCCCGGAGTGGTGGCGCTGACGCTGGGGACCTCCGGCGTGGTCTTCGCCGCCACCGACCGCCCCGTGAGCGAGCCGAAGGGTCGTCTGCACGCCTTTCCTCACGCCGTGCCGGGGAGCTGGCACGTGATGGGCGTCATGCTGTCGGCGGCGGGCAGCCTGCGCTGGTACCGCGACACGGTCGCGCCGGGCATGGCGTACGACGATCTGCTGAGAGAGGCCGAGGAGATCGAGAGAGGGGCGGAGGAGCTCTTCTTCCTGCCCTACCTCTCCGGCGAGCGGACGCCGCACGCCGACCCCGGGGCCCGCGGCGCGTTCGTGGGTCTGACCCTCAAGCACACCCGGGCGCACATGACCCGGGCGGTGATCGAGGGGGTCGCCTGCGGTCTTCGCGACAATCTGACCCTGATGGCGGAGCTGGGCCTCGGCGACGTGCGGGAGGTGCGGCTCTCCGGCGGCGCCGCCGCCAGCCGGCTCTGGCGGCGCGTGCTGGCCGACTGCCTGGGGGTCGAGCTCGTGCCCGCGGAAGCGGCCGAGGCCGCCGCCCTGGGAGCGGCTCTGCTGGCCGGCGTCGGGGCGGGCATCTGGCGGTCGGTCGAGGACGCCTGCGCCGCGGCGGTGCGGCTCTCCCCGCCGACCGGCTTCGACCCGGACGGGCGGAGGGCGTACGATCCCGTCTACCGACGCTTCCGGGAGCACTATCCGGCGCTCGCGCCGCTCTTTTCGCGCACCACCTAGAGGAGGAAAGCCCGTGGGACAACTCGCGACGCTGGACTGGCTGCTGATCGTTCTCTACTTCGGGGTCGTCTTCGGCGTGGCCTTCTGGGCCACTCGGCGCGAGGCGACCCGCGAGACCTCGGCGGGCTACTTCCTGGCCGGCCGCAACGTGGGCTGGTTCATCATCGGGGCTTCCCTCTTCGCCTCGAACATCGGCTCCGAGCACCTGGTGGGTCTGGCCGGGTCGGGCGCCGCCGGCGGCGTCGCCGTGGGTCAGTTCGAGATCCTGGCGTCGCTGATCCTGCTGCTGCTGGGCTGGGTCTTCGTGCCCTTCTATCTGAAGAGCGGCGTCTTCACCATGCCGGAGTTCCTGGAACGGCGCTACTCGTCGGGCGCCCGCTGGTACCTGGCGGTCATCTCCATCGTCGGCTACGTGCTGACCAAGATCTCGGTCACCATCGCCGCCGGGGGCATCGTCTTCGAGTCGCTGATGGGGATCGACTTCTGGACCGGGGCGCTGGTCGCGGTGGTGGCCACCGGCGTCGACACCGTCTTCGGCGGCTTGAGAGCGGTGCTCTACACCGACATGGTCCAGATGTTCGTCCTGGTGGGCGGCGCCGTGCTGGTGACCCTGATCGGTCTCTCCGAGCTCGGCGGCTGGGGCGCTCTTCGGGCCGCGGTGGACGTCTCCTTCTTCGACATGTGGCTGCCCGCCGACCACCCCAACTTCCCCTGGACGGGAGTGCTCTTCGGGGCGCCCATCCTGGGGGTCTGGTACTGGTGCACCGACCAGTTCATCGTCCAGCGCGTGCTCTCGGCGCCCAGCGAGGACCAGGCGCGGCGGGGAACCATCTTCGGCGGCTTCCTCAAGGTGCTCCCCCTCTTCATCTTCGTGATCCCGGGCGTGGTGGCCTATGCGCTGGCGCAGGAGGGGCGGATCGCCCTCGAGCAGCCCGACCAGGCGCTGCCCACCCTGATCGGAGTGCTGCTGCCGGCCGGTCTGCGCGGCCTGGTGGTGGCGGGTCTGCTGGCGGCGCTGATGAGCTCTCTCTCGTCGGTCTTCAACTCCTGCTCGACGCTGATCACCTGGGACATCTACCGCAAGCTCCACCCCGGGGCCTCGGAGCGCCGGCTGGTGCGGGTGGGGCAGATCGCGACCGCGATCCTGGTCGGCTTCGGGCTGGCCTGGATCCCCCTGATGAAGTACATCTCGGGGCAGCTCTACGTCTACCTGCAGAGCGTGCAGGCCTACATCTCGCCGCCGATCGCTGCCGTCTTCCTGATCGGCATCGCCTGGAAGCGGGTCAACGCGCGCGGCGCCATCGCCTCGCTGGTCACGGGCTTCGTGCTCGGTATGGGGCGGCTGGTGGCCGAGATCTACAAGCCGTCGCTGGAGGGCGCGCTCTTCACCTACGCCGACGTCAACTTCCTGCACTTCGCCGTGCTGCTCTTCTTGGTCTGCTCGGTGGTGCTGGTGGTGGTGAGCCTCCTGACCCCGGAGCCGCCGCGCCGGAAGATCGCAGGCCTGACCTTCGCCACGGCGGAGGAGTCCACCGAGGCGACGCCGGATCTCGCCCCGTCGAGCCCCGCCTGGCGACGCGCCGATCTCTGGCTGTCGCTCCTGGTGGCGGCCTGTGTGGCGGCGGTCTGGCTCTACTTCACCGGCTAGCCCGCCGGCCGCTGCCAGCAGTCCAGGTCCAGCTCGGAGACCTTCGCCTTGCCGGAGCCCGAGTACGCGACGGCGATCCGCTCGATGGAGGCGCCCCCGGTCGCCGCCTGCTCCACCAGCTCGGCCAGGGTCTCCGCGTCGAGCTCGGCGCGGCCGTCGGCGTCGAGAACGACGGTCGCCGGGTCGCCGCGCCAGCCGGCGCCCCGTAGCTCGCCGACCAGCTCCAGGCGGAGCGTTCCCTGCGGCGCCACCCGTCCCTTGGGCCCGCGCGCCCGCACGGCGCAGCGGACGAGACGCCCGTCGCGGGGACGGTCGCGCTTGACGGCCTGGTTCTCGAAGACCGTCGAAAGCGAGGCGCGCACCTTCTTGAGCTTCTGAGGCCGGTCGTAGAAGAGGCTGGCGGTGGCCGCCTGGGTCCCCCGGGCCGCGGCGCTCTGGTAGACCCGCACGTAGTCCACCACCAGCTCCTGGGGAAAGCGGGTCGACGCGTCGGGCGGTCCCGGCCAGTTCCCGCCCACTGCGAGGTTCAGCAGCAGGTGGAAGTCGGCGTCGAAGGGGGCGGGGTAGGGGCCGCCGGTCGAGCTCCACTCGCTCTGGGTGCCGTAGTGGACGTCGTCCACGTACCAGCGCAGCTCCCCGGGCTCCCACTCCACGGCGAAGAGGTGGAAGCCGTCGTGGAAGTCGCCGCCCGCGAGCCGCCAGTCGGTGGCGCGGGAGGTGTTGGCCGGCCACTCGCCGCCGAAGTGGATGGTGCCGTGGATCAGGTCGGGCTCGTGGCCGAGCAGCTCGACGATGTCGATCTCGCCACTCGCCGCCCAGCCGCCGTAGCGCGAGGCGCTGGGGAGCATCCAGAAGGCCGGCCAGAGGCCTTGCCCGACGGGCATGCGGGCGCGCATCTCGAAGCGCCCGTAGGTGAAGTCGCCCCGGCCCAGCGAGCGGATCCGCGCCGAGGTGTAGGCGAAGCCGCCGACGGTCTCCTCGCGGGCGGTCACGGTGAGGACGCCGTCGGCGACGGTGGCGTTGGCCGCCTGGTACCACTGCAGCTCGTTGTTGCCCCACCCGGAGGGCAGCCCCTCCGCCGTGCCGTCGCCGGTCTGGACCTGCCATCTGGAGAGATCCAGCGCGTCGCCGTCGAACTCGTCCGACCAGACCAGCTCGCACCAGGGGATGCGGTCGCAGGCGGCGTCCGCGGCCGCGGGAGCGAGGAGCCCGAGGACGGCGAGGAGGCCGGCCAGCGACCCGGCCACGAGCCGCGGTCCCGACGCGGCCGGTTGGGGGGCGACAGGCGTTCGCCGAGCGGACCGCATCGGGATCGGTCCTCCTACTCCTCGGCCGGCTCGCGCAGGCAGCCGATGGTCACCGTCTCGATCCGTTTGCCCCGGCCGCCGGCGAAGGTGACCTCGATCAGCTCGGGCTCGACACCCGCCGACAGCGCCGCGTCGAGCAGGGCGTCGAGGTCGCCGGCCTCGAAGACCGCCCGCCCGGAGGTGTCGAGGGCGGCCGGCAGCAGGGCGCCGCGCCAGGCGGCGCCGGTGCCCGTGGCGCCCACGAGGGCGAGATCGAGCCGGCCCGTTCCGGGCAGCGGCCCCCGCGCGCCGCGGGTCGTGACGGCGCACTCGACACGGCGCGGTCGGGACGCCGAATCTCTCCGGGCCTGGTCGAGAAAGGGCAGGTAGAGGGTGGCGTCGACCTTCTTGGGCTTGGCCGGCTTCTCGAGAACATGGTGGGTGGTGGAGATCTCGACGGCGGGGGCGGGCCGCGTCGCCGTCATCGCGACGAGGGCCGCCAGGATCAGGCCCGCGGCGAGGCCGGGAGCTCCCCGGGGGCAAGTTGCTCCTCTCCGACCGGTCGTCCTCATCCGTCCCCGATGCTACCCGCCGTGCGCCGCCGGAAGAGGAAGACGACCAGCGCGCCGAAGAGGAACTGGCAGGGGGCCGTCTCGAGGAGGTGCGCCATCCGCACCGGGTCGGGCATCAGGGGGTTGGGCAGCAGCAGATAGAGCGCCGGCACCCCGAAGAGGATCGATACCGACAGGGCGACCCTCCACAGCGGGCCGCGCATCATGCGCATGGCCAGCACCGCGAGGGCCACCCAGAGCAGGCCGCGGGCGAGCTGGAAGGGCAGCATCCATGGAGTGCCCTCCATGACGCTCGCCATCTGCGCGAGGAAGCTGCCCGGGTCGGTGCCGCCGTAGAACTCCCGCACCTCCGGCGTGCGCCAGGCCACGTAGTAGCCGAAGAGGTAGTAGAGCGCCACGAAGAGCAGACCACCGACGGCGCTCTTCCAGGGCCATCCGTCGAGAGAGGTGGCGGGTGGGCGGTCCGGCGCCTCGGGCGACGGCCTCCACCGGCCGAGGACGAGAACCGGGAGCGGCGCGAAGAGCGCGGCGGTGAAGAGCCCCATCAGGAAGAGCCCACCGACCATCTCCCCGCCCAGCCGGTCGCCCAGGTAGACCAGCGTCTCGACCTGGCTCAGGAAGGTAACGGTTCCGAAATGGAGCAGGAAGACGGCGCCGACGAGCCGCCAGCCGTGCCACCGCGCCGCGAGCACCGGCAGGGCGAGCGCGATCGTCTGCGCCAGCATCAGGGCCGCCACCAGGGCCAGGAAGCCCCCCGAGGGGGCACCCGCCGCTCCCTCCTCGCCCGTCGGCGCCGTCGCCGACGCGGGGAGGAGGGTCGAGCCGATGCCGCTCGAGACCATGAGCGCCACGGCGAGCCCGAGGATCTTGACCAGGGTGAGAGCCGGTCTCCATGCGTTCATCGCGACCTCCGGGCCGGTGGACGAATCGCGTCGGCCGACCCCCATTCTGACACGCCGCCCAGCGTGGGGCCGCCTACCAGGCCCCCTGGTTCGCCGTCCGGGCTGCGCGGAGGTTCATGTCCGGAGGAGATCGTGCCCATCGCAACCCCACCGAGCCGCCGCCCGTAGCTGGGGAGGAACCGACGAACGGGAGGAGAGCCATGACCCGACCCAGCTCGAGGCCGCGAGCCGTGCCGCGGCTCGCCGCCACTCTGCTGACCTGCCTCACCGGGGCGCTGACGGCGTCCGACGCCGGTAGAGCCCAGCAGCCCGCCGTGTCGCCGGGCAGCCGCGTCGTCGAGGTCCGGGTGCCGGCGCCCTCCCTGGCCGGCAACCTGGTGGGCACGGAGGCGGAGCAGGGGGCGGCCATCTATCTGCCCTCCGGCTACGCACTCGAGACGGCGCGCCGCTATCCGGTGGTCTACCTGCTGCACGGTATCTTCGACAGCCACTCGACCTGGCTCGACTACCACCGTCTACCGTCGCTGCTGGACGACCTGATCTCGACCGGCGAGATTCCGGAGCTGATCGTGGTGATGCCGGATGGGGGCAACCGGTACGGCGGCGGCTTCTACCGCAACTCTCCCGTGACCGGGAACTGGGCGGACTTCGTGGCTGGCGACCTGGTGGCCTTCGTGGACGCCGGCTACCGCACCCTCGCGCGGCGGGAGGGCCGGGCGGTGGCCGGGCACTCGATGGGGGGCTACGGCGCCCTTCACCTCGGCATGACCCGGCCGGACGTCTTCTCGGTGCTCTGGGCGATGAGCCCCTGCTGCCTGGCGGCCGCCGACGACTTCGGCTTCGGCAACGACGCCTGGAAGAGGGCGGCGCGCGTGCAGGGCCCGGACGAGCTCCCGGCCCTTCTCGAGCGGAACGATTTCTACGCCGTCGCGGCCCTGGGTGTGATGGCCGCCTTCCAGCCCGACCCCGACAACCCGCCCCTCCACGTCGACTTCCCCTTCGACCTGGTCCGGGGGGAGACGGTGCTCGACGACACCGCCTACGACCGCTATCTCGACCGGCTCCCCGTGCGCCGGGTGGGGGCCTCGCGCGAGGCGCTGCGCAGCCTGCGCGGCCTGGGTCTCGGGGTGGGTCTGGGCGACCAGTTTCTGCACATCCCCACCGGCTCGCTGGAGCTGGCCGGCCGGCTCGGCGAGGAGCGCATCCCCTTTCTGCTGGACGTCTACGCCGGCGACCACCGCCAGGAGGTGAGGCGGAGGCTGGAGGAGGTCGTGCTGCCCTGGATCGGTGAGCGGCTGGCGGTCGAGTGAGGCGGAGCCTCGTGCCCGGGGTGAGAGACTCGGGGCGAGGAGGTCGGAATGGGGAGCCGGAGGGCGGAGAGAGCGAGGTGGGACCGTGGGGCTGCCCGGGCGGGGGTCCACACGCCATGACGAGAACCCGCTGGGGCATCTTGGGCACCGGCAAGATCGCCGGGGCCTTCGCCCGGGGGCTCGGCCGGGCGGCCGGGGCGCGGCTGGTCGCCGTCGGCTCGCGTCGGCAGGAGACCGCCGACCGTTTCGGCGACGAGCATGGCGTGGCTCGTCGTCACGCCAGCTACGAGGCGCTGGCCGCCGACCCCGAGGTCGAGGCGGTCTACGTGGCCACGCCCCACACATCGCATCGCGACGACACCCTGCTCTGCCTGGAGTCGGGGAAGGCGGTGCTCTGCGAGAAGCCGCTGGCCGTCAACGCCGCCCAGGCGCGCGAGATGGTCGCCGCGGCGCGGGAGCGCCGGCTCTTCCTGATGGAGGCCATCTGGACCTGCTTCCTTCCCGCGGTGCTCCGGCTGCGCGAGCTGCTGGCGTCGGGAGACCTGGGGGAGCCGCGGATGGTTCGCGCCGACTTCTGCTTCCGCGCCGAGCGTCGGCCGGGCAGCCGTCTCTTCGAGCCCTCGCTGGCTGGCGGCGCCCTGCTCGACCTCGGGATCTACACTCTCCTGGTCGCCGACGAGGTCTTCGCCCGCGCTCCGGAGCGGATCGCCACCCTCGCCCATCTCGGCCCCACAGGCGTGGACGAGCGCTCGGGCGTCGTCCTCGACTACGGCGCCGGCCGGCTGGCGATCGTCACCAGCTCCAACCGCCTCCGGACCCCCAACGAGGCGCTGGTCGCGGGCACGGCGGGCTGGGCCAGGCTCCACGACCCCTTCTGGCACCCCCAGCGGCTGACGGTCGCGATCGGCGACCGCCGGTGGGAGGAGGACCACCCGTACGAAGGCAACGGCTATCCCCACGAGGCGGCGGAGGTCGGCCGCTGTCTGGCGGCCGGGAGGACCGAGAGCGAGATCCTGCCCCTGGACCGGTCGCTCAGGCTGATGGAGACGATGGACCGGATCCGCGCGGAGTGGGGGTTGCGGTACCCGGCGGAGTGAGGGGGTTGGGTGGTCCCGGCGCGTGGGGCCTCCGCCCAAGCTCCTTAAGGGTGATCCTGGCGATATCGGTAGCGCACCAGGAAGTCCGTGAGCTCCAGCGCCATCTCCTGAGTGAGGCGCTCGGCCTCGGCGGCCCGGTGGAAGGCCAGACCCGCCGCCAGGGCCCTCTCCTCGATCCCTTCGGCTTGAAAGATCTCGTAGGCCTGTTGCGCAAGCTCCTTGACCTCGGCCAAGTTACCGCTAGGAATGAGCACGCAGGCAAGGTCAAGAGAAACGAGAGCGTACTGAAAGGGTAGCCGTGCAGAGGCTAAACCTTCTTGAGCACGCCGTAGTTCTTTCTCTGCCAGGTGGAGTTCACCAAAGACTCGATAGACCAAGCCTCGGTTCCAGGCGAGGTGCAGAGAGTGAATTCTCGTGTTCGCCGCCCTTGCGGCGGTCTCGGCTGTACAGACTACTTTCCAAGCCAGCAGACCTTGGTT
>JAWWBN010000021.1:0-28137 GCA_033720955.1 Thermoanaerobaculia bacterium | reverse complement strand
GGCACAAGGTGCTGTTGATCGCTTCGGCGGCGGCGGCGGTGCTGGTGGCGGTCCTACTGTGGGGCGACCGTCGCGGCTATGGCTGGCTGATGACCAGCGGTCCGGTCTCCTCCGCCCACGCCGCCTTCGAGACCGCGTGCGAGAGCTGCCACATCCGCGGCGGTGAGGTGGCCGACGAGCGCTGCTCGACCTGCCACGAGCGCTTCGGGGGTACCGTCGCGATCTACTCGTTCGACGCCCACTACCTCCACGGCACCCGCGATCTCGACCGCCTGGCTTCGGCCGAGGCCGACGAGCTGCCCTGTCGCTCCTGCCACGTCGAGCACCGCGGCCGGCGGGGGACGGTGAGTGCGGTCGCCGACGCCCGCTGCCGCAACTGCCACGAGCTGGCCTCGTTCGACTCCGATCACCCCGAGTTCGACTTCGCCGCCGACTCGATGCAGGACGACGGCGCCCTGCGCTTCCCGCACGTCCTGCACGTGCGCGAGGCGCTGCGCGCCGACCCCGTGCTCGATCTCGAGGCGAGCTGTCTGACCTGTCACGAGCCCCGCGCCGACGGCGCCGGCTTCGGGCCGCTGGACTTCGACCGCCACTGCCGGGCCTGCCATCTGCCGCCGTCCACCGGCACGCCGCGGCTGCCGATCGACGAGGGACCCGGCGGGCGGCCCGGGGTGGTGCCGTGGGAGACGATCGTGAGGCAGGCGGCTCCCGGTCGCGCACCGCTCGTGGCGGGCGGGCCCGAGGCATTCCGCCTCACGCCCGGCAACCGGCTGGAGAAGCGGCCGGTCGTCCACGCCGATCCGTGGATCCTCGAGAACCTGCGTCGATTGCGTCTTCGGCTCTACGCCGCCGGCGCGCTCGCCGATCTGCTGCCGGCCGGGGGCGAGCTGGCGACGGCGTGCGACGTCGAGGCGGAGGAGATCTACGCCGAGGCGCTCGCCAACCTGCGCGCCGCCGCCGCGAGCATGGGCGAGCGCCCGGAGCCCGAGATACAGGCGGACCTACGCCGTATCCGCGCCGCGCTGGCGCGGCTGGCCGAGCGAGTTCGCGATCCCACGACGCCGCTCGATCTCGCCGCGTTCGATGTCGCCCCCGGGCCCTCGGTGGGGGCGCTCCGGGCGAGCGAGATCGAGGCCGTGATCGCCGATCTGACCGAGCCGTGCGTGGAGTGCCACCAGCTCGACCGCGGCGCCATCGTGCGGGTGCGCGAGAATCAGCGCACCCTCCGGCGGGCCGAGTTCGACCACCGTGCCCACGTCCTCCAGGCCGGGTGCCTCGACTGCCACGACCGCATTCCGGTCGCCGAGGCGGTCGTCGCCGCCGACCCGCCTCCGGGCCATCTGGATCGCGCCGAGATCCACAATCTGCCCACCATCGCCACTTGCCGCCAGTGCCACACTACCGACAAGGTGGCTACCGACTGCGTCGGCTGCCACCTTTTCCACCCCGACAAGGCCCGCCACTCCCGCCTCCTGGTGAGCGCGCCGGCTGCCGTCACCGCCACGGATTCAGGGGATGCCGACTAGCGCCGATCGCGCGCGCCTCCGCCGCGCCGTGGCGCCGTCCGGGGAGGCCGTGCGGTCCCCGGGCTGCGAGCCGGAGATCTTCGTGTGAAAGCCCGGCTCTTCTGCCGCACCGGACGGTTCAAGGGTCTCGAGTTCGAGATCCGGGACGAGGCCACCGTCGGTAGCGCTCCCGACAACTCGATCGTGCTCGAAGACAACCGGATCTCGGCTCGGCACGCACGCATCCGGTACGACGAGAAGCTGCGCCGGCCGATGCTGGAGGACCTGGGCAGCCTCAACGGCACCCGGCTGGACGGCGTCCGGCTGACCGGACCCGAACCGCTGCCGGGGCTGCACGTCGTCACCTTCGCCGATCGCCACGACTTCGTCTTCCAGGCCTCCGCCGGGGGCGAGCTGCCCGAGGTCGAGGTGCCGCCGGTTGGGCGCGAGATCGTCCTCGGATCGGCAGGGGACCTCGGAGCGACGAGCGGCATCGAGCCGCGCCCGGCCGCCGCCCCGCCTCCGACGGCGCCGGAGACGGCGCCACCCGCCGTGCCGCCGGCTCCGGCCAGGCGACCGGTGCTGGAGGTCCTCGAGGCCGGCTCCGATCCGCGCCGCATCGAGCTCTCCGACGGCAGGTGGGACGTCGGCCGCGGCGCGGCGGTCGAGGTGAGGCTCGAGGCCGACTCGGTCTCGCGCCGCCACGCGCGGTTCACGGTACGGGCGGGACGGGTGCTGCTCCGCGATCTCGGCAGCCACAACCACACCTACGTCGACGACCGGCGTATCGACGACGAGGTGGAGGTGAGACCGGGCGCCCGCATCCGCTTCGCCCAGACCGAGGCGCGGCTGCTCGACGACGAAGACGACGAGCGGCGCTAGGAGCCGGCGAGGAGGTCCCGTTCGGGCCGGGGGTCGCGTCCCACCTGCAGGGAGCCCTCGGATCCGCGAGCAGCTCCCGAGAGCCATTGAGGACCGTGATCCAATGGATGCGGCCGTCGGCTGCGACCGTCCCGAAGCGGGCGATCGCGTACCCGCCCCCTCGGTTCCGCTGGCCCGGTGAGGTCGGCCTGGGCGCCAGGTTCCGGGTGCCTCCAAAGCTCTCACGCTCCACCAACGGCCGGAGCCGCTGGCCATGGGGTTTAGATCGCCTACGGAGGGTCGGGCGCCGTCCGCTCTTCGAGGACCCGCGTCGCCCAGTCGCGGAGGAAGCGCGCGCCCTCGGCCCCGAACGCGGCGCCGTGTCCCCCGTCGAAGGTGCGGAGCTCGGTGTGGCCTGGCACGTGGAATCGCCGCGCCCGCTCGAGCTGTAGCTCCTGGGGCAGGAACGCGTCGCTCCTGCCGAACGTGAACAGCGCCCGCACCCGCCCCAACGCTGCGCGGATCTCCTCCGGGGGAGGGAAGCGCGTCGGGGGCGGCGGGTTGCGGTCGACGGCGGCGATGAACTCCTCTCGCCAGGTGCCGTCGCGGCCGATCTGGTTGAGGACCCAGTTCTCGTCGAGCATCCATGCCTCGAAGGGGATCTGCCGGCTGGTCTCCACGGTTATCGATCGATCTGTGTAGCCGGGGGTCAGCGCCGCGCTCGAGAGGACGTAGTTCAGCAGGTTGACGGTCTCGCCGATGCCGTGGCCGAGCTCCGAGCTCATCGTGGTCGGGTCGGAGATCTCGAGAAGCTGGTCGAGGCGCTCGTCGAGCTCGGCCGACCAGTCGGGGCTCCGGCCCAGAGAGGGCCAGAGCAGGTGGACCGCCGCACCTTCGAGGCCGAGAGACTCGAGGTGCGCCCGAAGCCGGACGAGCTTGCCGACGGTACCGGGCCGGGTCCGCTGCAGCTCCAGGTTGAGCTCCTTCTGACGCCGGCGGCGGAGCAGGAACGTCTCGAGGGCGTCCGAGTGGGGCAGGACGGCGCTCGAGAAGATGAAGCCGGCGGGTCGTCGGGCGCTGTCGTCGAGCAGGTAGTGAAACCCGATCTCGCCCCCGTAGCTGCGGGCGAGAGCGAAGAAATGCTCTCGACCGGGGACGACCTGGTCCACTACCCGCGCATGATCCCGGGCGTGCTCGTCGGAGTCGAAGTAGCGGGCGATGACCTCGGGCGAGAGCGCCGGGTCGTCGAGGTCGAGCGGTGCCGAGCTCCCGGTCCCGCGCTGGTCGACGGCGAGGATCCGGAAGTACCTCGAGAGCTCGCTCAAGGCGTCGTGGGGTGCCGCGTCGTAGTCGTAGTCCAGCGGACGGTAGGCGCTCGCCGGAGCGCCCGGGCCGCCGTTCATGAAGAGGAGGATCGGTGCGGAGCCGTCGGGCTCGGCGTCGCCGGTCGTGGGCAGGAGCCGGTAGAAGATCTCGATCGTCCGCCCGCTGGCATCTCCGTAGTCGAGCGGGACCGTGACGAACCCGCGCCGTTCGCGCTCGTGGACGACGACGTCGGGATCGACCGGTTTCAGGGGAAGGGTCGCGAGGGCCGACGAGGGGATCTCCGCCCAGCGAAGCTGCCGGGGCCACCCGGTCTGGCCCTCGGCGGCGCAGAGCGGGGCGGCGAGCGCCGCAGCCAGGAGGGCCGCGGCGCAGCTCCTCGAGAGCGCGGATCTCGTCGGCCCCCCTCCGCCGCGCGCGCCGCGGGCCAGTTCGGGTCGGCTCGGTCTCGGTGGCCGATGACTCATCTGGTGCTCCTCTCGTTGGTTTCTGAATTGCGTCGGAGATCTCGTTGGAGGGGTGCTCTTCCTCGCGGCGCTTTCGGTTCGAGCCCCTTCCGGGGGCGCGTCTCGGGAGGTTCGCGCTGGGGCGGCGGTGCGTCACGGCTGCACCGCCCGCCGCGACAGCACCGCCGCCACCGCCATCTGCGTCAGGGCGGTGAGGATCGTGGCCGTGGAGAAGGTGGCCGGGAGTCCCACCCGCGGGATCATGAGCGAGACGACGAGAAAGAAGGTGGCGTAGGCGAACGATCCGGCCAGCACCCCGCCCAGGAGAGCCTGCACTCCGGCGGCGCCGTCGATGCGATGGGTGAAGGCCGCCAGGATGCCGGCGAAGACCGGAAAGGGGGCCAGGATCCCGCTGGCCGCCGGACCCAGCCTCTGGGCCAGCGCGGTGAGCCCGATGACCACCGCGGCGGAGACGGCCGCGCGGGCGGGAAGATCCCAGCGCGGGGCTCTGCGGGGCACGACCGATGGCGGGGCACGCCGCGGCCCGAGCCACCGCGCTCCCAGGAGGACTGCGACGACCAGGGCGGAGGCGGGAACCGCGGGCAGGAAGGCGAGCCGGGTCTGGAGCAGCAGGGCCGTCAGCCCGGCATGGACCCCGAGACCGGCGGCGAGGCTCGCGGGCCAACGGAGTCGGGGCGCGGCCCGAGCGTAGGCCAGGCAGAAGCCGGCCAGAGCCACCAGGCCCACCAGGGTGCCGCGGGCCGCGACGGCGGCGAAGCCGGGCCCCTGTTCCACGGCGAGAAAGACGCTCACCGGCCCCGCCGTCAGCGGCAGGCCGGCGATCAGGCCACCGGCTCGCGCGCCCCAGCGACGCTGGGCGAGGGTCGCCGCGGCCATGAGGCTCGGCGTGACGAGGAGCTTCAGGAGCAGCAACCGATCTTCCATCTCTCTCCCGGGCGCTCCGCCCGCGGCCCCCGATTCGCTCGTCGCACCTCGGGAGACCTCGCTTCCCCTACGGACGGGGGCTCCGCAGCTCCAACGCCGCGAGCCTGCCCAGCCGCGCGAGTCGCTCCGCCTGGCTGTTGACCATCCAGACGTCCTTGGAGAGCGTCTCGAAGGCGAGGCCGAAGTACTCGGGAGCCCGCGGGTCCCCCTCGCGCAGGAAGAGCTCGGCCAGCTCCTCGTAGACGTAGCCGTAGACCGGGATCGTCAGACGCTGGTATTCGGCGAGCAGCGCTTCCTGAAGCTCCAGCGCCTCTTCGAACCGCTCGAGAGCCCTCAGGGCGCGGCCGACGTTCCAGCGTGCCGCCAGCGACGGCTGCGACTCCGGGCCCCTGTGGGCCTCCATCCAGGCCAGCGCGCGCTCGAAGCAGTCGAGCGCTTGCGCGTGGTCGCCGTGGTCGAAGTAGGTCCAGCCGAGGTTCACCGTCAGCGGGCCCACCCAGCTCCCGGTCTCGGGATCCGAGGAGGAGGCGGCGATCGAGAGGGCCTTGCGAGTGAACTCCACCTGCGTCTCGAAGGCGGGCTCGGCGATGGCGATCATGTGCGCCGCGTCCAGGGCCAGGTAGTCGGGTCCGCTGCTCTCCGCCAGTTCGAGCGCCTGGTGAAACAGCTCGAGCGCGGCTTCCCTGTCGCCCTGCAGGTTGAGGGTCCGTCCGCGCTCCAACCGGTAGCGGATGCTGGCCCGCGGGAGCTCGGGGGAGAGCATCGCCTCTACCTCGTCGAGCTGTCGGTGGGCCTCTTCGAACCGACCGCGGCGCGAGTACGTCCTGGCGAGCTGCGTCAGCACCTCCGCCAGGTAACCCGGGTCACCGCCCTCCCGGGCGACTTCGAGGTGGGTCCGCAGCCTGGCCTCCGTACCCGCCGGATCGGAGAAATCCAGGAGCGGACGCAGGTCCGGCTGAGCCGACAGCGCGCCGCCCTGGGAGAGTGCGCAGCACACCGCGACGACCGCCCTGGCGGCAGGCCTCGCTGCCCGGAAGCGTCTCATGTGACCTCGTAGGTGGTCAGCTCGAGGTGCAGGCCGTCGGGGTCCTCGAAGTGCAGCGAGCGCGAGATGCGGTAGTCGGCCTCGCGATACTCGATGCCGCGCTCTGCCAGAAGCCCGGGTGCGCGTTCGAAGGTCTCGCCGTCGACCCGGAAGGCGATGTGCCCGGACCCGGGCGCTAGGTCCTCGCGAGGGAGACCGGAGGCGCCCGGCTTGCGGGCGAAGAAGGCGAGGCTGGTCGTGCCCGCTCCTACGACGTAGGGGACGTCGCCCCAGGCCTCCTCGAAGCGACGCTCCAGCCCCAGCAGGGCCATGTACCACCTGCCGCTCGCGACCGGATCCTCCACCTCGAGCGCGATGTGGTCGATGCCTTCGGTGCGCAGGGGGGCGGCACCCGATTCTCGACCCTGAGCCCGATTTGTCGTCATGCCACTGCCTCCCCGGCCATCGCGCAGGACCCGGCTCGGGCCTTCCTCCGGTAGCCGGGCGGGCCGTCCAGCAGATCCCGCACGAGCAGATCGAGGCGCGAGTGGATCTCGGCGCTCGCGACCCTGAGGCCGTCGAAGTCCGACCCCACGGCGTAGACGTAGCGCGGCACGACCCAGGCCCGGAAGTCGAGCATGAGCGAGTTGGCGAAGGACATCACCGACATGTACGAGTTCCTGCCGCCGGCCGCGCAGACGAAGCCCACCACCTTGTCCTTGAGCTCGTCCGCGGTCATCAGCTCGACCAGGTTCTTGGCCGCGGAGGAGACGTTGAAGTTGTAGACCGCCACCGCGAAGACCAGGTGGGTCGCATCGGCGACGATCGCCTTCAGCCTCTCCGCCGCGTCGCTCTCCCGAGCTCCCCGCCTCCCGCTCTCCGGCAGCTCCAGATCGCGGAGGTCCACCAGCTCCCAGGGCACGTCCTCCTCATCGATGCGACGCACCACCTCGCGGGCGAGGATCTGCGACTTCGATCCCGGGTTCAAGCTCGTTCCGAAGACTACGACTTTTCTCTCCATCAGCGGTCTCCTCCCTTGCGACGATTCGGAGCGGAGCCTCGGGGCCGTCCCGGCCCGCCACGCGGAGTCGGTGCCATGGAGGCTTGCGCAGCCGGCGCTTGGATCATCGGTCTGCCCCGAGCTCCTCTCGACGACGATTCTCGTACGCGGGTGTGGACGACGGTCGGAAAAATTTGGTCTGATTTTGAGACCAGCATCGGACGACGGTCGATCGATGTGATGTCCAGTTGAAGGTTGTAAAGACAACGTCTTTCCTACAGTGGAGCTCGCGAATGGCTGTGTTGGAGGCTCGTTCTTATGGTCTAATTGGAACTCCGATGAAGGATCTGCCGCTGAACTCGCTCCGGGCCTTCGCCGTCGTCTTCGCCCGGGGCGGCGTGCGGGCCGCCGCGCGCGAGCTGGAGACGGCGCACTCGTCCGTCAGCCGGCACCTGCGCGAGCTGGAGTCGTGGCTGGGGGTCGAGCTGGTCGCCAGGAGCACCGGCCATCGGAAGCTGACGCTCACCCCGCAGGGTGAGGCCCTGGGGAGGGCGACCCTCGCCGGGCTGCGGAGCGTCGAGCGGGCGGTCGGCTCGGTGCGGGAGTCTCGATCGAGCCGATCGGTCGCGATCGGCACCTCGTCTTCCTTCGCCGTGCGCTGGCTGCTGCCGAGGCTGCCGCGCCTGGAGACCGAGCATCCCGCCATCGAGGTGTCGGTCGTGGTCGACGCCGGGCTCCGGGGTCTGGAGAGCGGCCGTCTCGACCTCGTGATCGCCATGGGCTCAGGCCCTTTCCCCGGCCTGGCCAGCGAGCCCCTGGCGCACGATGCCCTCTTCCCGGTCATGAGCCCCAGCTACTGGAGACGGCGGGGACGACCCGCCGAGCCGTCGGACCTCGTGCCGCTTCGGCTCCTGCACGACCGGGACCCCAACGCGTCGTGGGAGGCGTGGAAGGCGGCCTTCGGACCGGACGCGCTGGACTCGCAGAAGGGGCCCAGGTTCACCTCCACGGACCTGGTGCTGCGGGCCGCCGCCCTGGGGCAGGGAGTCGCGCTGGCGCGCAGCCAGCTCGTGGCCGACGACCTCGAGGCCGGCCTGCTGGTTCGGCCGATTCCCGACCTGGCGGTGGAGGTGAAGGACGCATACTGGCTCCTGCTGCCCCGCCACGCGGCTCCGCGCCGCGCGCTCCGGACCGTGATCGCCTGGCTCGAGCGCGAGGCCGCCATGCCCCGTCCGGCCCCGACCTCGCAGCAGCAGCCTTCCTGACCCGGCCCGAGGCCACGGGGCGCCCCGGGGACCGTGGGCCCCGCCCGCCGACGTCACCGATTCCCGTAGATCTGCTGCATGAACTCCGGGTCGCTCGTCGGAGGAACGATGCCGTTCATTCGCAGGTAGGTGATCAGGTTGCCGTAGTGCTCGATGGTGTGGACCTGGTTGACGTAGAGGACGCCGAGCCGGGGCTCGGGGGCTCCCTGGAACGTCACCAGCTCGGACGCCGCCGCCCCCGTCATCCCGGCGTGGGCTCTGCCGCAGTAGTCGAACGCCTCCTCGAGCGCCTGGATGAGACCGGTCTTGGAGCCGGCGGGCTCCTCGACGTCCGGCGCCGGGCTCTCCTCGCCGAGCACGATCGAGCAGAAGGCGTACTGCGAATCGGCGATGTGCTCCAGGATCTGCCCGTAGGTGCGGACAGACTCGGCAGGCCGGAACGAATAGCCCTCCTGCGGCATCAGCTCGGCCGCGCGGAGGACGATCTTCCTCGTCCCCGAAAAGACGCTCTCGTTGTGATCGATGAGGACGGCGGGGGTGGGCTCGGCGACGGGGCGGGGCGCACCCTCCTGAGCCGAGCCGAGAGCGGCTGGCGCCAGGAGACAGAAGAGGGCGGTTCGGACGGATCTGTGCATGGTTTTCTCCCTGTTGCGGTAGATGGGTGGGAAGAGATGACGCAGGGACTCGGCGGCCGGGCGGGCGCTCTGGCCCGATGGACGCCCGAGTCTCGAGCGGATGGGGTCAGAGCGGTCCCGCCCGCTGGCGCAGCTTTACGCAGGCGAGAAGGAAGAGCGCCGCGACCAGTCCCCCGACCCAGACATCGGTCGAGGCCAGGAACCGCGCCGGATCCAGTTGCGCCAGCCGGAGGATCGGAGCGTCGTCCACCACGGTGAAAGCCTCCGGCACGGCGCCCGTCATCCGATGGCGCAAACTGGTGCCGACGTGGCGCGTGCCCGAGGTGACGAACTCGAAGGCGGCGGCCGCGAGCGGCGGCACGACGGCCCAGACGAGCGGGGCTCGCCTGGCCCACGCGGAGACCACGAGCAGCCACCCGTAGATCGGCGCGAACCAGAGAGCGTGGACCGCCATGCCGTACAGCATGACGAGCGGCTGTTGGAGGAGGGGCACACTTCCCCAGAGCAGGCCGGCGCCGAAGCCGCCGGCGACCAGCGAGACCGTCGTCAGCAGGAGCACGGCGAGCTGCGTGACCCAGCCCAGGGCGAAGCCGATCAGGGGGAGGACCGCGAGCGGGATGGCCGCCTTGGCCAGCACGGCCGTTCGATCCGAGACGGGCTGTGACTTCCAGAAGAGGATCGTGCCGTCGCGACGGTCCCGGTAGAGGGCGTCGATGCAGTAGAAGAAGCCGACGAGGAAGGTGGTCAGCATGACCGCTGCAGGAGCCCCGGCGTACGGGCCGACCAGAATCGCCTCCTGCTGGGCGGGATCGGCGCCTGCCGCTCGCAGCCTGGCGGGGAGAACGAAGGCCCAGATCACGCAGCCGATCACCACCACCGCGCCGACCAGCGTGGGTGCGAGGTAGACGGCGCGGTTCTCCCACAGCTCCCGTCGCACCGACCAGTACAGGGGGCGGCCGCGGGGCGGCGTCGCCGGCGGAACCGCCCGGAGCCCGGCGGGGTTTCTGGCAGTCTCCGAGGTGGGTCTCATGAGCTCCCCGCTCGCCCGGGGCGGGAAGAGGCGCTCGTTACCGCCATGAAGAGGTCCGCCACGCTCGGCGGGCGTGTGTCGCCGAGGTCGGCGAGCCGCTCTCTATCCACCTCCTCGAAGAGGAAGATGTCGCCCCCGAGAGATCGGCGCTCGTGGATCGGCTGTAAGGCGCGTGCGGCTTCGAGGGCTTCGGGGCGCACCCGGACCTCGCAGTACCGCTCCTCCAGCTCTTCGAGGCTGCCCTGGAGCAGCGCACGGCCCCGGTCGATGAAGAGGAGGTGGGTGAGGATGTCCTGCACGTTCTCCACCTCGTGGGTCGCGATCACGATGGTGCGGCTCCGGTCGAGATAGTCCGCGAGGAGCGAGTCGTAGAACCGCTTGACGAACAGCATGTCGAGACCCCGGGTCGGCTCGTCGAGCACCACCAGCCTGGCGTCCGTGGCCAAGACCAGGGCCAGGTGGAGCTGCGCGACCATGCCCTTGGAGAGTTGGCGCACCTCCTGGGAGAGCCCGATGTGCGTCGTGGCCAGAAGGTCCTTGGCCCGAGCGGGATCGAATCGGGGATTCACCCCCGCCGCGTAGTCGAGCGCCCACGACACCCGCATCCACCGGGGTAGCACGGCGACGTCGGGGATGAAGGCGGCGTCGCGCATGAGCAGGTCTCGCTCGCTCCAGGGGTCGCGTCCCAGAACCTGCACGGATCCCTCGTGGGAGAGGAGGCCCAGGATCGCGTGGAGCGCGGTGCTCTTGCCGGCGCCGTGGGGACCGATGACGCCGCGGATCGCGCCGTCCTCGACCTCGAGGTCGAGGCCGTCCAGAGCCACCTGGGAGCCGAAGGTCTTCCGGAGCCCTCTGGTCTCGATGCATGCCATGGTGCCCAGCGCCTCCTAGCCGGTGCCCGTCGAGAGCGAGTCCCGCGGCGCCAGCAGCTCCTCTACACTCAGGCCCAGCCGCTCCAGAATCGCCTGGATCCGTGGCCAGCGCTCCTCCAGGAACTTCCGCCGCTCGGTCTGGAGCAGCGGTTGCCTTGCTCCCGCCTTGACGAACATGCCGAGCCCTCGCCTCGTCTCGACGACGCCTTCCGCCACCAGCTCCTGATAGCCCTTGAGGACCGTGATCGGATTGATGCGGTACTCGGCCGCCACCGTCCGCACCGACGGCAGGGGGTCGCCCTCGGCCAGGGTGCCCTCGAGCACCCTCGCGACGACCCGGTCGCGAATCTGTCGATAGATCGGCTGGCTCTCGTTCCACTCTCGGTCCATGGCGATGGCTTCCTCGGTCGTCGGTTCGCGCTCGCGGGCGTCGCCCGTTGGCGTTTAGGTGTTATACCACACTAAAACACCACGATCTACTCCCCGCGGGTCCGGGCAGGGGGTCTGCCCGTTACCCGGGTTCTCGGTGGGGCGGGCGATCGCGCTCTCGCCCTCGGTCCCGCCGGTTCCGCCCGGTCGGCTCTCTCGCCCCGTTCTGCTACTGCTCGGCCGTGTACTCGAAGCTCATCGAGTAGAGGAGCAGATTGTCAGAGCCGCCGGCGCGGTGGATCGAGACGGTGATCCCGACTCCGGGGAGAAGCTCCTCGGCTACCGTCAGCTTGCAGAGGTAGGCGTTCCCGGGCGTCACCGCCGCGTCGCAGTCGGTACCGCCGGACAGCGAGGCGGGGGTCGTGTCCTCGGCGGCGCCGTTCCCCTGCCGCACCGTCGCCCCGGCCCAGTCGTTGTCCTGCGAAGATCCTCCGATGCTGACGAGCAGGATCTCGCCGTCGGCGGAGTAGTCGGCCGGTATGGAGAAGGAGGTGCAGACGGGATCGACCTCCGACAGATCCGGTTCCCACAAGAGCGCCAGCCGGCCGTCGGCCAGCACCAGGAACTCCGGCGCCGTATCCCCCGGCTCGGAGAAGGCGATGGGTCCGGCGTTCGTGCGATCGCAGTTGACCAGCGCCGAGATCGGGAGATTGATGGAGCGGGCGGTATCGGCGATCTCCTCGGCGCCCACCGCGCCGGAGGCGATCGTCGGGTTCGGGTAGGTGCCGGTCAGATCGCCGCCGGCCGCGCCGCCGGGGGGCAGCTCGCTGTCGCACGAGCCGTCCCCCTCGAGATACTCGCCCGTCGCGCACAGGGTCGCCGCGCTCGTGTCGGTGTCGACCGTGTGCGGACCGACCGCCGACACCGCCTCGGCGTCGGAGTAGCGGACGTGGTGGGCCGAGGAGTCCCCGGCGTGAGCCGTGAGCTCGGAGTCGGTCGCGACTCCCGACAGGTTCGAGCCGTCGCCCGTGAAGGTCGTCGCCGCCACGTTGCCGTCCACGTCCAGGAGGGTCGTGGCCGGAGGCGTTGGCTCGACCGTCGATGACGGCTCGGGGTCGGCCGCCGAGGGGGAGGCCGCGGCCGGAGCGGAGCTCGGAGCCGCCCGCTGGGCGCCGGTATCGGAGCCGTCCGGCGCCGCGGGGTGGCTCGCTGGCAGGGCCGCGCCGGCCCCCGAGACCAGGGCCACCTCGAAGAGGCTCGGCGCCGACCAGGGTCCCGCCTCCTCGCCGACCACGCCCCGGACGCTCCAGGCGTACCGTTCGCCTGGCTCCAGGCACTCCCGTAGGGCCGGCGTCCAGCTCTGGAGCCGTCCGGCGAGCGCCCGCCGCACGACGGGGCGGGGCTCGTTGGAGTCCTCCCCCAGCCGGTAGACGATCAGCTCGTAGCCGGACGCCCCTTCGATCGCCCCCCAGCTAAAGGTCGGGCAGGCGTCCCCGATCCGAGCGAGCTCGGACGCCTCCCCCGGCGTTGCCGCGACCGGCGCCTCACCGGCGAGGGCGGCGGATGCGGGCCCGAGCAGGAGGAGTGCGGCCGCGAGAGCTCTCCGCCGGCGGTCGTGGTTCGTCATCCTCGGCTCCTGTCTGTGGCGAGCTTCAAGGCGTTTCTCCGTCTGGCAACGCTCGGGCCGTTGTTCGCTCCCCCGGATGAAGACCGGGACCGGCGGTCAGGTCGTCTCCTGGGGAAACCCGAGCTCGCCCAGGGTGTCACCGACGGGCCTCCCTGCGGCGGGCTCGTGAGCGGCTTGCCCTCGATCAACGCTCGGCGGGCGGCGATCCCCTCACCGGGCCCGAGAGCCCGGCCCCGGGTCGCGACGACCCGGGCGACCCGGACGTCTAATCCCGCTGCCTCGGAGATGGCCTCCGGCTGAGGGGTCCGCACTTCATGGAGGGGGGTCGGACCGCGTCGGATTTATGGGAGGCCGTTCCGAGTCCGGCTCGGCGGGTCAGCGCCGAGCCGCCCGGACCACTCGGGACGCCACCACCAGGATCGCGATCAGCCCGAGCGCGCCGGCGATCCAGGGCCCCGGCCTTCTCGCGGCACGGTCTTCCGACATCGGCACCAGGTCCCCGTCGCCGAGGACCACGAGCCCGGCCCAGGCGGCGGCGGGGGCGCCCTCGTCACGACGGGCGGCCTGGGCGCCAGCCAGCGCCGCCGCGACGCTCTCGCCCCGCCGCAGGCCGCGGTAGAACTCGGTCAGCAGCGCGAGCGCGTCGTCGTCGCGTAGGGGCCAGAGACTCGCCACCACCGTGCGAGCGCCGGCGACGAAGAAGCCGCGCGCCAGGCCGAGGACTCCCTCGCCCCGGACCAGCTCGCCGGAGGCGCTGCGGCAGGCCGCCATCACCACGAGCTGTCCCGACAGGTCGAGGTCCACGATCTCGCGGGCCTGCAGCAGGCCGTCTTCGTCGGGGTCTCCGGGCGCCAGGACGATCGCCGAGCGCTCCGGGTGCTCGGGATCGACCAGGGCGTGGGTGGCGAAGTGGAGGACGGAGAAGCGGTCGAGGTCGGTGCGCTTGACGGCCCGTTCGGTCGCGCTCTCTCCTACGAGCAGGAGGTCGCCCCGCCGTGCCGCCGCGAAGCGCCCCTCCCGCCGGGCTCGCGGCAGCGGCGCGGGGGCGGCCGCACGCGCCACCGTGTCCGCGTTCTGCGCGGATGCAGGGAGCGAAGCGGGGACCGGAGTTTCGGCGAGGACCGGGTCGGCCAGGGCGAGCACCGCGCCGGCCTCGGCCGCGCCGGAGCGCCGCAGGCGCAGCCAGACGGTGACCGACGGTGCGGTGGTGATCTCGAAGCGGGCGACGAGGGGCTCGGCCTCCGGTGAGGGCCGCAGGGTGCCGAGGGGCAGTTGGGTCGAGCCCCAGGAGGGGACGACGACGAGCCGCCGGACGGGCGCCGGAAGGCGCTCGACCGGACAGCGCAGTAACAGGTCGTACAGCCGCGCCGCGGCGAGGCGCTCGACCGCTTCGTCGCGACCCACGAGCCCGAGGTAGAGCGAGGCCGCGGGCTCGAGGGTCTCGTGGGACTCGGCGGGGCAGATCTCGACCGAGGAGCTCGTCACCACGAACGCCCACGACTTCGCGGAGTCGAAGACGTTCCAGAGGGAGATCAGAGCCTGGTCTTCGGCCAGCGCCGCCTGTACCTCGTGGAGAGTGGCCAGACGCGGCGCCCTCACGGCTCCGAAGGCGGGTTGGGCGCGCGCCAGCTCGGCTCTCATCCGGGCCTCCTCGCGTTCTGCCGCCTCGATCTCCTCGAGCAGGCGCTCCCGTTCGGACGCGGGCAGGGAAGGGTCCCGGAGCCGGAGCTGGAGTGCGGAGAGGTCCTGCTGACTGCCCAGCCAGGCCTCCCGCCCGCTGCTCGCGCGGCCGAGCGCCGGCGTCGCTCCCGAGGCGTCGAGCTCGTCGAGGAGGACGCGCGCACGGTAGCGCTCCGTCACGCGGAAGGCGGCCTCGAGGTCGTCGCGACTCACCGCCGCCGTCTCCGGCAGGAGATCTCCCGCGAGCAGGTGAGCGACCAGATCGACGTACACGAGCCACCAGGTGCTGAAGCGGCGCGCCCGGGCCTCGGAGTCGGGCTGGAGCTCCCGGGTCGCCTCCACCGCGTGGAGGGCCTCGATCGACGCCGCGATCGCCCGCTCCCGCGGTCCGAGCCTCCAGAGCATCCGGCTGAGAATGACGCGGTTGCGGGCCATCTGCGCCGGGTCTCCGCTCCGGCGCGCGGTGTCGATCGCCTCGGCGAGGACCTCGAGCGCGCGCTCGGGGTCGGTCGCGAGGAGGGTCGAGGCATGGCCACGCAGCGCCATCTGGAGGCCGGCCGGGTCGCGGGCGGCCCGGCTGAGAGCCACGGCTCGCTCGGCGTGGTCGAGCTTCTCGGCCGGCCGGTCCTCCGGCAGCAGGTCCGCCAGGAAGGAGTGACAGCGAGCCGCCTGCCGGAGGTTGCCGCCCTCGGTGGCTATGGCCAGGGCCCGTTCGGCTCGCGTGACCGGGTCCTGCCCCACAAACAGCAGGAGTGTCGTTCGGGCCATCGCCTCGGAGAACCGATCGCCGGAGTCGGCCCACAGCTCGGCCGCCTCGACGTAGAGCCCCTCCGAGCGCTCGTACTCGCCCAGATACCAGGCGTTGGCTCCCGCCGCGACCCGCCAGGCGGCTCGCAGCACCGGCGAGGCCCGCGGGAGGATGTCGGCTTCGACGGCGTCGAGCAACTGCCGCGCGGCGCCGTGGTCGCCCCGGGACGAGGCGAGGTGGGCCTCGGCCAGCTCCAGCCAGCCGCGGGCGTCGATCGAATCGGTTCGCCCGAGCACGCGTCGGGCGGCCTCGAGCTGCTCGCGGGCCGCGTCGCGATCGCCGCGGGAGATGAGCCTACGGGAGAGGGCGGCTCGGGCCTCCACTTCGTCCGCGGGCCGGCCGGCGGCGGCGAAAGCCTCGGCGGCGGCGGCGAGGAGCTCCTCGGCGTGTCCGCCGGCCCGGTCGGCTTCGACCTCGGCCAGCCACCGCAGAACGTCGGGATCGCCCGGGTCGAGCGCCCGGAGGAGCTCGAGGCGGCGGGCCGCCTCGGCGAACGAGCCGTCCCGATGAGCTACGCGGTGGATGCAACGGGCGAGCTCCGCGGTGGTCTCGGCCGAGCGCTCGCACTCCGCGTAGGACCGCTGGGGAATCCCGGTTCCCTGAGCGAGGAGCGGCAGCGGCAGGGCGGAGAGCAGGGCGGCGAGGAGTCCGCCGCGAGCCGGTTCCCTCCGACCTCCCGCCCGCCTCATTCCAGCCGGTTGACGAAGGTCGGCGAGACGAGCCGGCGACCGTCGGGCAGCTTCGCCTCGACCTGCCAGAGCAGGCGCGCCCCGGGGGCGAGGCGCGCGAGGGGTGCCGGGTCGATCCTCGCCTCGGGCTCTTCGAGGCCTTCGAGCAGGGCGAGAGTCTCGAGCCGGTCGTCGGAGAGGCGGAGGGTGTAGGAGTCGGCCTCGAAGCCGCCCTCCCAGCGCAGGACCAGGCCGTGCGGCGCCAGGGGGACCTCTTGCGGGACCAGGGAGCGGATGCCGCTGCCCGAGAGGTCACGGTAGACGGCCGGCTCTTCCACCGCCGGTCCATTCATCCGCCAGGCCAGGGCGCCGGCGAGCAGCACCGCCAGCGCGGCGGCGGCGAGCTGCCAGGAGTGCCGGGGGCTCTTCGTCGCCGTGGAGTCGCGGGTGGCGCTCGCGTCCGAGGCGCCGAGCTCCACGGCCAGCCGCCACTCCTCGGCGCACACCGCGCAGGCCGCCAGATGGTCCACGATCTTGCGCCGCTGCGGCGCGGCCAGCTCGCCCGCCACGGCCCGCCAGATCTCGTCCCGCCCGGCGCACGCCTCCCCGCTCGGCCGCTGCGTCCGGGCCCCGAAAGCGCGGCGCAGAAGCTCGATCTGCCGCTCGCTCGTCATCCGTTCGGGCTCCACGAGACCTCCTTCTGTTCGAGACAGCGCCGCAGATCGGCCAGGGCGCGGTAGACCAGGTTCTCGACCCGCTTCCGGTCCTCGCCCAGCAGCCGCGCCGCCTCGGGCACGGAGTGGCCGAGCAGGTAGAGGGTGACCGCGCGTCGCCGGGGGCGCACCAGGCGCGCCAGACAGCCTTCGATCTGCCGCCCGAGCTCCCGCCCGTAGGCCTCGCTCTCGGGGTTGGGCGATGTCGCTGCGAGCGTGCTCACCGGATTCTCCTCGAGCGGCTCCTCACCGCGTCTCCGGATGCGGCGGATCTCGTCGACCAGGGCGCTGTGGGCCACCCGCCACAGATAGGACGCGCTGAAGCGCCGATCTCCCTCACTGCGCCGCTGGAGCTCCAGGACCTTGACGACGGCCGCCTGCACCACGTCGTCGCGGCGGTCGGCGAGCCAGGCGGGGCACACCGCGACCACCGCGCGCTCGAGCCGCGCGCCGAGCTCGGCGACATCGGCCTCGGACAGGCTACCCGCCATCAATCGAGCCCAGAGTATCAGGCCCAAAGTGGGGGGTGGCGGGTTCTGCCCTCCCGCACCGCTGGACCGGGGGGCTACCCCTTGGCCAGTGCGCAGATGTTCTTGCCGAGCTCGAGCTCGGAGGCCTTCTCCTCATCCGGCGACGCCAGACCGGCGTTGACGCGCTTGATCTCGACGTACTCGTCGGGGAACTCGGGCAGCGAGGCCAGGATCTCGGCCACGAACTCCTCCTCGCTCTGACGCGCCATGCGCAGGCCGTCGTTGCGGCCGGCCAGCTCCCCCAGAGGGGCCCCCACCAGCCCGTCGTCGCCGGCCTCGGCCAGGCTGGCGAAGTGGCCCGGCAGGATCACGGTCTCGCCGGGCAGCTCGAGGAGCCGTTGCAGCGAGCGGTAGTGGAGGGGAGCCCAGGTCGCGGCGTGGCCGCCCAGGTCGGGACGGGAGATCGAGTCCACGAAGATCGAGTCACCGGTCAGGAGATGGCCGGCGCCGACCCGGAAGGCCATGTTCCCCAGGGTGTGCCCCGGGATGTGCAGGGCCTCGATCTGCACGGCCCCCACCTGGAAGACGTCCCCCTCCTCGAGGTACTCGTAGGCGATCTTCGCCGGCAGAACGTCGATGGGGTGGATGCCGTCGTAGGGGTGGAGGTGGTAGGGCGCCCCGACCGCCGCGGCCAGGGCGGGCCCGCCGCTGATGTGGTCGGCGTGGCCGTGGGTGTCGAGCACCAGGCGGATTCGAGCGCCGAGCCGCTCGGCCAGGGTGGTGTAGTGGTCCACGTGGCGCAGGGGATCCACCACCGCCGCCTCGCCGCCGCTGGCGAGCAGATAGGAGAGGCAGCCGCGGGCCGGCCGGGCCACCTGGAAGAGGGTCAGCTCCTCGCTCTCGACCACCGGGCGGGCGTGGTAGTGGTCGCCCCACGCTGCGGTCCCCCCGGCCAGGTTGACGGCGTCGAAGCCCAGCCGGCGCAGCGCCTCGGCGACGTACTCGGAGGTGTCCCCCTTGGCGCAGACCGCCAGGATGGGGACGTCCCTGGGGAGCCGCTCGGCCCACTTCCCGCGCAGGAACTCCTGGAACGAATCGACCACGTCGTCGAACTCGTCCACCTCGAGCATCTCGTAGTAGGGCACGTTGACCGTGGGCAGCTCACCCCGCCCCTCGATGCGCCAGCTCTCGAACTCCTCCTCGTTGCGGACGTCGAGCACGAAGAGCTCGTCGCCGCGCTCCAGCCGACCCCGGAGCTCGTCGGCCTGCCACTCGCTGTCGCGCCCGGTCTGCGTCGTCATGCGTCTCTCCCTGGCCGGAGGCCATCTTGACAATACCACCCGGGGTATTCTACCTTGCTACCGAACCGAATCCGCGCGCGGAGAGGAAGCAAGATGACCGACGTGAGCTTTGACGTGGAGCTGGACACCAGCGGCCTCAACTGCCCGATGCCGCTGGTGAAGGCTCGCCAGAAGATGAACGAGCTCGGCGCCGGCCAGGTGCTGAAGGTCGTGAGCACCGACCGGGGCTCGATCAAGGACTTCCAGGGCTGGGCGAAGATCGCCAAGAACATCGAGCTTCTGGCCCAGGAGGAGCACGGGGCGGCGGGCCACCGTCGTTTCCTCCACTTCGTGCAGAAGGGCTGAAGGAGGCCGAGACGATGACCGTGAGCGAGATCGACAAGGGCGCCGCGAGCGTCGAGGAGCTGGCCGCCCGTCTGGAGGTCCTGGAGAGCCGCGTCGCGGAGATCGAAGATTCGCAGCCGGAGGACCAGATCGCCCTGATCATCTTCTCGGGCGACCTGGACAAGGTGCTGGCCGGCTTCGTGATCGCGACCGGGGCGGCGGCCCTGGGCCAGCAGGTGAGCATGTTCTTCACCTTCTGGGGGCTGTCCGTGCTGAAGAAGCGGTCGCAGCTCTCCGGCAAGAGCCTGTTCGAGAAGATGATGGCGGCGATGACGCCGTCGAGCTCGGCGGGCCTGGGGGTGTCGAAGATGAACTTCTTCGGCGTGGGCGCCAAGATGCTGCGCAAGATGATGAAAGACAAGGGAGTCGCCTCGCTCGAGGAGATGATGGCCATGGCGCGCGAGATGGGGGTGAAGATGCTGGCGTGCGAGATGTCGCGCGACGTGATGGGGATCTCCGAGGACGAGCTCATCGACGGTCTGGAGCCGGCCGGCGTGGCCAGCTTCCTGGGCGAGAGCCTGCGGTCGCGGACCAACCTCTTCATCTGAGACCGCCACCGCCCGCCGTGACCACGATCCCCGCCGCCGGCACTCTCTCGGAGGCCGACCGCAAGGCCCTCATCGACCGGCTGGCCCGGGTCGAGGGCCAGCTCCGCGGTGTGCAGCGGATGATCGCCGAGGAGCGCGACTGCGAGGCCATCGCGCAGCAGCTCTCGGCGGCCCGTGGAGCCCTGGCGAAGGCCTTCACGGAGCTCATCGCCTGCGCCATCGAGCACCGGATGGTGGAGGAGCCGCCCGCCGAGCTGCACGACCGGCTGTCGGGAATCCTGGGCCTCCTGACCCGCTACGGATAGGCCGCGCCCGGTCCTCCTCGCGAGCCCACCCCGCCGGGTGGAAGATACTGCCCGGAGTATCTGGGTCGCGCCTACCTGACGATTCCGGCCGGGGCCCCCCGTTGGGCCGTCGCGCGGCGATGGGGCGGTCGGCAGCATGGAGTCGACGGCCGGCGCCGCCCTCGAAGGGCGGCGCCGACCGGCCGCCGGCCCGGCAGACATCTCGTCCACGCGGGGAAGTCCGGCGGCAGCAAGAGGAGCTTCGAGATGATCTCGAGAACCCTCGCTCGACGGCCGGCCACGGCGCTCGCCCTGGCGGCCCTCCTCCTCTGGATGGCGGCCGCGCCGGCCGAGGCCACCAACGGCTATCTCGTGCACGGGATCGGCACCCGGGCCAAGGCGCTGGCCGGCGCCGGCGTGGCCTTCCCGCAGGACGCCCTCGCCGGTGGCACCAACCCGGCGGGCATGGCGCTTGTCGGCAAGCGCTACGACGTCGGGGTGGCGCTCTTCAGCCCCAGCCGCGAGTACACGGTCACGGGAGGTCCCTCCCTCCTGCCCAGCACCTTCGGGCTCACGCCGGGGACCGTGGAGAGCGACTCGAAAGCCTTCTTCGTGCCCAACTTCGGAGCCAACTGGCAGGTGACGCCCCGCCAGGCGCTCGGCCTCTTGGTCTACGGCCAGGGCGGGATGAACACCGACTACCCGGCGGCCACCTTCTACGGAACCCGTCCGACGGGAGTCGATCTCTCCCAGCTCTTCGTCGTCCCGACCTGGGCGGTCGGGGCGGCCGACGGGCGACACGCCTTCGGCATCGGCCTGATCGCCGCCTACCAGACGTTCGAGATCCAGGGGGTGCAGGCTTTTGGCGGCTTCTCGGCGGACCCGGCCCGGCTGACCAACAACGGCGCCGACACCTCGACCGGCTTCGGCGCCCGGCTCGGCTACCTGGGCCGCTGGAACGCCCTCTCCTTCGGCCTCGCCTACCAGAGCGAGATCTCGATGGAGGAGTTCGACGAGTACGCCGGTCTCTTCGCCGGCCGGGGGGGCTTCGACATTCCGGCCAACTACACGGTCGGCGTCGCCTGGCGCTTCGGTGGCGGCGCCGTCTTCCTGCTGGACTACCAGGAGATCTTCTACAGCGAGATCGAGAGCGTGGGAAACCCCCTCTTCCCGGCCCTGGGGCGCGCCTTCCAGGGAGACGCGGGCGGGATGCTGGGGGCCGACGCGGGTCCCGGCTTCGGCTGGCGGGACATGGAGGTGATCAAGGCCGGCGTGCAGTGGGGGGCCGCCCCCTGGGTCTGGCGGCTGGGCTTCTCGACCGGTGACCAGCCGATTCCGGAGACCGAGATGATGTTCAACATCCTCGCGCCGGGCATCATGGAGGAGCACTTCACCGGCGGCTTCACACGCGAGCTCTCCGGCGGCAAGGCGATCAGCCTGGCGCTCATGGTGGCGCCTTCGTCGTCGATCTCCGGGCCCAATCCGATGGAGATGCCGGGCATGCAGACCATCGAGCTCGAGATGAGCCAGTGGGAGCTCGAGCTCGGCTTCTCCTGGGGCTTCTGACTTGTGTTCGGGCGCGGCGGGGAGAGCGCGCGTGGCCGGGCCGCCGGACGGTCTCGCCGCTCGGCGCCCCGGGCTTGAACCGCCGCGCCCACTTCTCCTAACATCGACGGGCCAGATACTTAGGGGAGTATTGAATGCCTGAGGCCCCTCCGGCCCCGACCGAGCGCCCTCCACGCTGGGCGAAGGTCATCGACCACGAGAGCTGTATCGGCTGCCACGCCTGCTCGACGGCGTGCAAGTCGGAGAACGAGGTGCCGCTGGGGGTCAACCGCACCTACGTCAAGTACGTGGACGTGGGCCTCTTCCCCGAGACCCGGCGCGCCTTTCAGGTCACCCGGTGCAACCAGTGCGCCGACTCGCCCTGCACCACCGCCTGCCCGACCCGGGCCATGTACCGCCGGCCCGACGGCATCGTGGACTTCGACAAGTCGATCTGCATCGGCTGCAAGGCGTGTATCGCCGCCTGTCCCTACGACGCCATCTTCATCAACCCGGAGGATCACTCGGCGGAGAAGTGCAACTTCTGCGCGCACCGCATCGACGTGGGCCTCGAGCCGGCCTGCGTCACCGTCTGCCCCACCGAGGCGATCGTGGTGGGAGACCTCGACGACACCGGGTCTCGGGTGGCCCACCTGGTCAACCGCGAGCCGGTGAGCGTGCGTAGGCCGGAGAAGGAGACCCGTCCCAAGCTCTTCTACCGCGGCGCCCACCAGGCAACCCTGGACCCCCTGGCGGCGGCGCGGCCGCCGGGCGGTCTCTTCCTGTGGAGCGAGCAGACCGCCGGTCCGGGCAGGGTGGTGTCGGGCCACCCCGGCCGCCCCAGCTCCGCGGCGGAGGCGGTGCTCGCCTACGACGTCCCCCACAAGATGCCCTGGGACTGGCGGGTGAGCCTCTACACCCTCACCAAGGGAATCGCCGCCGGAGCCTACTTCGTGATGCTGCTGCTGACCCTGGTCGGCGCGCTCGATCCCGCGGGTCCCCTCTCGGGCTGGGGGGCGGCGACCCTGGGTCTTCTCTTCCTCGGGGCGACCGGCGGGCTGCTGATCTGGGACCTCGAGCACCCGGAGCGCTTCTACCTGATCTTCACCCGGCCTCACTGGCGGAGCTGGCTGGTGAAGGGGGCCTTCGTGATCGCCGCCTACTCGCTGGTGCTGGTCGCCGACGTGGGCGCCCACCTGCTGGAGATGCCGGTGGCTCGCTCGGCGCTCGTGCTGCCCGGCCTGGCCCTCTCGGCCCTGACCGCGGTCTACACCGCCTACCTCTTCGCCCAGGCCAAGGCGCGGGATCTCTGGCAGAGCCCCCTCCTGCCGCCGCACCTGCTGGTCCAGGCGGTGCTGGCGGGGGCCGCCGCCCTCCTGCCGGCCGCCGTCTGGGTCGAGCCGGCGGCGGTGCCGGCGCTGACCTGGACCCTCGCCGTAGCGAGCCTGGTCCACCTGCTGATGGTGGCCGGCGAGGTGACCCTGACCCACCCCACCGCCCACGCCCGCCTGGCCGCGCACGAGATGGTGAGCGGCCGTTTCCGGGTCTGGTTCTGGAGCGGCCTGCTCCTCGCCGCGGCCGCCTGCACGGCGCCGTGGATGGGGCCGTGGGCCGCCCTGCCGGCGCTGGCGGGCCTCTTCGCGTTCGAGCACGCCTGGGTGCAGGCCGGCCAGGCAGTGCCCCTGGCATGAGCCGCGCGCCGGACAGGAAGAAGATGACCGATCTCGACTCGCTCTCCCGCCGGATCAGCGCCGCGCGCGAGGCCACCGAGGCCCGCGGCGAGACCTTCTACCCCGGCGCCAGCCGCATCCACCTCGCCGCCTTCCCGCCGAAGGAGCGCTGGGACGACTGGGTGGAGCTCGACGCCAAGGCCTGGCCGCAGCGGGTGGAGCGCCGCTACATGCTGGTGCCCACCACCTGCTTCAACTGCGAATCGGCATGCGGCCTGCTGGCCTACGTCGACCGCGAGACGCTGCAGATCCGGAAGTTCGAGGGCAACCCGGAGCACCCGGGCTCGCGCGGCCGCAACTGCGCCAAGGGCCCCGCCACCCTGAACCAGATCACCGACCCGGACCGGATCCTGCAGCCGCTGAAGCGGGCCGGAGAGCGCGGCGAGGGCCGCTGGCAGCCGGTCTCCTGGGACGAGGCCCTGGACGACATCGCCGGCTGGATCCGCCGCGCCATGGTAGAGGGGCGCCAGAACGAGGTCATGTACCACGTGGGGCGCCCGGGCGAGGACGGGTTCACCGAGCGCGTGATGGCCGCCTGGGGGGTGGACGGCCACAACTCCCACACCAACATCTGCTCGGCGGGCGCCCGGGCCGGGTATCAGCTCTGGTGCGGCATCGACCGGCCCAGCCCGGACCACGCCGAGGCCCGGGTCATCCTGCTGGTGTCATCGCATCTCGAGACCGGCCACTACTTCAACCCCCACGCGCAGCGCATCGTCGAGGCGAAGAGACGCGGCGCGAAGCTGATCGTTCTCGACACCCGGCTCTCGAACACCGCCACCCACGCCGACGAGTGGCTGGCCACCCAGCCCGGCTCGGAGGCGGCGCTGTTGCTGGCGGTCGCCTCGTACCTGATCCGCCGCCGTCTCTACGACCGCGAGTTCGTGCGCCGGTGGTGGAACTGGCAGGAGTACCTGGAGAGCGTGCACCCGGATCTGCCGCCCACCTTCGACAGCTTCGAGCGGATGCTGGAGGCCGAGTACGAGCCGTACACGTTCGAGCTCGCCGCCGCCGAGACCGGGGTCGACGCCGCGACGATCCGCCGGGTGGCGGAGACCGTCGCCACCGCGGGCCGCCGCCTCGCCACCCACAACTGGCGCTCGGCCGCCGCCGGCAACGAGGGCGGCTGGCAGGTCGCCCGCTGTCTCTTCTTCCTCAACTGCCTGATGGGAGCGGTGGCGACGCCGGGGGGCACCTATCCGAACGCCTGGAACAAGTTCGTCGCGCGGCCGATCCACCTGCCCCGTCACCCCAGAAGCTGGAACGAGCTCAACTGGCCCATCGAGTATCCGCTGTCGATGTACGAGCTCTCCTTCCTGCTGCCCCACCTGATGGAAGAGGGCCGCGGCCGGCTCGAGGTCTACTTCACCCGGGTCTACAACCCCGTGTGGACCAACCCCGACGGCTTCTCCTGGATCGAGATGCTCACCGACCCCGAGAAGGTCGGTCTGCACGTGGCGCTGACCCCCACCTGGAACGAGACCGCCTACTTCGCCGACTACGTCCTGCCCATGGGCAACGCCTCCGAGCGCCACGACATCCACTCCTACGAGACCCACGACGCGCAGTGGATCGGCTTCCGCCAGCCGGTGCTGCGCACCGCTCGCGAGCGTCTGGGGGAGCGGGTCGGCGACACCCGGCACACCAACCCTGGCGAGGTCTGGGAGGAGAACGAGGTCTGGCTCGAGCTCACCTGGCGCATCGACCCGGACGGCGAGCTGGGCATCCGCTCCTTCGCCGAGTCGAAGGAGCGCCCCGGGCAGCGGCTCACCGTGGACGAGTACTACGGCTGGCTGTTCGCCAACTCGGTGCCGGGTCTGCCCGAGAAGGCGGCGGCGGAGGGGCTCGAGCCCCTCGCCTACATGCGCCGCTACGGCGCCTTCGAGGTGGCCCGGGGCATCGGCCCGGTCTACGAGCAGCCGGTGCCGAAGGAGGAGCTCCAGGGGATCTCGGAGGACCGGCGCGGGCGCGTCTACACCGCCGCGCCCGCCCCGCCGCCCGTCAACCTGGCGCCGGTGGGCGCACCGCGGCCCGACGCCGAGGGGCGGCGCCCGGTCGGGGTGCGAGTGGACGGAGAGGTTCTGCGCGGCTTCCCGACGCCGTCGGGCAAGCTCGAGTTCTACTCCTCCACCCTGGCTGCCTGGGGGTGGGCGGACGCCGCCATCCCCACCTACCTGCGCAGCCACGTCCACCCGGAGGCGATGGACCCCGACCAGAAGGTGCTCATCTCCACCTTCCGGCTGCCCACCCAGATCCACACCCGCTCCGCCAACGCCAAGTGGCTGGATGAGATCTCCCACGCGAACCCGCTCTGGATCCACCCCCGGGACGCCGCGCCGCTGCGGCTCGCCACCGGCGACCTGGTGCGGGTCGAGACCGAGATCGGCCACTTCGTGGTCAAAGCCTGGGTCACCGAGGGGATCAAGCCCGGAGTGGTCGCCTGCTCGCACCACATGGGCCGCTGGAAGCTCGAGGGGCAGCCCGGCCAGCGGCAGATGATGAACACCGCGGCCCTGGGCCGCGACGGCTCCCGCTGGTCGCTGACGAAGAAGCGGGGCGTCGCGCCCTACGCCTCTGCGGACCCCGACACCTCTCGGATCTGGTGGACGGACGCCGGCGTGCACCAGAACATGACCTTCCCCGTGCACCCCGATCCGCTCTCGGGGATGCACTGCTGGCACCAGGCGGTGCGGGTCACCGCGGCGCGCGCCGGCGACCGGTACGGCGACATCGCCGTCGACACCGACCGCTCGCGGGAGGTGTTTCGGGCGTGGCTGGCCAAGACCCGCTCCCCGATCCGGCACTCGCCCGACGGCAACCGGCGACCGCTCTGGCTCATCCGGCCGGTCAAGCCCGAGGAGGAGGCGTACCGTCTGCCGGCCGCCGCTCCCGGCGACGGCGGCTAGCGCCGGTTCCCCCTGCCGCGATGGAGCTGCTGCGCGCGCTGGCCGCTCTGCTCGAGCCGCCCGGCCCGGAGCACCCCCGTCTGGGCCGTCTGCTGGAGCTGGGCGAGCCGCCACCGGCCGAGGAGCACCTGCGGCTCTTCGAGCTGGAGCTGCGTCCGTACGCGTCGGTCTTCCTGGGGCGCGAGGGCAAGCTGGGCGGGGAGGCCCGAGACCGCATCGCCGGCTTCTGGCGCGCGCTGGGCGCGACGCCTCCTCCGGAGCCCGACCACCTGGCGACCCTCCTCGCGGCGTACGCGGACCTCGCCGAGGACGAAGCGGCGGGCGGAAGCGCCGCCGAGCGGGCCGGTCACGCCCGGAGAGCCTTCCTCTGGGAGCACCTCCTGAGCTGGCTGCCGGCCTGGCTGGCGCAGCTCCAGCGTCTGGCCGGACCGTTCCACCGAGGCTGGGGAGGTCTGCTCACGGAGGTCCTTCGGCGCGAGGCGGCGGCGGTGGCGGAGCCGCCGGTCCTGCCGCTGGCGCTGCGACGGGCGGGCGAGCTGGCCGACCCCCGGGTGCACGGGGGGGAGGCTTTTCTCGGCACCCTGCTGGCGCCGGTGACCAGCGGTCTCCTCGTGACCCGCAACGACCTGACGCGAGGCGCGCGGGAGCTCGGTCTGGGTCTCCGCGCGGGCGAGCGGGCCTACGCCCTGAAGGCGCTCCTGGCGCAGGACGCCGCCGCGACCCTCTCCTGGCTCGCCGACGAGGCCGAGGGCTGGCCGGAGCGTCACCGCCGCGCCTGGGAGCGCTGTGGTCCGCGGGTCGGCGCGGCGTGGGCCGAGCGCGCCGTGGCCACCGCGCGGCTGACGCGGGAGCTCGCGGACGACGCCACCCAGGCCGCCGCCGGGGGCGGCTAGCCGCCGGGGACCGCGGGCGGCCGGCCTACGGCGGGCGGGTCACCGCGCGCATCAGCGCTCCTTCCAGTTGCGCCGCACGACGCAGATGGGCACCGGGGCCAGGCACTCGAGCCCGCTCTCGGAGCGGAGGGCCAGGACGTTCAGGGTGTGGTGGGCGAAGTCGCACTCCTCGGGAAAGAGGTCGCTCTTCAGCGTCCGCGTGATCGCGTCCATCGCGGCGCTGTCGCAGGGCGCGCTCGGAGCGGTGGGCTCGCCGGGAGGGGGCGGCGCGCCGCCGGCGCCGAGGGAGGGCTCTGCGAAGGGCCGGGTGACGAGGTCGGAGACCGTGCGAAAGCGGCCCGAGGGGAGCACGCCGCCCGCGCTGTCGATGTAGACGGCGAACAGGCTGCTGGCGCCCGAGCTGCCGCACTCCCCGGTCGCTCCGATCGAGGGGTCGGGGTCGAAGGTGGTGAAGAAGAGAAGGCCGGCCAGGGCGAAGGCCCGGTCGATCACCCTCTGGTCCGCCTCCAGGGTCATCACCCAGCCCGGACGCTTCCCGGCCGCGGTGTCGGGCGCCAGGAGAAAGTCGGCCCCGGCCGGGGTGGGGGTGGCGGTGGGGTGGATCGGCTCGAGCTCGGAGGCGTCGAAGGGCAGGCCCGCGGTCGCCGGCCCGAAGCCGGTGTCGAGAAAGAGGTAGAAGCGTCCCGCCTGGCCGCTCCGACTCCAGAGGTCCTCCCGGTCGCCGGTGCCGAAGGCCAGGGCGTACCGGCCGAGGCGCGCCACGAAGACGACCGAGGGCGGGTAGTAGACCGGCCGGCCCCCCGTGTCGAAGATGCGGAACGGCTCCCAGGCGGGGGAGGTCACCCGCCCGCTCGCCGGGTCGATCTCCTGCGGAGTGGAGAGGTCCACCTTGTAGAGGTAGCCGTCGGTGGTGCCCACGTAGATGGTGTCCAGATAGCTGTCCTGGTCGAGGTCGACGGCGGCCGGCTCGCTGGGCACCATGGCCGGTGACTCGGCCTGGCTCACCGACAGGCCCTCGAGCCGGTCCATTCGCCGCTTGTAGAGGATCTGGCCGGTGGCCAAATCCGCCATGTACAGGAAGTTGCCGCCGAAGGGCCGGTAGAGGTCGTCGCCGCCGTCCCGGTCGGGTCCCTCCAGCACCGGGCTGCGCTTGTGCTCGGCGTCCAGACCGCCGCCGAAGACCGCGACGTAGCGGTCCTCGAGAACCGGGCTCCGGCCGCCGCAGGCGCGGGTGCAGACCCGGATGCGCCCGGTTGCGGGCCTCGACCAGGTATCGCCCAGATCGGCGGCACCGTTGCCGTCCTC
>JAWWBN010000020.1:0-29240 GCA_033720955.1 Thermoanaerobaculia bacterium | reverse complement strand
GCCGGCGGCCACCGCCCACCCGTCGGGGGAGCCGGGGGCGAGGGCGACGGCGGCCACCGGCCGCCGCGCGCTGACGGACGAGAGCAGTTGCTGACGCACGTCGGGCGGCAGATCACCGCTGACCTGGCCGCCGGCGACCACGGTCCACCGTCCCCCCTGCTGCGCCACCGCCTCCACCGGCTGGCCGCGGCGGACCGCGTCGTCGATCGCTGCGCGCAGCGGCGCCGGGAGGCCCGGGCTCGCCGCGACGCCCCGGTCGCTCACCACCACCCAGTCGCCGTTGTTGGAGACCGACATCGCCTGCACCGCCGCACCACGCCGCGCCAGCTCCGAGAGCGTGTCGGCGAAGCCGTCCGGAAGCTGGCCGGCGGAGGTCGCGACGCCGGCATCGGCGGCGTGCGCCGCCGGCGCCACGAGGGCCGCCGCCAGCAGGAAGAGCACTCCTCGAATCTTCGTTCTCATCTGCGATCCACTCCTCTCGAGCCCGACGGGCCCGGCCTGTCGGGTCCTGTTCTCGTCGCGACCCGCGCCGGTCGCCACGCCCGCGTCATTCTCCGGGCGACGGCCCTGGGCCGCCGCCGCCGGTCTGCCTCTCCAACCGCTCCAGACGTCGCTCGATCTGCTCCAGCTTGTGCAGGATGAGGACGTGGGTCTTCTTGGCGTCGATGCCCACCGGGCTGTCGGCGCTCTCGATCTCGGCCGCGATGCGATCGTAGCTGTCCCGGGGAACCTCCGTCATATCGAACTCCCTAGCGCAACTGGGCCGTGGTCCCCTCCACCTCCTGGAACGGCTCGCTGCGGCCTCCGAGGCAGTCGGCCAGGAAGCCGTCGGCCCGGTAGCGGAAGTCGAGCTGGTTCTCCGGCCGGCGGAAGCCGTGCCCCTCGTCGGGATAGACCACGTAGGTTACGGGCTGGTCGTTGGCGCGCATGGCCTCGACGATCTGGTTCGACTCGTTGATGTTCACCCGCGGGTCGTTGGCCCCCTGGGCGATGATCAGCGGCGCCCGGATCTTGTCCGCGTGGAAGAGCGGCGAGATGCGCCGGTTCCACTCCTCGTCGTTTTCGGCATCACCCACCCGCTTGACCAGGATCTGCTTGAAGGTGGACCACCAGGGGGGGATGGTGGCGAAGGTGGTGGCCATGTTGGACATCCCCACGATGTCCACGCCGCAGGCGTAGAGCTCGGGGGTGAAGGTGAGACCGGCCAGGGTGGCGTAGCCGCCGTAGGAGCCGCCCATGATGGCGATCTCCTCGGGGTCGGCGATGCCCTCGTCGATGGCCCACCTCACCGCGTCGGTCAGGTCGTGCTGCATGGCGCCCTGGCCCCACTCCTTGTTGCCCGCGTTCAGAAAGGCCTTGCCAAAGCCGGCGGAGCCTCGGAAGTTGACCTGCAGCACGGCGTAGCCGCGGTTGGCCAGCCACTGCGCCGTGCCGTCGTAGCCCCACACGTCTCGCCCCCACGGCCCGCCGTGGACGTTGAGCACCATCGGCAGCTTCTCCGGCTCCAGCCCGGGCGGCAGGGTCAGGTAGGAGACCAGCTCCAGGCCGTCGCGGGCCTGGATCACCACCGGCTTCATCGGCGCCAGGGTGTACTTCTCGAGCTCCGGGCGGTTGGTGAAGAGGAACTCGAGCTCGCCCTCCGGCCGTCGGTAGAGGTAGTAGGCGACGGGCCCCGTGTCGCTCTCGAAGGCCACCATCCAGATCCTGTCGTCGCGGGTCCGGCTGACCACCTCGAAGGCTCCGTCGTGGGCCGCCGCCAGGCGCTCGAAGTCGGCGGCGACAGCCGGGTCGACCACGGTCCACTCCGGCTTGAGGTACTGGAACTCGACCGCCTGGATGACGTTGCCGTCGTCCTTGATCTCGACCGAGCCGACGTCGGCCTTCGGGCTCGAGGCGATCTCCTCCAGCACCTCGCCGGTGGCCAGGTCGATCCGTTGCAGGCGGGTGGTGTCGGAGCCCAGGGAGCTCTCGACGTAGATCGACTTGCCGTCGCCGGCGAAGGCCACGGGGCTGCCGCTCTCCTCGAAGTCCCAGCGGATCAGGTCGCGCCAAGGGGAGCCGGCGTCGTCGCGCACCCGCAGGGTGACGCTGCCGTCCTCCTGGCTGGGGGCGACCGCGGCGCGAATCTCGAAGCTGCCGTCCTCGGTGAGCCAGCCCTGCACGTCGCCCGGGTTCTGGGTGTCGAGAACCACGGCGCCGGTGTCCAGATCGACCCGGTACATGTCGAAGACCCGGCGGTCCCGCAGGTTCAAGCCCACCAGGATCTCGTCCGCGTGGCCCGGGTCTTTGATCACGTTCTGCGCCCGGATGCCGAGGAAGGGCGTCAGATCGCGTGTCACCTGGGTCTCGAGGTCGGAGGCGTAGAGGTGCCACTGCTCGTTGCCGGCGATGTCCTGCAGGTACATGACCCGCTGGCCGTCCTCCGCCCAGAAGTGGTTCGAGATGCCCCGGTTGTCGTCCTGGGTGACCTGCGTCGCCTCGCCCCCTTCGATGGGTCGCACCCAGACGTTCAACACCCCCTCCTCGGAGGGCGCCAGATAGGAGATCCGGCTGCCGTCGGGGGAGATCCGCGCCTGGGTCTGGGTGGGGTTGTCGAACAGGACCTCGATGGGGATGAGCTCCGGGAGCTCGGCGACGGCGGCGCCCGCGGCCAGCGCCAGGGCGACGGCGAGGGGGAGGCGGAGGGGGGTCGGTCTCATCGTCTCTCCTTTCGGCGGCCGTCGCGTGAAACCGCGGCCGCCCGGAGCCGCTATCTTACGACCGCGCAGCGCCGCCGGGCCGAGTCCGCCTCGCTCCCGCCCGGCCCGCGTCGTATGATCTTGCGGCGATGGCGAACGGAACCGGCAAGCTCGGCGCGACTCTTCTGGGTGGGCTCGCCGCCCGGCTTCGCTTCCCTCAGCTCTTTCTTCTGACCGCCGCCCTCTTCCTCCTCGACCTGCTGGTGCCCGACCTTCTGCCCTTCGTGGACGAGGTGCTGCTCGGTCTGGCCACCATGCTGCTGGGGAGCTGGAAGGCGAAGAAGGGAAGAGGCGAGGAGGAGGAGAAGCCGCCCATGAAAGACGTGACGCCGACCCAGCCGGCGCGCCGCGACGCCGAGGACGGGTGACGAGAGCCCGACGCCCGCTGGCACTGACCCGCGACCTGGCCGGCGCGATCTCCGCCTGTGAGCTGACCCATCTGGAGCGCCGGCCCATCGACGTCGAGCGGGCTCGCTCCCAGCACCGCGAGTACCGGCGGCGGCTGGAGAGGCTCGGTTGCGAGGTGCGCGCCCTGCCGGCGCTCGAGGCGCAGCCCGACGGCCTCTTCGTCGAGGACACTGCGGTGGTCACGGACGAGCTGGCCGTCCTCTGCCGTCCCGGCGCGCCGTCGCGGCGACCCGAGGTCGAGGCGATCGCCCCGGAGCTGGCACGCCACCGGCCGCTGGCGCGGATCGAGGCGCCGGCCACGCTGGACGGCGGCGACGTGCTGCGGGTGGACCGGCGGGTCTGGGTGGGGCGCTCCCGGCGCACCTCGCCGGACGGGGTCGAGCAGCTCGCCCGTCATCTCGAGCCGCTGGGCTACCGGGTGGGCGCGGTGCCGGTATCCGGCTGTCTCCACCTCAAGTCGGCTGTCACGCGGGTCGGACGGCGCCAGCTCCTGGCGAACCCGGAGTGGGTGGACCCCGGCCGCTTCGCCGGTCTCGAGATCATCGAGGTGGACCCGGACGAGCCCTTCGCCGCCAACGCCCTGCTCGTGGGCGATACGGTCCTCTACCCGCGGGCCTTTCCCGCCACCCGGGCGCGTCTCGAAGCGGCCGGCGTGGCGGTGAGCGTGCTCGACGTCTCGGAGATCGCCAAGGCCGAGGGCGGCGTCACCTGCTGCAGCCTCCTTCTCGCCGGCTAGAGCCTCCATGCGCTACACGGTCTTCTGCGGCTCCCACGACGGCAACGACCCCGCCCTCATCGAGGGAGCCCGCGAGCTGGGCGCCGAGATGGCCCGTCGCGGCATCGGCCTGGTCTACGGCGGTTCCAGGCTGGGTGTCATGGGCGCCGTCGCGGCCGGAGCGCTGGACGGCGGCGGCGAGGTGATCGGAGTCATCCCGGGTGCGCTGGCCCGCAGGGAGGTCGCCCACGACGGGCTCACCGAGCTCCGGGTGGTCGGCTCGATGCACGAGCGCAAGGCGATGATGGCCGACCTCTCCGACGGGTTCATCGCCCTGCCGGGCGGCATGGGGACCCTCGACGAGTTCTTCGAGAGCCTCACCTGGGCGCAGCTCGGGGTGCACCCGAATCCCTGTGGGCTTCTCAATCTGGGGGGCTACTGGGACCGGCTCCTCGCCCTTCTCGACCAGCTCGTGGAGCGCGGCTTCGCCCGACCCGAGCACCGCGACATGGTGATCGTCGAGGCCCGGCCCGCCGCGCTCCTCGACCGCTTCGCGGTGTACCGTCCGCCGCCCGGGGGGCGGTGGGTGCGGCCCAGCGAGCGGTAGCCGTCGCGCCGACCCGAGCGCCGCTTCCGGGCCTCCGTCGCGATCGCCCGGACACGGCGCCCCAAACGCGGTACGATGACGGGTTGGCGAGAGGGCCGGGATGAGAAAGCGAGGAACACGGCACGACTGGCGGCGGGTCCGCTCCGACGAGCGGTACGTAGCTCCCTACTCGGCCCACGGCGACTTCAAGCTGGCCCTGGCCTACGCCAACAGCTACCACGTGGGCATGTCGAGCCTCGCCCTGCAGCGGGTCTGGGAGCTGGTGAACCGGGCGCCGGGCTGGAGCTGCGAGCGCTTCTTCGCCGACGGCTCCGGGATGCCCCTGTCGGTGGAGGAAGACTCGCCGCTCGACGCCTTCGGCACCATCGCCTTCTCGATCTCCTTCGAAGAGGACTACGTCAACTTCCTGAGGATGCTCGACCGCGCGCGGATCCCGCTGCGCCGGGAGCGGCGAGGGCCCGACGACCCGCTGATCCTGGTGGGCGGCTCGTGCGCCATGATCAACCCGCTGACTCTGGCCGAGTTCGCGGACGTCTTCCCGCTGGGCGCGGCCGAGAACCTGCTGCCGGAGCTGCTCGACGCCCTGGCGCGCGAGCCGCACAAGCAGGCGGTGCTCGAGCGGCTGGCGGCCGCCGACGGCTTCTACGTGCCGGCGATCCACCGGCCCGAGGAGGAGGGGAGCTTCCAGCGGCTCAAGAAGCTCGAGCTGACGGAGCGGCAGATGCGCGAGCCGGGCGCGCTGCCCACCACCGCCATCGTCACCCCGCACACCGAGTTCGCCGACAAGTTCCTGATCGAGATGTCGCGGGGCTGCCCCGAGAAGTGCCGCTACTGCTGGGCCACCTTCGGCATGGGGGCCTTCCGCTGGCATCCCACCGAGTACATCCTCGAGGCGCTGGAGCGCGCCCGGCCCCATACCGACCAGGTGGGCTTTCTCGCCACCGCGGTGGGCGACCATCCGGAGATCGAGAGGATCCTCACCGTGGCGCTCGACCAGGGCTTCCGCTCGTCGGTCTCCTCGGTTCGCATCCCGGCGGTCACCGACGGCGTGCTGGCGGCGCTTCGGGCCTCCGGCGCGCGCTCCATCACCCTGGCCCCGGAGACGGGTAGCGACAGCCTGCGCGTGAAGCTCAACAAGCCGCTCCCCAACGCCCTCCTCCTGGACAAGGTGCGCAAGATCTTTCGCCACGGCTTCACCCAGCTCAAGCTCTACTTCATCATCGGCCTGCCCGGCGAGACGATGGAGGACGTGGACGCCATCCTGGAGCTGGGCGCCGCCTGCCGCGCGATCATGCTCGAGGAGCTGGCGCCCACCGGGGTCATCGGCCACATCCACCTGGGCACCAACATCCTGATCCCCAAGCCCTACACCGGCTGGCAGCGCCAGCCCATGGAGGAGCCGCGCAGCCTGCAGGAGAAGATCTCGGTGCTCAAGCGGGGCGCCTCGCGGCTGCCCAACGTGTCGCTGGACGCCATGCCGGTCCGGCAGGCGATCTGGCAGACCTACATCTCCAAGGCGGGCGCCGAAGCCGCCGAGCCGCTGGAGCGCGCGGCCCGCGGCCAGCACGTCGCCTCGATCCTCCGCGAGTACGCCGACCGCATCCAGCCCGAGGTCTTCCGCCACCTGGACGGCAACCTCCGCTGGCAGTTCCTGCGCACCGCCTGACGGATCCGCGACGAGCGCTCCGCCGCGGCCCCCGTCAGGCCGTCGGAGCCGGCTCCAGCTCCACCTCGAGGCCGCCGATCCTGGCCGCCGCCAGGTTGTAGATCGAGGCGATCAGCAGCCCCACCCGGAAGGCGAGGCCGCCGTAGAAAAGCGGCAGGAAGATCACGGCGCCGACCCCGAAGAGCAGCCCGAAGAGCGCCTCCGGGCCTCCGTCCGAGGCAGCCAGGCCGACCCCCGCGCCGATGAGCGACAGGAAGGCGAAGATGATCCCGAACAGCAGCCCGACCGCGCCGTAGATCGAGCCCATGACCTTGGCCAGCGACAGCGGACGAATCCTCTTGACGATCACGACGGACCTCCTTTTTCGGTTGACAGTGAGAGTACGCCCGCGCCCGCGCCGCTATTCCCGGGGCCGGCTCCGGTTCGAGATCGCGCGCCGCTACCGGATCAGCGCCGCCTCGATCGCCAGCCCCGGCCCGAACCCGATGGCCACCGCCGGCCGCGGGGCCTGGATCCGCCGCAGCCGCTCGAGCAGGAAGAGCACCGTGGGCGACGACATGTTGCCGTAGCGCGCCAGGACCTTGTACGAGGTCTCCAGCTTCCGCCGCGCTACTCCAGTGGCCTGCTCGAAGGCACCGAGAATCCGCGGGCCGCCCGGGTGGACCGCCCACGACCCCACCGTGGCGATGGAGAGGCCGTGCCCGCCGAGCCACTCCTCCAGCCAGGGACGGACGTGCTCGCGGATCAGGTCGGGCACCCTGGGCGAGAGCGTCATCTCGAAGCCGTGGTCGCGCACCTTCCAGGTCATCGCGTCCTCGCAGTCGTCGAGCACGCGCGAGCCGTTGGCCGCCACCTGCCACTCCCGGCGGTGGCCGTTCTCGGCCGAGCTGCCCACCACCGCCGCGGCGCCGTCCGAGAAGATGGCGTTGGCGACGATCTTCTCCGGGTCCCAGCCGTAGTGGACGTGCAGAGTGCACAGCTCCACCGCGCAGAGCAGCACCCGCGCCTCGGGGTCGGCATCCACGAACGACCGCGCCACCCGCAGCCCGTTGATCGCCGCGTGGCAGCCCATGAAGCCCACGTGGGAGCGCGCCACTCCGGGGTCCAGCCCGAGTCGCTTGATCAGCGCCACGTCCACGCCGGGCGCGGCGAAGCCGCTGCACGAGACCGTCACGAGATGGGTGATGCGGTTCGCGTCGAGCCCGGCGTCGGCGAGCGCCGAGCGGCTGGCGTCCACGGCCAGCGGCGCCGCGTGGGCCTCGTACCGCTCCATGCGCTGCGCCGTGGTGGGACCACGGTCCAGCTCGTGGCGCGGCCTCTCGAAGAAGGTCTCGCGGCCGGCCGCCAGGTCCTCGTCGGACCAGGAGTCCAGGACGCTGTGCCGGGTGTCCACCCGGGTCCAGCGGAAGAGGGTGGGCAGCAGACGCTCCCGCTCCGGGGTCTGGTCGAAGAAGCGGCGGGCGATCTCGGCCGCCCGGGTCTGCGACACCGGCTCGCCCGGCACCGCGATGCCGATGCCCGTCAGCGCCAGGCTCACGTTCCCTCCGGGGCGGCGTTCAGATGGGCCACCAGCGGGCGCGCCAGCCGTGGAGCGGCGTTCAGAGACCGGACTCCCAGGTCCACCAGCCCAGGGTGACGAAGCCACCAGGCGACCGCCCGGCACCAGCGCTGCCGGCGGACGATCCTCCGTCGGTGCTCGCGCTCCCAGGCGCGCGCCAGGGCGGTACTCCACCCCTCGACGCCGCGGACCGCCAGCGGTGCGCAGACGACGGCCGACTCGAGAGCCCAGGAGATCCCCTCGCCGGTGAAGGGCTCCACGTAGCCGGCGGCGTCACCCAGCAGGAAGACCCGCTCCAGGGCCCGCGTGGCCGCCCGTCGCGTCAGAGGGGGCGTGCCCCGCCACCGGCCCGCGGCAGCCGAGACGCCGGGGAGGCCGGCCCCGCGGAGCAGGTCGGCCACCGCGCCGGCGAGCCCGCGCCGGCGCACCCGCTCGGGGGAGAGGGCGGCGGCGAGGTTCAGCCGACCCCGCTCCACCCGCACCACCCCCACGTAGCCGCCGCGCCCGGCGGCCATGTAGATCGTCCCCGGCCGGTAGGCCTCGGGACCCCCGTCCACCTCCGCCGCCGCGCCCACCAGCGACTTCGGCGCGACCTCGGCCCGCCGGCCGCCGCGGGCGACGAAGCTGCCGGCGAGGCCGTCCGCGGCCAGCACCACCCGGGCGGCGAGACGCGCGCCCCCTTCCGGGAGATGCACCGTCCGCCGGTCGCCGGCGCACTCGCCCAGCGCCGCGCGGGTGCCCGGCAGGAAGGAGGCCCCGGCGGTCACCGCCTCCTCCAGCAGGGCCGCATCCAGCGCCGTGCGGGAAAGCGATGCGCCGGAGGGCAGCGGCACCGCCGCGTACCGGCCGCCGGCCCAGAGCTCGAAGCGGGCCAGTGGCTCGGCCCCCAGGTCGCGGGCCAGACGACCCAGGCCGGCGCCGTCGAGAAGGGCCAGGGTGCGGGCGTTCAGACAGCCGCCGCAAACCTTGGCTCGCGGGAAGCTCTGACGGTCCACCAGGAGGGTCTGGACCCCGGAGCGAGCCAGCTCTCGTGCCGCCATCGCGCCCGCCGGGCCGGCGCCCACGACCACAACGTCCCAGTCGCCGCGCACCGCGGCGGCGACGTCGAGGGTGGCGCCGGGATTCACAGCTTTTTCCAGATGAGCAACTGCCGCTGCGGCCACGAAGTCTTCACCTCGGCTCCGGCCAGGCCGGCTCTCTGGGCCAGCCCGGCCAGCTCGACCGGTGTGAACGCAGCCTCTACCGAGAGCGGCCCGTCCACCCGCACTACAGGTGAGCGAAAGAACAGGCGGCAGCCAGTATACGTGTACAGCCAGCCCCTGAGACTCCGGACGAGGTCGTCGGCCAGCACCAGCCGGCTCGCCGCCGCCGCCATCCTCGCGAGCAGCTCCACCACGTCCTCTCGCGAGAGATGGTGCAGGAAGAGGCTGCTGACGATGACGTCGTGGCGCGGCAGCTCGTCCGTCCCGACCACGTCCAGCTCGACGAAATCGACCTCCACCCCGACCCGGCGAGCCTCGCGCCGTGCGACCTCCAGGGCCAGGGGGCTGATGTCGGCGCCGGTCACACGCAGGTCCACCCCGTTCCGGCGGCCGGCGGCCGCCAGCTCCACCGCCACGGTGCCGCCGCCACAGGCCAGGTCGAGAACCGACAGGGGGGGCTCGCCACGCGGCAGCCTTCGGATGGGGGCGAAGAGCCTCCCGGCGGTGTCGAACATCCGGTGCAGGCGCGCGAGGTCCTCCAGGGCACCGCGATGCAGCTCCGGGTCGAGGCCGGGCTGGTCCATGACCTCCGGCTGGCGCTTGCGGCGGCGGAGCGACTCGATACGAGCCAGCATGGCCGCGAAAATACGTCGCCCGGAGGTGGGGCACAAACCGCAGCGGTAAGCTCGCCACCGCCTATCGGGGGGAGAGCCCGAGCGAGGAGGTGCGATGACGGTCAGCCGGCTTGCGCAGATGGCCGGGATCGGAGTGGACCGGGTCGGGGCCGCGGCGGACCGGGCCCTCGACCCGGAGCTGCTGCGGCTCGAGAACCTGGACACCGATCTCCGGCCGCCGCCCGGGGCGGTGGAGGCGACGCGCGAGGCCGCCGGGCGGGACGACGCCAACAGCTATCTGCCGTTCGTCGGCACGGCCGAGCTGCGCCGCGCCGCCGCCCGCCGGGTGAGCCGCGCCGCCGGTCTCGAGTACGACGCGAGCCGCTCCACCGTGATCTCCGCCGGCGGCCTCGCCGGCATTCTCGACGTGCTCCTCGCCACGCTCGAGCCCGGCGACGAGGTGATCCTGCCCGACCCCATCTATATCGGTCTGATCAACCGGGTACGGCTGGCGGGCGGAGTGCCGCGGCTGGTGTCCCACCGGGTAGTGGACGGCGCCTGGCGGCTGGACCTCGACTCCCTGGCGGCAGCGGTGGGACCCCGCACCCGGGTCTTCCTGATGATGAGTCCGGCGATGCCCTCGGGCGCCGTCCTAAACCGCGCGGAGTGGGCCGCCGTGTGCGACGCCTGTCGCCGGAGCGGCGCCTGGATGGTCTACGACGCCGCCATGGAAGGCATCCTCTTCGGCGCCGCCGAGGTGCTTCACCCCGCCTCCTTTTCCGGGATGGCGGAGCGCACGATCACGGTCGGGTCGGTGTCGAAGGAGCAGCGGATGATCGGCTGGCGGGTCGGCTGGATCGTGGCGCCGCCCGGGATCGTTGACGACATCGGCCTGGTGGCCATCTCCAACGCCTGCACTCCGGTGGGCATCGCCCAGGCCGGCGCCGCGGTGGCGCTGGCGGCGCCGGCCTCGGATCTGGCCGCCGCCACCGCGGAGTGGCGGCGACGGCGCGACGCGATCCTCGAGGAGCTGGCGCCGTACCGGCCCATCCGGCCGGACGGCGGCTGGTCGCTGCTGATCGACGTCGCGGGGCTGGGGATGAGCGCCGCGGAGGCCTCCGACCGGCTGCTGGAGCTGGGCCGGGTCGCGGCGACTCCGATGCAGGGGTGGGGAGGTCCGAAGTCGGCCGACTACCTCCGTCTGGTCTTCTCCAACGAGCCCGTCGCGCGGCTCCGAGGCCTCCGGGAGCGCTTCGACCGCGCCCTGCGCTGAGCGGCGGGCGGCGCGTTCGCCGGCGGGTCGGCTGCGTCGGCGCGGGCCGCTCGGCTAGACTGACGGCCCGCGGTGTGATCCGTGCGCCGTTGGGCTCCGTAGATCGCTGTTGATGGACACCCGCTCGCAGGCGACCCTCCTGGTCTTCACCCGCGGTCCCGTGCGCGAGCGCCGGCGGCGGCTCCTGCTCCCGGCGCACTCCCAGATGCTGGAGCGGCAGCTCTATCTCCGCTGCCTCGACGAGGCGGTCGCGGCCGGCAGCGCCGCCGGCTGCCGCGTCGTCGTGTCGTCGCCCGAGCCCGTCGCGGTGCCGGCTTCCGTCGAGAGACTGCACCAGAGCGGCAGCGGCTTCGGAGCCCGTCTGATGGACGCCCTGGCCCGGGCAGGGCGGAACGCGGCGCCGGTCGTGGTGGTCGGCACCGACGCGCCGGGCCTCACCGCCCGGACGGTGCGCGACAGCCTGGCGGAGCTCCGCCGCGACCCCGAGCGCGTCGTCGTCGGGCCCTCGCCCGACGGCGGTTTCTACCTGCTCGCCGCGACGCGGCCGCTGACCGCCGAGCTCGAGCAGGTGGCCTGGTGCCGGCGTGGCGCTCTCGCCAGCCTGCTGGCGGCCCTCGCCCGGGCCGGCCGGCCGGTCACCCTGCTGGCCCCGCTGGCCGACCTCGACCGACCCGCCGACCTCGAGCGGCTGCTGGCGCGGGGCGGTCTGACCCGCGGCGTCTGGCGCGACCTCGGCCGCAGGCTGGCGGAGCTGCTCGCCGGCCTCAAGCTGCCGCCCGCGCCGCCGGTCCTGCCGCCCCTGGGGCTGGCCCTGGCGGGACCGACCCCGCCGCGCGCCCCGCCCCGCTGATTCGCCGCGTCCGACACCCCGACGGCGGGAGGCCGCACGAGCCGCGGCGCCCCGGCGTCTCCCTTTCTCTCCTCCGAGGAGCCGATCCGAGATGACTGTCGCCAAGATGGAAGAAGAAGTCCAGCGCCGCTACGGGCAGGGGGCGCGCGAGTGCGAGGCCCAGCTCTGCTGCCCCACCGACTACGACCCCAGGTACCTGGAGGTCATTCCCGCCGAGGTCCTCGAGCGCGACTACGGCTGCGGCGATCCCAGCCGCCACCTGCGCGAGGGAGAGACCGTCCTCGATCTGGGCAGCGGCACCGGCAAGATCTGCTTCATCGCGGCCCAGGTGGTGGGAGCCACCGGCTCGGTCGTCGGCGTGGACATGACCCCCGAGATGCTCTCCGTGGCGCGACGCGCGGCGCCGCAGGTGGCCGAGAGGCTGGGCTACGCCAACGTCGAGTTCCGCCGCGGGCGCATCCAGGACCTGACCCTCGACCTGGACCTGCTGGAGGAGGAGCTGGCCAGGAGCCCGGTCCGGACCGTGGACGATCTGATGGCGGTCCACGCGCTCTCGGACGAGCTACGCCGCTCGCGACCCCTGGTCGCCGACGAGTCGGTGGACGTCGTCGTCTCGAACTGCGTCCTGAACCTGGTCGCCAACGACCAGAAGCGACAGCTCTTCGAGGAGATCCACCGGGTGCTGCGGCGCGGCGGGCGGGCGGTGATCTCCGACATCGTCAGCGACGAGCCGGTCAGCGGGGAGATGCAGGACGACCCGGACCTGTGGAGCGGCTGCATCTCCGGCGCCTTCACCGAGCACGGCTTTCTGGAGGCGTTCGAGCGGGCGGGCTTCTACGGCATCCGCATTCTCGAGCGCCAGGCCGAGCCGTGGCGCACCGTGCAGGGAATCGAGTTCCGCTCGGTGACGGTGGAGGCCTTCAAGGGCAAGGAGGGGGTCTGCCTGGAGCGCAACCAGGCGGTGATTTACAGAGGTCCCTTCAGGAGCGTGCTGGACGACGACGGCCACCTGATCGAGCGCGGTCGCCGCACCGCCGTCTGCGACAAGACCTTCCGCATCTTCAGCCGCGAGCCCTACGTCTCGAGCTTCGAGCTCGTCGAGCCGCGGGTGGAGATCCCGCTCGACGAGGCCGGCCCCTTCGACTGCGTGGGCGTGCGCGAGCGCCGGCCAGGCGAGACGAAGGGCGAGGAGTACGACGCGACCACCGAGGTCCAGGAGTGCTGCGAGCCGGGGGAGTGCTGCTGACGATGCAGCCGCTCCGACGCCTCCTGGCGCTGGCGCTGGCGGCCGCAGTGGCGGCGCCGGCGGCGGCGCGGATCCGCGTGGTCGGCTCCACCACCGTCAGCCCGGTGGTGGCGGCGGCGGCCCGGATCCTGCGCGAGGAGCGCGGCCTGCAGATCGTGGTGGACACCCTGGGGGGCAGCTCCGGCGGCATCGCGGCGCTGGGCGACGGGCGCGCCGAGGTGGCGATGTCGTCGCGGCCGGTGCTGCCCTCGGATCGCGAGCGCTACCCCGGTGTGCGCTTCCGCGAGGTCGAGATCGGCCGCGACGCCGTCGCCCTGGCGGTGTCGCGCGACGTCTGGGAGGGCGGAGTGAGGGCGATCTCCCGCGACCAGGCGCGCGCGGTCTACGAGGGCCGCGTCGCCAACTGGCGCGAGCTCGGAGGCCCCGACCGCCGGATCGTCTTCTTCAACAAGGAGCCGGGGCGCGGCACCTGGGAGGTCTTCGCGCACTGGCTCTACGGCGACTCCGACCTTGCCCCCCTGGTGAGCCTGCCGGAGGTGGGCTCCAACGAGGAGGCGCGCAACAAGACCCGCTCGACCCCCGGCTCGATCACCCAGCTCTCCGTCGCCTGGGTGGACGGCCGCGCGATCGCTGCGCTGGCCATCGTCGGCGACAACGGCCAGCTCGTGCGACCCTCGGGCCCCAGCCTCGCGAGCGGAGCCTACCCGCTGGCGCGGTCCCTGCTCCTCGTCACCGACGGCGAGCCGGCGGCCGAGACGGCGCGGCTGATCGACTTTCTGGTGGGAGTCCGCGGCCAGCGTCTGGTGGCCGCCCACGGCTATCTCCCCCTCTCCTCCGGATCGGCGGCCTCGCCGTGACCGGCGTCGCCCTCCGGCGGCCGGCGGGCCCCCGCTTCGAGCCCACCCGCTGGGCGGCGTGGGCGTTCAGCGCGCTGGCGGCGGGCACCCTCCTCGCCATGGCGGTTCTCTTCGCCGTCCAGAGCCTGCCCGCCTGGCGGCACGAGGGCCTCGGCTACCTCACCGGCACGACCTGGTTCTACCGCGGCGAGCTCTTCGGCGCCCTGCCGATGATCTACGGCACCGTGGTCGTGGCGGCGATCGCGCTGGTGCTGGCGACCCCCGTCGCCCTGGGCGCCGCCCTCTTCACCGGCGAGTTTCTGGGCGGCCGCCGCCGCCTCTGGATCAAGATCCCGGTGGAGCTGCTGGCCGGCGTGCCCTCCGTGGTCTACGGGCTCCTGGGGCTGCTCCTGCTCCGGGAATGGATCTACCGCCTGCTCGAGCCGTGGGACCCGCTCAGCGGCGACACCCTTCTCACCGGCGGGGTGCTGCTGGCGGTGATGATCCTCCCCACCGTCATGACCCTGGCCGACGACGCCCTGCGCGGCGTTCCGGCCAGCCAGCGCAAGGCGGCCCGCGGCCTCGGGCTGACCGCCACCGAGGTGGCCTGGCGGGTCAGCCTGCCGGCCGCCCGCCCCGGTCTGGTGGCGGCGATCCTCCTCGGCCTGGGCCGGGCCCTGGGCGAGACCATCGCCGTCTTCCTGGTGATCGGGCGGCAGGACAACCGGTGGCCCGAGCCCCTCTGGTCGCTCGCACCCGTGACCGGGGCGGGCCAGACCCTGACCACCAAGCTGGGCGGCTCGGAGACCTGGATCGCCTACGGCGACCCGCTCCACTGGGGCGCCATGGTGGGCCTGGCGGTGATCCTGCTGGCCCTGGTGCTCTCTCTGTCACTGGCCGGCGGAAGCCTGGCCCTGGCCGGGAGGAAGGGTGCGTAGGGCGGTCGACCGTCTCTTCCGGCTGGGGGCCGCCCTCTGCGCGGTGGGCTCCATCGCGGCCCTCGCGGTCATCGTGACGGCGATCGCGCGGCGCGGCGCCCCGGCTCTGGGCTGGCGGCTGCTCGCCCCGTCCGGCGACCCCGAGAGCGTCCTCTACCAGCTTCTGGGCACTCTCATCCTCATCGCCACCGCGTTGGCGGTGGCGCTGCCCGCGGCCACGGCTCTGGCCCTCCTGCAGACCGTCTATCTGGCCGGCGCCCGCGCCCGCCGGCGGCTGGCGCTCTGTCTCTACGCCCTCAACGGCGTCCCCTCCATCCTCTTCGGGATCTTCGGGCTGATCGTCTTCGTCAAGCTCTTGGGGTGGGGCAAGTCGTGGCTGGCGGGCGGTCTGCTCCTGGCGATGATGATCGTCCCCACCCTCACCGTGGCGATCGCCGAGAGGATCGACGCGCTGCCGCGGAAGTATCTCGCCGCCGCCGCGGGTCTCGGCCTGCCGCGGGGTCGGGTGGTCTGGTCGGTGATCCTGCCGCACAGCGTCGTCGGCATGATCTCCGGCTCGCTCCTGGGCCTGGGACGGGCCGCCGGCGAGACGGCGCCCATCCTGTTCACCGCCGCCGTCTTCTCCGGCGTCCGTCTCCCCGACGGCATCCGGGAGAGCCCGGTGCTGGCGCTCCCCTACCACATCTTCGTGCTGGCTCAGGACTCCTTCGACCCCGCCGCGGGGAGCCGGCTCTGGGGAGCGGCCGCCGTCCTGCTGCTGCTGACTCTCGCCGCGAGCCTGCTCGCCCTCCCGGGCCGGCTGGCGGCGCGCGAGGAGGCCCGGCATGGCTGAGGCGCTGCGCTCGCCCGCGCCGGCGACGACGGTCCCCGCCACTTCCCGGCCCGTGATCCTCTGCCGGGCGCTCGGCGTCTCGGCCGGACGTCGCCCGGTCCTGCGGGGGATCGACCTCGAAGTGCCTCCCCGCGGAGTCTTGGGGATCCTGGGACCGTCCGGCGCCGGCAAGAGCACTCTGCTCAAGTGTCTCAATCGGCTGGTCGACCTGGAGCCCGAGCTCGTCGTCCAGGGACGGGTCGACTTCCACGGCGCTCCCGTCTACGGCGCCGGGGTCGACCCGGACCGGCTGCGCGAGAGAATCGGCATCCTCTTCCAGCAGCCGGCCGTCTTTCCACGCAGCATCTACCAGAACGCGATCTTCGGCGTGCGTCACCTGGGCCGCGCGCCCCGCCGGCGGTGGCGCCAGATCGCCGAGACGGCGCTGCGCCGGGTCCACCTGTGGGCGGAGGTGCGCGACCGCCTCGACCGGCCCGCCGCCGAGCTCTCCGTGGGGCAGCAGCAGCGCCTCTGTCTGGCCCGCACTCTGGCGCTCGAGCCCGAGGTGGTCCTGATGGACGAGCCCACCAGCGCCCTGGACCCCCGGGCGACCGCCGCCATCGAGGAGCTCATCGCGGAGCTCTCGGCCCGCCGGGCGGTGGTGCTGGTGACCCACGACGAGGACCAGGCCCGTCGGGTGTGCGACCGGATCGCCCGGCTCCGTCTCGGCGATCGGGGGGGAGAGCTGGCGGAGGTCGTCCCCAACCCGCGGCCCCGCCGCCGTGAGGAGCAGGGCGGATGAGCGGCACCCGCCTCGGCTCGTCGCCGGCGGAGGCGCCGCCGCGGGTCCGGCTCGCGAGCCTCGACACCCTCTGGTTCCAGGTAGCCGGCACGGTGTGCAACATCGCCTGCACCCACTGCTTCGTGTCGAGCTCGCCCACCAACCGGACCCACGAGCCCATGACTCTGGCCGAGGTCGAGCCCTACCTGGACGAGGGGGCGACGCTGGGGGTCAGGGAGTACTACTTCACCGGCGGAGAGCCGTTCCTGAACCCGGAGATGGAGGCCATCCTCGCGCGCACCCTGGAGGTCGGACCGGCCACCGTGCTGACCAACGGCCTGCTGCTGGACCCGGACCGCTGCCAGCGGCTCGCCGCGCTGGCGGCGGCGAGCGACTACTCGCTGGACCTCCGCGTGTCGCTGGACGGCTACGATGCCGAGAGCAACGATCCCATCCGTGGCCAGGGCACCTTCGAGCGCATCCTGGCCGGGATCTCCCACCTCGTGGCCGCTGGGTTGAACCCGGTGATCACCGTCACCGAGGTGCACGACGAGAACGCCAGCGCCCGGGGGAAGGAGCGCTTCTTCACGCTGCTGCGCGAGCTGGGCATCGCCAAGCCCCGCCTCAAGGTGCTGCCGCTCTTCCGGATCGGCGCCGAGGCGGAGCGCACCGGCGCCTACGAGAGCTGGCAGCGGCTGCGCGTGGCCGACACCCCGGAGGACGGCTGGGACCATCTCCAGTGCTCCTCCTGCCGCATGGTGACGGGCCGCGGCGTCTGGGTCTGCCCGATCCTGGTCAACGAGCCGGGGGGCAAGATGGGCGAGAGCCTGGCCGACGCCCTGACCGGCTTCGACCTGGACCATCCGGCCTGCTGGACCTGCCACGTCTACGGGGTGAGCTGCAAGACATGAGCGGCCGCACCCCCAAGGAGATCCGGGAGGCTCGCGAGCGAGAGCGAGAGCGGCTGGCGGCGCACCGCGGCCTGGCCACCTGGGGCGAGCGGCTGGTGCCGCTGGCAGAGTTCTCCGCCGCCTGCGACGACGCCGGCCGGCGGCTGGGCGAAGCGGACCGCCGCGCCGAGCGCGAGCGCTTCCTCGACGGCCCCGGCGACCCCACCCCGCTCGAAGGGCCGTGGCGGCGGATCGCGGTCTTCGGCGGCGTCTACAACAACCACCACGCCCTGACGGCGCTGCTCGAGGAGGCCACCCGGCAAAGATGCGACGCGGTCTACTGTCTGGGCGACCTCGGGGGCTTCGGACCCTCGCCCGAGAGGGTGCGGCCCCTGCTCGAGCAGGGCGGGGTGCGCACCCTCAAGGGGAACTACGAGGAGTCGCTCGCCTCGGGACGGGAGGACTGCAACTGCGGCTACACCGATCCGCGGGACAACCACTTCGCCGAGCTCTCCTACCGCTACACCGAGCGCAACTGCTCTCCCGGGTTCAAGAGGTGGATGGGCGGGCTGCCCGGGCGCCGGCGGGTGGCCGTGGGCTCCCGCGAGCTGCTGCTGGTCCACGGCTCGCCGCGCCGCATCAACGAGTTCCTCTTCCACTCCACCTCGCCGGTGGCCTTCCTCGAGACCCTCCTCGACCGCGAGCGCGCCGACGGCATGCTGTGCACCCACACCGGGCTGCACTGGCACCGGCGGCTCCCCTCCGGCCGCGACGCCGTCAACGTCGGCGTCATCGGGCGCCCCGCCAACGACGGCGCCCCGAACGTCTGGTTCGCCCTCCTGGAGGCAGCCGGCGACGGTCTCTCCGTCGAGCTGGTGCCCCTCGCGTACGATCACCTGTCGCTGGCGGCGGAGATGCGGCGCGAGGAGTTGCCGGAGGAGTTCGTGGAGACCATCCTCACCGGCTGGTGGACCACCTGTCTGGAGATCCTGCCGGCCAAGGAGCGGGCCCGGTCGCGGTACTGAGCCGCACGCCGGCGCGCGACTCCGGAGGTAGAGCCATGTCCCGTCCCCACATCGCCATCCTGGGCGCCGGACCCACCGGGCTGGAGGCCGCCCTCGCCGCCCTCGACCGCGGCTACCCCTTCACCCTGTACGAGGCCTCCTCGCGAGTCGCCGGGTCGATCCGCGACTGGGGGCACGTGCGTCTCTTCTCGCCGTGGAGCCTGGACGTCTCACCCCGGATGGCGCGGCGCCTGGAGGCCGCCGGGCACCGGCTGCCGGGCCCAGGGGAGTCGGAGGGCGACTTTCCCACCGGGCACGATCTCTGCGACCGTGTCTTCGAGCCCCTGGCGCGGCTTCCGGAGCTCGCTCCCCGCATCCGGACCGGTGTCCGGGTGCTGGAGATCGGCCGCCAGGGTCTCGTCAAGAGCGACGAGATCGGCACGGGACGACGAGCGGAGCGCCCCTTCCGGCTGCTCCTGACCGCCGACGGACGCGAGTCGATCGAGCGGGCCGACGTGGTGCTGGACTGCACCGGCACCTGGCGTCATCCGAACGCCCTGGGCGACGGCGGGATCGCCGCCCCCGGCGAGAGCGCCCTCGACGGCGACCGTCTGGCGCGCACGATCCCCGACCTCTCTCGCGACGCCGGGGCGTGGGCGGGCCGCGCCATCCTGCTGGTGGGCGCCGGACACTCGGCGCAGACGGCGGTCTGCGACCTGGCCGCCCTGGCCGAGAGCGAGCCCGGCACCCGGGTGATCTGGGCGGTCCGCTCGCCCGCTCCGGAATGGCGGGTGGACCCCGACGATCCCCTGCCCGAGCGCTCGCGGCTCACCGCGCGTGCCCGGGCGCTGGCGGAGGGCGCCTCGCCGGCGGTCGAGACGGTGACGGGGGCGGTGGTCGAGTCGCTGACGCCGGAGGGGGACGGCGTCGCGGTCGATCTGCGGCGCGCCGACGGCGACCTGCTGCGGGTGCGGGTGGGCCGGATCCTGGCCCTCACCGGCTCGGTGGGCGACCACCGCATCTACCGCCAGCTCCAGGTGCACGAGTGCTACGCCACCTCGGGTCCCATGAAGCTCGCCGCGGCGCTGCTGGGGTCGAGCTCCAGCGACTGCCTGGAGCAGGAGAGCCACGGCGCCGACACCCTGGTCAACCCGGAGCCGGGCTTCTTCATCCTGGGCTCGAAGTCCTACGGCCGCAACAACACCTTCCTGATGCGGGTGGGCTGGCAGCAGGTCGAGGAGGTCTTCGGGCTGCTCGCCCAGGCGGCGGCCCGTTGAAGCGCTGACGGCGAGACCGCGCCCCGACCGCGGTGCCGTCAGGCGGCAGACGCGGTTGCCCGACCGGCCCCTCCCCGGCCGGGCTACAGCCCGACGCGCCAGGCCCCGCGTCCGTGGGTGAAGGCGAAGAGCCAACGGGCCGCGTCGCCCGTCTCCACCAGGGTCAGGCTCTCGGTGACCGCGGTGGCGAAGCCCGTGTGCTCGGCCGCCCAGCTCCCGCCGCGGTCCAGGGAGACGAAGACGCCGACGTCGGTCCCCACATAGAGGACGTCGCGGTCGGCCGGGTCCACCACGATCGAGTGGACCGGAACCGCGGGAAGCCTGCCCCTCCCGGTGCCGTCGATGGCGGTCCACTCGGCGCCGCCGTCGCCGCTGCGAAAGACGTGCGCTCCGCCGAAGCCGCCGTAGGTGGCGTAGACGGTGTCGGGGTCGGCGGGGTCGAAGGCCACCCAGGTGACGAAGTCGGCGCGCGGCGTCGCCGCCTCCCACTCGGTGAGACCGTCGGTGGTGGTGGCGGCGAGGGAGCGGTGGATCCCGCCCGCGCTCGAGCCCACGACGACTCGATCGGGGTCGCCGGGAGCCACCGCCACGGCGCTCGCCTTGCCGCCGTCCGCGAGCTGAACGCTGGCGGCGGTCCAGGAGTCGGCGCCGTTGTCGGTGCGCCAGAGACGCCGGCCGCCCAGCCAGAGCCGGCGCGGCTCGCTGGGATCCATGACCAGGGGCGAGATGAAGAGGAAGCCCGGCACCTGGGCGGAGACGCCGTCCTCGCGACCCAGGGCCAGATCGGTGATGCCGAAGGTCGCGTCCTGGAACGAGCGGCCCCCGTCCGACGAGCGCTGGACCTCTCCGTTCTGGAAGGTGGCGTAGATCCGGGCCGGGTTGACGGGGTCGATCGCCGAGTACCCGCCGTCGCCGCCGAGGATCCTGACCCACCTACCGGGGCCGCTGCCGTCGGTGCCCAGGAGGGTGCCGTTGTCCTGGGTGCCGCCGAGGTAGCCCCGTCCGTTCGGGTGCACCGAGCCGTGGTAGAACTGGGTCACTCCGTAGTCGTTGTTGAGGTCCTGCCAGCGCACCGACGAGCTCTCGGGCCGGCAGACCGCGAGCGCGTCCTCGCCGGTGGGCGCGAGCGCGTCGGAGGTGCGGGCGATCCCGCCGTCGCCCAGGGCGAAGAGGGTCCGACTGCGCGTGGGGTGGAAGACCAGGCCGTGGAGATCGGCGTGGAGCCAGGCGGGGGAGAAGCGCGACGTCCACCAGTAGCTGGCCGGGCTCCAGTTGCGGCCGCCGTCGCGCGAGCGGAAGAGGTCCACCCCGGCGGCGAAGAGGATGTCCGGGTCGTCCGGGCTCACCGCCAGGACGTTCACGTACCAGCCCATCGAGAGGTAGTCGTTCAGGACGTCGAAGTCGCACTCGACCAGCATGGCGATGACGGCGTTCGAGAGCAGCAGGGTGTTGATCTTGCGCGGGTCGTCGTTGCGGACCCGCGCCTCCCAGGAGCCCGCCGCGCCGGAGGCGTCGGAGCGGAAGACGGCGTGGAGCGCCTGCTCGTAGTTGCCGCCCGGCCCCGGGGTGTTGCTCGCCGCCAGGGCGTAGACCACCGTGGGGTCCGAGGGAGCCACCGCCACCGAGGTGCGGCCCATCGCCGGCTCGGAGAGCACCGCCTCCCACCCGCCCGCGGTCTCGGCGCTCTGGTTGCGGTAGACGGTGGCCCGCTCGAAGGTGCCGCACGAGGCGAAGAGGAGGTCGCCCGGGGCGTCCGGGACGATCTCGAGATCCAGACAGCCTCCTCTGACCTTCGGGTTGAGCACCCGCCTCCACCGCTGGCCACCGTCGGCCGACCGGAAGACGCCCTTGCGGGTGGCGGCGTAGACCCGATCGCTGTCGTGGCGGCTCACCACGATGTCGTTCACCCAGTGGAACTTGGCTCCCCGGGTTCGGCGCAGCCGCCGCCAGCTCTCGCCGCCGTCCTCGCTCTTGAAGATGCCGCCGCCCCGCAGGGGCAGGCCGGTGCCCCGCACCACTTCGCGGAAGTAGCCCTCGCCCGTGCCCGCGTACAGGACGGCGGGATCTCTCGGGTCCAGCGCCAGGGCGTTGACCGCTATGTTGACCAGCTCGTCGGCCACCGGCCGCCACCTGCGGCCGGCGTTCTCGGTCTTCCAGATGCCGCCGGAGACCCCTCCGGCCCACATGGTCTTCGGCCGTCTCGGGTGGATGGCCAGCGCCCGCGTGCGGCCCCCGATGTTCCCCGGGCCCAGCCACTCCCACGGCTCGAGCGGCTCCGCCGTTATCCGCGCCACGAGGCCCCCTCGCGCCAGCGAGTGCTGCGGCATCGCCGCCCGACGCCGCCGGGCGCGCTCGAGCTCGCGGCCGGGGTCCACTCCCGGCTGCGGCTGGCGGCGGGCGCTCCAGTACGCCGCGGCGGCTCCCGGTGAGCTGTGGGGCCTTTTCGCCGCTGCCTCGCGTCGGGCCGTGATTCTGGCGAGGTCGGCCTCTCTCTGCCGGTCCGGGAGCACGTCCGGCAGGGCGAGGGTGGCGAGGACCGCGAGGATCAGGGCGTGCCGCTGTGCCCTCTTGGCCATTTCTAGGTCATTCTACGGACGGAGTGGGGTGCCGGGCCTTCTCGGGGGCGATGCCGGTGTTTCTCTTCGTGGCGATGGGGCGGACGTTCATCTTCCTGGTCGGGCAGGGCGGCCGGCTCGTTGGGAGCGATGGGGGTCGCTCCGGCGCGTCGGTGTGGGGGCGGACTTGTTCGTTCTTGCTCCGGCAGGGCGAGACGGCTCGGTAGGTGGGCGGCAAGCGCGTCGCCACTCCCAGGGGGAGATCGAAGAGGGTCCGGCGCGCAGCCGAGCGGAGCGGCGAGCCTCGAGCTGCTGAGGCCGGGGAGCTCGCCGCGTCCACCCAGGCGTCCACCCCCGGAGCTCCCGCGCCCGCGGCCCGTCACCTCTGACGAAGGCCACGAGCCGGCCCTGCGGGAGGGAGCGCAACGGCCAAGATCCTCAGGGGGCGACCCGGTGGGTGGGGCGCTTTCGGAGCGGAGAGGCCGGCTCGGGCTGGCGGTCGGCTAGGGGATCCGGCTCTCGAGCCAGGCCGGCAGCTCGACGACCCGGGGGAGGACCTTGAGGGCGCCGGCCCGGAAGAGCACGGCGGGAGGCTGGCTGCCGGAGGCCACGCCGACGGCGTCGGCGCCGGCGTTCACCGCCATCCCCATGTCGTGCTCCGAATCGCCGACCACCAGGGTCCGCGCCGCCGAGTACCCCGTCTCCTCGAGGATCTGACGCAGCATCTCGGGGTTGGGCTTGCCGGGCGCCTCGGTGAAGGTGCGGCTGGTGGCGAACCACCTGCGCACGCCGGTGCGCTCGAAGTCCATCTCCAGACCTTCGCGCCCCTTGGCCGTGGCCACCGCCAGCCGGTAGCCGTCGCCGTGGAGACGGGCGAGCATCTCCGCCACGCCGTCGAAGAGGACCGGGCGATGGTTGTACGTCTCGAGCCAGAGACGACGGAAGACGCGCCGGATCTCGTCGAAGAAGGCCTCGTCGTGACCCGGCTCCAGATTCTCGACCGCCTGCTTCAGGCCCATGCCGATGCCGTCGCGGATCCGCTGCTCCGGCAGCGCCGGCCGGCCCATCTCGGCCAGGGTCGCGCGGGTGCAGGCCACGATCGTCGAGATGGAGTCGATCAGGGTGCCGTCCCAGTCGAAGACCAGCAGCTCGTACGGCCCCGGCCTGCCCACCCCCATCGGTTCCTAGCCCTCGATGGGGGTGTAGACCAGGCCGCCCAGGACCGAGTCCGTGGGGCCGTGCTCGACGTCGGCGCGCTCCGCGGTCACCAGCCTCTGCTCCACCGCCGTGCCCGGAGGCAGCTCGACTTCGAAACCGACGATCGAGTCGTGCACCCGGCAGCCGGGTGTGACCCGGGCGCCGTCCAGGATGAGGGAGCCCTCGACCTCGGCGTCCGCCTCCACCCGGGCGCCGCGCTCGACCACCGAGCGCCGGAGTCGAGCCGACGGATCGGCGTGGCCGCCGGGGGCGATCCAGCCCCCCGGCCGGCGCCGGCGCCCGCCCCGCGCATGCCGCGCCACGTCGCGTGCCGCCGCCAGGTAGCGGGCCGGCGTCCCCAGGTCGTGCCAGCGTCTCCGGCTCTCGACCGCAGCCAGGGTCTCGCCCCGTCGCAGCAGAGGCTCCCAGAGCCCCGTCACCAGCTCGGCCCGTCCCTCTTCGAGACCGTCGAGCCGGGCCGGGTCCAGGCAGTGCGCGCCCGCGAAGACGCGCCGCCGCCCGATCTCGCCGTAGCTGCGGCCGCCGCCGAACGAGACCACTCGACCCTTCACGTCCACTCCCACGGGGTTGAAGCTCTCCACGGGCGCGCGGGTGGAGAGCAGAAGAGTGGCCGCCGCGCCCGTGGCGCGATGCCGCTTCAGGAGCCGCCGGATGGGCCAGCGACAGAAGCTGTCGCCGTTGATCACCAACGCCGTCTTCGTCCCGGCCAGGAAGGGGCGAAGCCGCACCAGAGCCCCCAAGGTTCCGAGGATCTGCTCCTCCGCAGACCAGGTGAGGCGCATCCCCTGGTAGGCGCCGCCGAGGCGCGAGCGGATCTTCTCTCCCAGATGGTGCAGGTTCAGGGCCACCTCCTCGCAGCCCGCGGCGGCGAGCTGGGAGAGCGTGTGGGCCGCCACAGCCATCCCGGCGAGCGGCAGCAGCGGCTTCGGGAGAAACTCGGTCAGCGGCCGCAGACGAAGGCCGTAGCCGGCGGCCAGCACCACCGCCCGGAAGGGGGTCGCGCTCAATCGGGGAAGACCATGTCCGCCGGCGCCTCCGGGTGCTCCTCGCGGTAGTCCCGGTAGATCCGCAGGTAGCTCCGGCGCTCGGCATTCTCGAGGTCGAAGCCGCAGCGGGTGGCCATGCGCTCGGCGCCGTCGCCCTCGAACTCGGCGAAGTCGCCGATGGGGGTGTGGTCCAGCGCCACGGTCACCGCGCCGAGCTGCCACTCCTCGCGGTACTTCTGGTAGCGGGTGACGACCTCGAAGCCGATCCGCTCCAGGATGGTGAGCATGGCCTCTTTGTCGTCGGTCTCGATCTCGTACTCCTCGCGGATACGCACCCGGTCCTCGTAGACCGCCGGCCCCTTGAAGGTCAGGAGGGCCCCTCTCTGGTTGCCCGACCGCAGGCGCAGGAGGCAGCCCGCCTCTTCGAGCTCGCCGTTGCGGTCCAGCACCAGGTTGTCCTCGAAGGCGCTGGCCGAGATCCGCTCGGCCTCCCGCGACACCAGAGTCTCGCGCAGCCCGGAGAGCTCCTCGCAGGCGAACTTCAGCTCGCGCTCGAAGTTCTTGCTCTCCTCTTCGCTCATCCGTCCGACGCCCCGCCGGCGCGGTCGAGGAGCCTCACCGTGGTGCGGATGCCGTTGTAGAAGTGGCTGATGTTGAACTTCTCGTTGGGCGAGTGCAGGCGGTCGTCGGGCAGCCCGAAGCCGATCAGCACGACCGGCACCTCCAGGACGTCCGCCAGGGTGCCCACAACCGGGATCGACCCTCCCTCCCGGATTCGCACCGGTGGCCGACCCCACACGTCCTCCTGCGCCGCCATCGCCGCCTCGCAGATCGGCCCCTCGGTCTCGATGAGGACCGGGTTCGCGCCGTGGTGGTACTCCACGTCGACGACCACCCCCCTGGGCGCGACGCTCTCGACGTACTCGGTGAAGAGCCGCGCGATCTCCTTCGGCTTCTGGTCGGGCACCAGCCGCATCGAGACCTTGGCTCCGGCGCGGGCGGGGATCACCGTCTTGGCGCCCTCGCCGGCGTAGCCGCCGAAGATGCCGTTCACGTCGCAGGTCGGCCGGGCCCACGCGCGCTCCAGGATGGAGTACCCCTGCTCGCCCCAGTCGGCGGCGACGCCGAGGCCGGAGCGGTAGGCGTCCGGATCGAAATCGAGGGCCGCGAACTCCTGCCGCTCCCACTGCTCGAGCGGGCGGACGTCGTCGTAGAAGCCGGGGATCTGCACCCTGCCGGTGTCGAAGTCCACCAGCCGGGAGACGATCTCGGCGACGGCGTTGGCGGGATTGGCCACCGCGCCGCCGAAGGTGCCCGAGTGGAGGTCCCGGTTGGGGCCGGTGACCCGGAGCTGCATGTAGCAGAGACCCTTGAGGCCGTAGAGCAGCGACGGCACCCCCGGAGCGAACATGGAGGTGTCGGAGACCACCACCGCGTCGCAGGCCAGCTTGTCTCCGGCGTCGGCGCGCACGAACTTCTCGATCGCCTCGCCGCCCACCTCCTCCTCGCCCTCCCAGATGAACTTCACGTTGAGGGGCAGCGCGCCGCGCTCCTCCAGGATCGCCGCGACCGCCTTGAGATGGGCGAACGCCTGGCCCTTGTCGTCGGTGGCGCCGCGGGCGACCAGGAGGTCGCCCTCCACCGCCGGCTCGAAGGGCGGGCTGCGCCACTCGTCCAGCGGATCCGGCGGCTGTACGTCGTAGTGGCCGTAGAAGAGCACCGTGGGCCCGCCGGGGGCCCCCATCCACTCGGCGTAGACCAGCGGGTTGCCCTCGGTGGCGATCTCCTCCACCTCCAACCCGGCGGCGCGCATCTTCTCGACCACCCAGCGGGCGCAGCGGGCGACGTCCCCCTTGTAGGCCGGGTCCGCCGAGATCGAGGGGATCCTGAGGTACTCCTTGAGCTCCTCCAGGTAGCTCTCCTTCTCCCGGTCGATCCTCTCGAAGACATCGCTGGACATACGCAGGCCCTCCTCGGCGGACCGTCACTCTAGCAGGCCGGCGGACATCGCGCGCCCTCCGCCCGTGCGGGTCGGGGGCCCCTCCTCCGGGCGGCTCAACGGCGGCCGGTCAGTTCTCGGAGACGGAGGAGATTCACCGCGTTGACCAGCACGTGGGCCACGATGGGCGCCAGGAGCGAGCCGCTCCACTCGGCGAGGCCCGCGAGCAGCAGACCGGCCCCGGCGGCGAAGCCGGTCCAGGCGCGGAATGCGGGCCCCGGACCCGTGTGGAGGAGGGCGAAGACCAGGGTGGCGAGCGGCCAGCCCCACGCCCCCTGCACGGCGCCGCGGAAGAAGAGCTCTTCGGCGAAGCCCGAGAGGAGCGCGAGGGCCATGGCCTCGGAGGTCTGCAGCGGACCCAGCAGCTCCGCGATCTTGCGCTCGAGCTCGCGCGCCGTGGGGAAGAAGCGGCGCATCCCCCGCCAGAGCCCCACCAGGGCGAGCCCGCCGGTGGCTCCCAGCACCAGGTCCTGCGGCCAGCTCTCCGGGTCCACGAAGAGGTCGAGTGGGATCGAGCCGAGGCGGACGCCGATCCAGACGACGCCCCCCAGGGCGATGAACAGGTAGAACGCCCAGGCGACCTGGTAGACGCGCGAGGCCGGCGCCGGCTTCAGACCTCTACCTGCTGGGGCTCCGGCTCCTCCTCGCGCTCGCCCAGGCGGGCCACCGCCATCAGCCGGTCGTCACCCTCGAGGTCCATCAGCTTGACCCCCTGGGTGGAGCGGCCGATCACCCGCACCCCGTCCACGTTGATGCGGATGATCTTGCCCTCCTGGGTGATCAGCATGAGGCCGTCGGTGGGTCGCACCTCCTTGACCCCGATCACCTCGCCCGTCTTCTTGGAGACCTTCAGGTTGATGATCCCCTTGCCGCCCCGGCTCTGCAGGCGGTACTGGTCCACCGGGGTGCGCTTGCCCATGGCGTTGGCGGCCACGGAGAGGATCTCCCCGGCCTCCTCCCCCAGGGTCTCGAGCGCCACCACCCGGTCGCCCTTGCGGAGCTGGATGCCCTTCACGCCGCGGGTGGCGCGGCCCATGGGACGGGCGTCCTTCTCGTCGAAGCGGATGGCGAAGCCCTTGGCGGTGGCCAGAAGCACCTGCTGCCGGCCGTCGGTCACCCGCACGTCGAGCAGGCGGTCGCCCTCGTCGATGTTGATGCCGATGATGCCTCCGGCGCGCGGGTTCCCGTAGGCGGAGAGCGGGGTCTTCTTGATGGTGCCGTTCTCGGTCGCGAAGAGCAGGAACTCCTCCTCCGAGAACTCGCGCACCGAGACCGTGGTGGCGAGCCGCTCGCCCGGCTCGAGGTGCAGCAGGTTGACGATTGCCTTGCCCTTGGCGGCGGGCCCGAGCTGCGGGATCTCGTGCACCTTCAGCCAGTGCACCTGGCCGGTCTCGGTGAAGGCCAGGATGTAGCTGTGGGCCGAGGCGACGTAGAGGTGCTCCACGAAGTCGCCGTCCTTGGCCACCATCCCCTTACGGCCCTTGCCGCCGCGGTGCTGCGCCCGGTAGAGCGACAGCGGCGAGCGCTTGACGTACCCCGAGTTGGTCAGGGTGATCACCATGTCCTCGTCGGCGATCATGTCCTCGATGGTGATCTCGTGGGTCTCGGGGATGATCTCGGTGCGGCGCTGATCGCCGTAGGTCTCGCGGATCTCCAGCGCCTCCTTGCGGATCTCCTCCAGCACCAGCCTGTCGGAGGCCAGGATCGCCCGCAGCCGCTCGATCAGGGCCATGAGCTCCTTGTACTCCTCGACCACCTTCTCGCGCTCGAGGCCGGTCAGCTTCTGCAGCCGCATGTCGAGGATGGCGCGCGCCTGGACGTCGGAGAGGGCGAACTGCTCCATGAGCCGGTCGCGCGCCTCCGCCGGGGTGGCGCTCGACCGGATGGTGGCGATCACCTCGTCCAGGTTGTCGAGGGCCTTGAGGATGCCCTCCAGGATGTGGGCCCGCTCCTCGGCCTTCCTCAGGTCGAACCGGGTGCGCCGGATGACCACCCGCTTCCGGTGGTTCAGGAAGTGGGCCAGGAGCTGCTTGAGATTGAGCTCCTTGGGCTGGTTGTCGACGATGGCCAGCAGGATCATGCCGAAGCTGGACTGCATCGGCGTCATCTTGTAGAGCTGGTTGAGGATGACCTCGGCCACCTCGCCCCGCTTGACGTCGATGACGACCCGGATGCCCTCGCGGTCGGACTCGTCGCGCAGGTCGGTGATTCCCTCGATCTTCTTGCTGCGCACCAGGTCGGCGATCCGCTCCAGCAGCCGCGCCTTGTTGACCTGGTAGGGGAGCTCGTTGACCACGATGGACTGCCGGTCGCCCTTCTTGGTCTCGATGGCGGCGCGGGCCCGGACCTGGATGGAGCCCCTTCCCGTCTCGTAGGCGCTCTTGATGCCGCTCATCCCGTGGATGAATCCCGCGGTGGGGAAGTCGGGTCCGGGGATGTGCTTCATCAGCTTCTTGACGGTGATCTCCGGATCGTCGATCAGCGCGATCAGCCCGTCCACCACCTCGGTCAGGTTGTGGGGCGGGATGTTGGTGGCCATCCCCACGGCGATCCCCGCCGACCCGTTGACCAGCAGGTTGGGGATCCGCGACGGCAGCACGGTCGGCTCCGTCAGCGAGCCGTCGTAGTTGAGCTCCCAGTCCACCGTCTCCTTGTCGATGTCCTCGCGGAGCATCTCCTGGGCGATCTTGGTGAGCCGCACCTCGGTGTACCGCATGGCCGCCGGGGAGTCGCCGTCGATGGACCCGAAGTTGCCCTGCCCGTCCACCAGGGGGTACCGCATGGAGAAGTCCTGGGCCAGCCGCACGACCGTGTCGTAGATCGGCCCGTCGCCGTGCGGGTGGTACTTACCCATGACGTCGCCGACGATGCGCGCCGACTTCTTGTACGGCTTGTTGGAGTAGTTGCCCGACTCCCACATGCCGTAGAGCACCCGGCGGTGGACGGGCTTCAGCCCGCCCCGCACGTCGGGCAGCGCCCGCCCGACGATGACGCTCATGGCGTAGTCGATGTAGGACTTCTTCATCTCCTCTTCGATGTCCACCGGCACCGGCTCGGTGGAGTCGAAG
>JAWWBN010000019.1:0-29694 GCA_033720955.1 Thermoanaerobaculia bacterium | reverse complement strand
TCCCGGGAGACGGGTCCGCCGAGGGACTCTCCACGCCCCCTCCCTGCGCCAGGGTGTCCGCGTCGGACCCCGGCGTCGCCGCTTCGTGCGCCGCCTCACCCACCGCGGCCTCGGCGAGCGAGTCCACGACCGCCAGCTCGGCCAGACAGGGAACACAGAGTCCCCTGGCCCAGCCGCCTCCCGAGATCGGGGTGCCGCAGTCCGGGCAGACGACCTCGCCCCCTCTCGTCACCAGCTCGGCCACTCATCCCACCCCGGGAACGGCCCAGCCTCGAGCCTCCAACCGGTGGGAGAAGCGTCGTCCTCGACCAGCCGCAGGTTCGTCGCCGAGTCGAGGCTCGCGAGCAGATCCGGAAGCGGCAGGAGATGGAGCGGACGCTGGTTCATGTCGGGCACCGGCCAGAGCCGCACCGTACCGTCCTGGCCGGAGGAGGCGATCCACCTTCCCAGCGGATCGACGGCGAGGTCTCGCACGTGGGCCTCGTGTCCCAGCAGGAGGTGGGGCTCCTCCCCGGTCACGGGGCCCACCTTGACGCTGCCGTCGAAGTGGCCGGTGACGACGAAGCGGCCTTCGGGATCGAATGCCGATCGCACCACGGTCTCCGCTCCGTGGGAGACGAGCCGCGTGACCGCGCCGCTCTCGCGGTCCAGCAGGATCGGCATCCGGCCCCCGGATCCTCCGGAGAGCATCTCCAGCACCAGGATCCTCCGGCCGTCACGGCTGACCCCGAAGCGGTTCAGATCCTCCGCCTCGAGGAGGAGCGTGGTCGCCTCGCTTCCGGGGACCCACACCTTCAGGCCCTCCTCCCGATCGACGTACAACAGCTCGCCATCGGGCAGGAACGCCAGGTCCGGTCCCGGCTTCTCGACGGCGAGCTGGTGGAGCACCTGGCGCGAGCGGCGGTCCCAGATGCGGACGACGCCCCGGGTCTCGTTGGCGGCCGCCATGAGCTCGCCGTCGCGGCGGAAGGTGATCCCGCGAGCCTGGTCGGGGAACCCGTCCGGGAGGTTCTCGACCTCGCCGTTCTCCAGTGAGACAAGGTGCGGCCCTCCGCTCTGCCCCAGCGGCTCGGAGCCGAGCAGCAGGTCCGCCCCGCTCGGCGAGACGGCGACCCCGAAGAAGAGATCGCCGGGGTCCTGGTAGACCCGCCGCCCCGGGCCCAGGGTCTCCTCTTCCAGCTCCCACCGCCACACCTCCGGCCCCCACGCCGCGAAGAGGGAGCCGCCGTCCTCGGCGAAGGCAAGACCGACCGAGTGCTGCAGACGCTTGCGGATCACGATGGGCAGGGGCGCGTCCAGAGACCAGATCGACGCCCCCTTCAGGTCGCTCACGGCCGCCCACCGCCCCTCCGGATGGAGGTTGAGCCGAAGCGCCTGCACCGCCTCGCCTCGAAGCAGGCGGATCGGCTCGGCGTCCGCCGAGGTCGCCCGGAAGAGGTGCGAAACCCCGGTCCAGGAGGATCGGCCGATCAGACCCCGGCCCGGATGGGAGGCGAGCGTCGCCCCCGTGTCGCGAAGGTCGATCCGGGAGACGGCCGCCGGCGGCTCGGCCTCCAGCGACCAGGTGTGGACCTCCGCCTCTTTGGCCCCTTCGAACATCCTGATCGCGTGCAGCCAACGCCCCCCCGGGGAGAACTGGATCGGCTCGACCGCCGGGAAGCCCACCGTGTGGAAGTACTCCTCGCTCCCGACCGGGCCCCGGACCTCGGAGACGCGGGCGCCGCTCCTCGGGTCCCAGATGACGATCCTGCCGTCGTCTCCGCGAGTCGCCAGTCGCTTGCCACCGGGATCGGCGCGAATCAGGGTGGCGCCGGCGTGCCGGCCGACCCAGCGCCACTCCCCGAGCTGCGTCTCCCCGATCTCCGAGACCAGCACGTCCCCTTCGGCCAGGACGCCGACCCATCCCCCGGTCGATCTCGGGATCGTCGAGAGGTTCCAGGCGGTCGCCGGGTGCTGGTCGAGCGGCCCCAACCGCGAGCGCTGTCCATCCGTGCCGAGGGCCTCGACGACGCACCCGCCGGCGGGCGTCGCGAGCTGCGCCAGGAGGCGCCCGCGCGCGTCCCAGGCGACCCGGACCGGCCACACTCCGCTCATCTCCGCCACGCGAGCCAAGCGCTCGGTGGACCAGAGGGAGATCTCGAGACCGGCGCCGGGGCCGGCCGCCGGATTGCCGCTGGCGAGGACGAAGTAGCCGCCCTGCGGATCGGCCCACTCCGCGAGAGCCGCCCCGGGAGGCGCCACGGCCTCCTCGACGACGTGGCTGCCCCCGTCGGGCGTCACGAGCTTCAACCTGTTCTCCGGCGGACCCGTCGAGCCCAGCAACCAGCGGCCGTCGGGGCTGAAGCCGGCGAAGGCGTACGCGGAGTTCCCACCCACCTGGTCCACGACCCGCACCGGAGGAGCCCGCCACAGCGCCTCGAGCGCCATGCGCCGCGCCTCCGGGCTGTCGGCCAGCTCCAGGCTCTTCCTGGCGTAGGCCAGGCCCGCGGCGGGGTACCCGTCCAGCTCGAGCCGGCCCAGGGCGAGGAGCTTCTGCGCTTCGGCCCTCAGGGCCTCGGTCTCGGCCCGCTGGCGGGCGGTCTCGCTCTGCACCCAGAGGAAGCCGACCACTCCCAGCACCGCGAGCAGAACGGCGAAGGCGGCGCCCACGGCCGTCCTGCGCTGCCGCTTGCGCCTTTCGGCCCGGCTCTTCATGGCTCGGGCGAACTCCTGCTCCTCGGCGGTGAGCCCGCCGGGGTAGCGCTCACGCCAGAGCTCGTACTCCCTGAACGAGGTGCCGGTCCACAGCAGATCGTCCGGCTTGCCCCGCTCGCGCCACCGCTGGGCGCTCTGGCGCAGGTCGTCGCGGAGCTGCGCCCCCTCGGCGTCCTGGGTGCGCCACCGCACCAGCCGAGGCCACTTCGCCAGCAGCGACTCGTGCACGACCTCCAGCCGGGTCGCGCCCGACCTTTCGCCGCCGGCCTCGTCGTACGAGGTCAGAAGACGCGCATCGACCAGAGCGTCGAGCACCTCGCCCGCCGCCGCCCGCTCGCCGGCGTCGAAGACCGACAGCAGCTCCTCGCGCCCCCGCGCCACCCGCGTCCCCTGCGCCGTGACCAGATTCCGGAACAGCTCCCGCACCATCGGCTCGCGCTTCGACCCGATCCGCTCCAGCGTCGCCTCGGCGTGACGTCCCAGCGCCCCGCCCACCCCGCCGATCTCCTCGTAGGCGGCCCGGGTCAGGAGGCCCTTCTCTCGGTCCCGCCGCTCCCAGAGCTGTCGTGCCGCGAAGGCCAGCAGAGGCAGCGCCCCGCGCTCGTGCGCCACCTCGGCCAGCATCTCGTCCACCAGCGAATCGTCCTCGAACCGGTAGCCGCACTTGAGAGCCGGCTGCACCAACGCCCGGCGCAATGCGCTCCCCCCCAGGGGCCCCAGCGGCATCGTCTCGGAGAACACCGGCGCCAACGCCTCGAAGCGCTGGCAGTGGAAGTGGAAGTCCTCCCGCATCGCCAGCAGGACGTGGACGTCGGCGTCGAGCGGCAGACGGCCCAGGAGGTCAGAGAACGCAGCCTGCGTCTCCTCGTCGTTCTGCGTGAAAAGCTCCTCGAACTGGTCCACGATGACCAGCGCATGTCCGCCCTCCCCACGCCACGCCGCGATCGAGGCCAGCGCGGCTTCCGGGGACGGCGAGTCGGGCACCACCTTCGCGCCGCCCCCCGCCAGCGCCGACGCGAGCGCCGCGAACGGCCGCCGGCCCGGCGTCGCCGCGATCGCCCGCCACCCCTCCGGCAGCGTCGCCAGCACCCCGGCCCGCAGGAACGAGCTCTTGCCCGCCCCCGACGGAGCGATCAGCGCCCGCAACTGCGGCCGCCGCAGGCGCTTCCAGAGACCCTCCACCTCCAGCTCGCGCCCGAAGAAGTACTCGGCCCGCTCCTCGGTGAAGGCCGACAGACCCGGGTACGGATCGACGTCCTCGTCCCCCGCCGCCCGCAGCGTCACCTCCTCCAGCGCCCGCGCCAGCACCGCCGCGCTCGCCGGGCGCTCCTCGCGCCGCGACGCCACCGCCTGGCCGATCAGACCCGCCCACGGCGTCTCGGCCACCCGCGGCTCCGGAGCGTGGATCCCCTCCCAGATCGACCGGCGCTGCTCCAGCGTCGCCGCCCCCGACGGCGCCACCATCTCCGCCAGCACCACCCCCGCCGCGAAGACGTCGGCGCGCGCGTCGAGCGCCTCGCCCCGCGCCTGCTCCGGCGACATGTACGCCGGAGTCCCCGAGACCACGCCCCCCGCCCCCTCCTCCAGGCTCTTGGCGATCCCGAAGTCCATCACCACTACCCGACCCGCCCGGGTCACCATCAGATTCTCCGGCTTGACGTCCCGGTGCACCAGGCCCGCCTCGTGGATCGCCCCCAGACCCGCCAGGAACTGCGACGCGATCTCGCGCGCCTCGTCCAGAGCCAGCGGACCCCGCTCCCGCACGATCTCCTGGAGCGTCGTGCCGTCCACGTACTCCATCGAGATCCACTCCTGATCCCCCACCTCCTGCAGGTCGAACACCCGGCACACGTTCGGCGAGATCACCTCCCGCGCCAGGCGCACCTCCTGACGAAGCATCTCCAGCGCCTCGGCGTCCCGGATCAGCTCCGAGCGCAGCGACTTCAGCGCCACGTCCACCCGCAGCTTCAGGTCGAACGCCCGCCACACCTCTCCCATCCCCCCGGAGCCTAGATGCGACCGCAGACGGTACCGCTCCCCCAGCACCGCCCCCGGGGACACTCCCCCGGCCCAGCCCGGAGCGCCCTCCGAGCCGGCCCCGCCGGCGCTCCCGGTCGCCCCGTCCGACTCCAGCGTCCGCCCCTCGTGCAGCGCGCCCTCGATCTGCGCCTCCGCCAGCGAGTCCGCCACCGCCAGCTCCGCCAGACACGGAAGGCACAGCCCCTCCGCCCAGGCCGCCGCCGACAACGGGGTGCCGCAGTCGGGGCAGCGCGCTGCTCGGGATCTCGCCAAGACTCTTCTACCTGACCTTCGAGATCGGCCTCCCGACGGTAGTAACGGAGACCACGGCGAGGGTCACGTCTTCAGCCCCGGAGCGGTCGGATGACAGAGAGCAGGTGCCGGAGCTCGTCGTCGACCTGCCCCGGATCGGCCACGGTGTCGGCGATCTCCTCCCGGAGCAGACCGCCGTACCGCTTGCGCAACCGGTACACCGCCGTCTTGACGGCCCCCTCGCTCATCGACAGGCGGTCCGAGGCCTCGCGATAGGAGCGCTCGTCGGCTCCGGTCAGATAGGGACGCAGCTCCTCGAAGACGCGGGGCCCGTCATCGCCGCGGCGGCTCTCGGACTCCAGGCGTCCCATGGCCCTCTCCATCACCGTCAACCCCCAGCGGCGCTCGAACGCCTGCTCGGGGGTCAGCTCCGCCGCCGGCTCGTCGCGGAAGCGTCGCTCGGCCTCCGAAGCGTCCAGGGAGACAGTGGTGGCGCCGCCCCCCCGCTTGAGGGTCTCGAGGCGATCCCACTCGTGCGACAGGAAGTTGCGGAAGGAGACGAGCAGGAACGACCGGAACCGCCCCTTCTCCGGATCGACCCCGCGCAGCGCGCGACGCTCGATGAGGTCGGCGAAGAAGGCCTGGGTCATGTCCGCCGCGCCCTCGACATCGAAGCCCCGCCGGCGAGCGTAGACGTAGAGGGGCAGCCAGTACGCCTCGCAGAGGCCCTCCAAGGCCCGGCGGGCGGCCGTATCGCTGCCGTCTCTCGCTGCCAGGACGACGCTCCACTGCGTCGTTGCGAATCTCGCACTCATCTTTGCGGGTGGCCGTTGGAGGGCCGAGTCTACAGCAGCGCGCCGGCCGGCGGCCGAGCGGAGAGGTCCTAGGTCGGGTCGGCCGGGATCAGCTCCGGGTACCGCGGCTCCCAGACGGCGTCGGCCACCTCCCGCTCGATGTCGTCGTCGTCGATCTTGCGGCCCACCGCCGCCTCGCGCGCCTGCACGACCACCGCCTCGGCCACCCGGCGGGTGACCTCGCGCAGCCGCGAGATGCGGGGGAAGACCCGCCCGCACTCGAGCTCCTGGTCGGTCACGCACCCGGCCAGCGCCTCGGCGGCGGAGACGAACATGCCGTCGGTGACCTCCCGCGCCGAGGCCACCAGGGCGCCCAGCCCGATGCCGGGGAAGACCAGGGCGTTGTTGCCCTGGCCGATCTCGATCCTCCGCCCGTCGCGCTCGACCGCGGGGAAGGGGCTGCCCGTGGCGATCAGGGCGCGGCCGTCGGTCCAACGTAGCAGGTCCTCCGGCTGGGCCTCCGCCCGGTCGGTGGGGTTCGAGAAGGGGAAGACGATCGGCCGCCCCGGGCGCGCCGCCATGGCCCGCACGACCTCCTCGCCGAAAGCCCCGGGCTGCCCCGAGGTGCCGATCAGGATGGAGGGCTCGAAGGCCTCGACCACCGAGAGCAGATCGGCCCCCTCGGACAGCCCCGTCCTCTCCATCCACTCCCGCTCCCAGGCCAGCTCGCGCTTGTAGTCGTCCAGCCCCTCGCGGTCCGTGGTCAGCAGGCCGCGCGAGTCGAGACAGGCGATGCGGTGCCGCGCCTCCGCCGCCGGCACGCCGCTCTCCTCCAGGGCGGCGCGGAACTGGACGGCGATCCCCTTGCCCGCCGCCCCGGTCCCGAGGACCACCATCCTGTGATCGGCGAACGGCTCGCCGCTGATGCGGCCGGCGGCGAGGATCCCGGCCAGCGCCGTGGCGCCGGTGCCCTGGATGTCGTCGTTGAAGGAGAGCACCCGGCGGCGGTAGTGCTCGAGGATCTCGAAGGCGTTGGCCTTGCTGAAGTCCTCCCACTGGATCAGGCAGCCCGGGAAGACCTCCCGCACCGCCTGGACGAACTCCTCGATGAGGCTGCGGTAGGCCTCGCCGCGAAGCCGGTGCCCGCGCCAGCCCAGGTAGAAGTCGTCGCCCAGCAGCTCCTCGCGCTCGGTCCCCACGTCGAGCGAGATGGGCAGTGTCTGGGTCGGGTGGATCCCGGCGGCGGCGCTGTAGATCGCCAGCTTGCCGATCGGGATGACCATGCCGCCCGCCCCCTGGTCGCCGAGGCCGAGGATGGCCGAGTTGTCGGTGGCGACGATGAGACGGATGTCGCGGTAGGTGCTGTTGCGCAGCACCGAGGCGATCCGGCCCCGGTGCGCCGGGGTGATCCAGATGCCCCGGCCGCGGCGGAAGATGTGGGAGTACTCGATCGACGCCTGGCCCACCGTGGGCGTGTAGACGATGGGGAGCAGATCCTCCAGGTGGTCCACCAGGACCCGGTAGAAGAGGTGCTCGTTGCGGTCCTGGAGGGCGCTCATGCCGATGTAGCGCTCCAGCGGCTCCCTCTTGCGGCAGATGTTGGCGTAGACCCGCTGCGCCTGCATCTCCATGGTGGACACCGCCTCGGGCAGCAGCCCTTCGAGGTCGAACACCACCCGCTCCTCGCGGGTGAACGCCGAGCTCTTGTTGTACATCGCGTGGTTCAGGAGCCGCTCGCCCCGCTGCCGCACCTCCACCGCCTTGCGGCCGTCGGACGTGGTCAGGACCCTGTACCGCTGCATGGCGGAACCTCCTTCCGGGCAGTTCGCCCATCTTCCATCGTAGCCCTCTCCTACCCCGGGCGCGCCGGCCCTCGGGATAGCCGCACGATACCGAGCCGCCGGGTGGGGCGGCGAGGGGAGCCCGAGCGGGACCGGGCCGCCCCCAGCGGCGAGCCGCCGGGCGACGCCTCGGGGCGCCCTACCGCGCGTCCTTCTTGCGCTGCCGCCCCTTGGGAGGCCGCGGCCTGGCCGGCTCGTACTGACCCGGCCACGGCTGGTCCCACACGCCGTACGTCTCCGCCGCTCGCCGGGTGAGGTACGGATCGCGCAGGTGGGGCCGGGCCATGACGGCGAGGTCGGCGCGGCCCGCCGCGAGGACGGTGTTGGCGTGGTCGGCGCCCAGCAGCGCTCCCACCGCCGCCACCGGCAGACCGGTCTCGAAGCGGATCCTCTCGGCGAAGGGAACCTGGTACATGCGGCCGTACTCCGGCCGCCCCTCCGGCACCACCCCACCCGAGGAGACGTCGATCAGGTCGGCTCCGCCCTCCCCCAGCCGGCGGGAGATCTCCACCGCCATCTCGGGGGTGACGCCGCTGCCGTCCTCCATCCAATCGGTGGCGGAGATGCGCACGAAGATGGGCCGGCCGGCCGGCCACGCCCGCCGCACGGCGGCCAGCACCTCGAGCGGAAAGCGCATCCGGTTCTCCAGCGAGCCGCCGTACTCGTCCTCGCGCCGGTTGGTCAGCGGCGACAGAAAGCTGGACAGGAGGTAGCCGTGGGCCATGTGCAGCTCGATCAGGTCGAAGCCGGCCAGCTCGGCCCGGTGGGCGGCGGCGGCGAAGGCCTCGACGACGTGCTCCATGTCGCCTCGGTCCATCTCCCGCGGCGCCGGCCAGTGGGGGCGAAAGGGGATCGGCGACGGCGCCAGGGTCTCCCAGGCCCCCTCCTCCGGACTCAGCGGCTCGTCCTCTCCCGTCCAGGGGTGGCGGGCCGACCCCTTGCGGCCGGCGTGTGCGAGCTGCAGGCCGATCTTGGCGTGCGAGCTACCGTGCACGAACTCCACGATCCGCCTCCACGCGTCCACGTGCTCGGGCTCGTACATGCCGGCGCAGCCGTAGGTGATCCGGCCCTCGGGCAGGACGTCGGTCATCTCGGTCATCACCAGCCCCGCCCCGCCGATAGCCCGGCTGCCCAGGTGCACTAGATGCCAGTCGCCCACCGAGCCGCGCACCGCCGAGTACTGGCACATCGGACTCACCACGACCCGGTTGCGGAGCTCGAGCCCCCCCACCGAGAAGGGGGTGAAGATCGGTGGCGGCGGCGTCTCCCCCTCGGCCAGCTCGACGCCCGACTCGAGCGCGTACCCCCGCGCCACCCGCTCCACCAGCCCGGGGTCGCGCCGCGCCAGGTTGTCGTAGGTGATCCGCTTGGAGCGCGTCATCAGGTTGAAGCAGAAGCGCTCGGGCGGCTGGCCCAGGTAGCGGGCGGAGTTCTCGAACCACTCGCGGCTGGTGCGCGCCGCCTTCTGCACCTTGAGGACGTCGATCCAGCGCTCGTCCTCGTACTCGGCCCGGGCGGCGGGCACGTCGCCCGGGCCGCGGCGGCGGAAGGCCGCCGCGAGGGCGATCGCGTCCTCCATGGCCAGCTTGGTGCCGGAGCCGATCGAGAAGTGGGCCGTGTGGGCGGCGTCGCCCAGCAGCACCACGTTGCCGGCCTGCCAGCTCTCGCACCGGATGGTGGGGAACCGCCGCCAGATCGAGCGGTTGGCGAAGAGCCGGTGTCCGTCGAGAAAGTCGGCCGAGAGCTCCTCGCAGAAGGCGACCGTCTCCTCCTCGGTGACGTCGTCGAGCCCGGACCGGCGCCATGTCTCCTCCCTGCACTCCACGATCCAGGTCCCCAGCCCGTCCTCGAAGGGGTAGGCGTGGATCTGGAAGAGGCCGTGCTCGGTCTCGTGGAAGAGGAAGGTGAAGGCGTCGAGCGGCCTGTCGGTGCCCAGCCAGCAGAAGCGGCAGCGGCCCCAGCCGATCCGAGGGCGGAAACGCTCCTCGAGCGCCCCGCGGACGAAGCTGTTCACGCCGTCGGCGCCCACCACCAGGTCGTGGCCCTCCAGCTCCTCCAGGCGGTCGATCTCCCGCTCGAACTCGAGCTCGACCCCCAGCTCGCGGCAGCGCTCCTGCAGGATCAGGAGGAGCTTCTTGCGGGACAGCGCCGCGAAGCCGTGACCCCTCGACACGGTCCACTCGCCGCCGTAGAAGGTCTCGATGTCGCGCCAGTAGCGGAACCCGGAGGTGATCTCGCGGTAGCTCTCTTCGTCGGCCTCCTCGAACGCGGCCAGGGTCTCGTCGGAGAAGACCACGCCGAAGCCGAAGGTGTCGTCGGGCCGGTTGCGCTCGTAGACGGTGATCCGGCTCTCGGGGAAGGCCTTCCGCATGAGGATGGCGAAGTAGAGGCCCCCCGGGCCGCCGCCGATACAGCCAACTCGCATCCGGCGATCATAGCCAGGGCGACGGCCGGCGGCCCCTCGGGTCGGCCCTACCGGAAGTAGGCCGAGCGCTGGGCGGCTTCCACGGTGATCCAGCCCTCGCCGCGATCGGGGGGCGGTGGAAGAGAGGGCGGCGCCGCCGGGTCGGCGCTCACCTCCAGCGGGTAGGTGGCGAGGTGAACCTCCCCCTCGCGGTGGCTGCGCACCAGGACCCGGAGGGTGTAGCTCCCCGGCGGCACGGCCAGCTCGCCCACAAAGCGCACTCCCTCCCCGAGAACCTCGCCGCCGAGGCCACCGCTTCTCTGGACCACCGTCTCGCCGGACAGCAGGGCCCGGACCGTCCCGCCGCCGTCCAGGGCCGCGAGCTGGAGCTCCACCCGGGTGGATTTGCGGCCGCCCCGGAGCGACCGGCCGCCCACGTCCACCGCCACCGGCACCCGCACGCCGCCGCCCTCCGGGTCCACCTCCACGGCGGCGTAGGCGGCGACGTCGAGCTCGGCGGCCTCGAGGTTGGTCAGCAGCCACTCGGCACCGTCCACCCGGCGCTCGAAGATCTCCCGCCGCGCGGGCGGACGGTTGAGGTAGTAGCCGGGGCGGTGGGTGACCTTGGCGCCCTTCACCCGCCGCGCCAGCTTGACCTCGAGCTTGCGGAGATCCGCGGGATCGCCCTCCGGCGACGGCTGGAAGCTCAGCACGTAGACGATCTCGGTGCGCTCGAGCACGCGCTCGGCGGCGCGGCCGAAGTCGTTCACGTTCTCCACCAGCTCGCCGCCGGTGCCGTCGGCGAAGTAGAGGAGCGAGTCGGCGTCGAAGCTGCGCTCGCCGAGCCCGGCCACCCCGGCGACGTCGATGCCGTGCACCGTCCAGCCGCTCTCGCGAAAGGCCCGCAGCGCCTTCTCCAGGTAGAACAGGTTGCGGGCGTCGGTGAGGGGCTCGCCGGAGAAACCCTCGGAGACCAGGAGCAGCTCCTTCTGGCCTCCGGTCTCGCGGAGCAGGTAGGCCAGCTCGGCCAACGACAGGCCGAGTGCCCGGACCTCGCCGCCTCCGTCCTGGGCGACGCGGACCGGCTCGGTCACGTCCACCTCCACCCGCACCCGGATCGGACCCCAGAAGGACTCCTGCTCCCTGACCTTCACCCCTTCGTCCTCGCTCTCGTCGTAGACCACCGGGCCGGAGAGCACCGCCAGCGCCGCGGTCCGGCCCAGCTCGGCCGCCAGCGCCTCGAAGGTGGAGCCGTGCCCGCTCTCGGCGAAGCGCTTCTCGTGTAGCCGGCGCAGGAGGTCGCGCTGTCGGCTGTCGTCGGCGTCGAGCATCGCCTCGACCGCCGAAAGGGCCAGGCCGATCTTCTCGCGGTCCTCGGTGAAGCCCACCAGGAGGTTGAGCCCCGACACGGCGCCGTAGGTGACGACGGCGATCCGGTCGCGCGGTCCGAGCTGGCCGACCAGCGACTCCCGCAGGTCCTCCGCCGCCCGCGCCAGCCGGTTGCGCCGGGCGTTGGCGAAGTCGAAGAGGAGCATCAGCCGGCGCACGGGGGCCTCCGCCGCGGCCGACGGCGGCCCGGCGGGCCGCTCCGCCCCGGGAGCGCCGAGGGCCCCGGGGACGGTCCGGACGCGAAAGCCCACGATCTCCTGCGGCTCGCCCCGGTCCAGCAGCACGAAGTCGTCCCGGGTGAGCCCGGCCAGGGGCTCGCCCCGGACCAGGACCCGCACCGGCACCTCCACCTCGGTGACCGCGATGCGCTCCGAAAAGCGCTCCCCGCGGGTCTCGGGGGTCGCCTGGGCCGCCGCCTGAGGGCCTGCGAGCCCGGCGGCGACGGCGAAAAGAGACAGCGCGAGAGAGAGGGGACGGGCGGATCGGCTCATGGTGACTCCTTCGACCACCCCCCGGCTAGCGGATTCCATGCCGGGGCCGGGGTGCTCAGTCGACGCCGGTCGGCGGCCGCCAGTCGGGCGGCAGGAGGCGGCGCCGGCCGTCGGCGCTCCTGGCCACCCCCGGCTCCTCCAGATCCTGCCGGTCCCAGAGCTGACAGGTCACCTGCTTGTGCATCTGATCGAGGCCTTCGCAGTAGTTGCTGTAGACGCAGCGCCGCACCTCCCGGCCCAGCCCCAGCCGGACCTTGCGGAACCAGTCCGGGTCGGCCAGGCTCTGGCGCGCCGCCGCGATCACGTCCGCCTCCCCGCGCCGCAGGATGCCCTCGGCTTGCCCGAACGAGCAGATGCCGCCGGCGGCGACCACGGCGGTGGCGAGCCCGGCGTCGCGGACCGCGGCCCGGATGCGGGCCGTCGCCGGCAGGTTGCGGCCGTGTGGTCCCCGCTCGTCGGAGATCGCCGTGGGCATGCACTCGTAGCCGCTGCGGCCGGTGTAGGGGTAGGCTGCCCAGCCGATGCGGGGCTGCTTGGCGTCCTCGAACTTTCCGCCCCGCGACACCGACAGGAAGTCCATGCCGGCGCGCGCGAAGCGCTCGCCGAACCAGACCGCGTCGGCGACCGTCGAGCCGCCCTCGATGCACTCGTCGGCGAGAAACCGGCAGCCCACGGCCAGCTCGGGCCCCACCCGCTCCCGCACCGCCTCGAAGACTTCGAGGGGCAGCCGGATGCGGCCGGCCCGCGTGCCGCCGTAGCCGTCGTCGCGGTCGTTGCGCGCCGACAGGAAGGAGGCCATGGTGTAGGCGTGGGCGTAGTGCAGCTCGACGCCGTCGAAGCCCGCCCGCCGCGCCCGCTCGGCGGCGTCGGCGAAGAGACCGGGGAGGATCCGGGGCAGCTCGCGGACGTGGGCGAGCTCCAGGTCGGTGACCCGCTCGCGGAGCCCGAAGTCGAGCGCCTCGAGCTCGCGCTCGTCCAGGACCTCCTCCAGACGCTCGCGCGGCAGCGTCGCCAGGGCGTGGCGGACCTCCTCGTCGGAGCCGCCGCCCACCGCCCGGCGGTGCCGGTCGGTCAGACGCAGATAGCGGCCGAAGAACGTCTCCGGCCGCGGCCGGCGGCGGATCGTCAGGAAGTCGATGATCTGGATCAGCAGGCGGGTGCGGCCGCCGCTTCCTCGGCGCACCCGCCGGACCAGCTCACGGAGGCCCGGCAGGAAGCGATCGTGCCCGATTCGCAGCAGGGGCCCGCTGGGGATGTCGCGGATGCCGGTCGCCTCGACCACCAGCGCGCCCGGCCGCCCGCGGGCGAAGCGCTCGTACCAATCCAGGACCTCGGAGGTGACGAAGCCCTCCTCCGAGGCCCGCCACGGCACCATCGCCGGCACCCAGGTGCGCTCCTCGAGACGCAGCGGCCCCGCCGTCAGGGGGCGGAAGAGAAGCGCCCCGGCCGCCTCCTCCCGGGTCGGCCACAGCCCGGGCGGCGGCTCGTGGCGGATCCGCTGCGGGGGCTTCCACACCACCGCCATTGTAGCGGCGGCCGAGCCCTCGGGCGCCGGCTAGTCGTAGGTCGGGGGCTCGGTGGGGGCCGCCGGAGGCGCCGGCGCGGCGGGCTCCCGGGGCGGCTGCCCACGGAAGAGACGCACGGTGTTCTCCTCCACGAGAACCCAGATCGAGTACGCGCCCACCGCCGTGCCGATCGGCACGTTGAGCAGGTCGATCACCGACACGATCAGGACGAGGATGCGGGCCCAGCCCTTGCGCGAGAGCAGCCCGATGCCTCCGATCAGCCCCGGCAGCGAGATCAGCGTCAGCAGCCCCGCCACGCCGGTGGCGACCAGCGACAGCACCACCGTCGCATCCTCGTCGTCCGCGACGACCCCGATCGCCGTCAGCAGACAGAAGACGAAGACGGCGGCCGCCAGGCCCAGGACTCCGAAGCCGATCCGCAGGGCGGCTACGACCGTGACGTGTTTCTCCATCGGGTTCATGAGCGATCTCCTTCCGGGGCCTCGGTCCGGCGCTGCGCCCTGCAGGCGGCCGCCCCTCACCCGACCCTACGCAGAAGGAGAGGTTTTGCTTCAGATCCCGGCGAGGCCGGCCCAGGGCAGAGCCCACCGGCCGGCGCCGCGGGGCCGCCGCGCGAAGCGGGCGAGCTCGTCCAGCAGCGGGTCGCCGGCTCCCTCCTCGCCGAGGATCAGCACGAAGGGCTCGACCTCCCGGTGGCTGGCCACGGTCGAGAGCTTCCAGTAGAGCAGCCCCGCCAGCAGCTCCCCGGCGGCCACCTCCCGGCTCGCCAGGTAGAGACCCCGCACCGCCAGGGCGCGCTCCATCGGGTCGGCGCTCTGCTCCTGCCAGACCACCAGCCGCGAGCCCTCCGGAGCGGGCAGCACCGAGAACCCGGTGGCGGCCCACGGCTGCACCGTCGAGTGCACCCGGCTCACGTAGCCGATCTCGGTGAAGAGGACGCGGTGCTCCGGCAGCCCCCGCTGCCGCCGGAAGGCGTCGATCGAGCCGAGGATGCGCTTCCACCGCGCGGCGAAGAGGGTCTCGAGATCCACCGGTTTGCGCTCGCGGGTGATCCGCTCCAGCAGGGGGAAGTAGGCGTTGATGCCGATCAGGTCCAGGGCGTCCCAGAACCCGACCTCCTCGTACTGGTCGAAGTTGGCGGCGTAGGTCACCGGCCCCGGGTACTCCCTCCTCACCCGCGCCACGACCTCCCGCCAGCCCCGCTCGAGGCGGGCCCGGCGGGCGTTGAAGGCCGCCAGCCCGCCCGGCTCACCGCGGCGCGAGACCCGCCGCGCCCACCCCTGGTGCGCCGCGTCGCGGTCTCCCAGGTAGGCGTCCAGGCGGTCGTAGCCGGCCCGCCAGGGGACCTCCAGGCGCGCCGTCTCCACCCCCTCGGCGTGCTCCAGGACGCGGCGGCGCTCCCGCTCCACCTTCTCCGGGTTGGTCCAGTACTCCTCCAGCGGCGGCAGCTCCGTCACCTGCACGGTGTTGGTGAGCGAGTTGAGCTCGCTGCCCACCGCCAGCAGGTCCACCCCCTCCTCGCGGGCGATCCGCGCCCACTTCTCGGCGAAGCGGGTGTAGCGGGCGAACCACTCGTCGAGCTCGGCCCCGGTCGCCGGCATGATCATCCCGTGCCAGAGGAAGCGGTTCGCGTCGAAGGCGTGGTCGAGCGCCACCCGCAGGACCAGAACGACCTGGAGGCCCTTCGCCCGGGCGGCGCGGATCTCGGCCACCACCCACGGCTCCTCCTCCTCCCACCAGAGGTTGGCGCTGTCCCAGTCGCCCTGGTGCGCGTAGACGGTGACCTGCACGGTGTCGAAGCCGGCCTCCGCGAGCGCCGTGACCCAGCGCTCGTGGTCGGGCTCGTTGACCTGGATGCCGCCCAGGTAGAACGGCTCGCTCCGCCCCCCGGCGAAGGCCGCCAGCCACAGGGCGGCCGCCAGCGGCAGCAGGGCGAGGAGACGGCGGCGCATCGGCGCGAGACGGCGGGAGGAGAGCCCGGCGGGCTACTCGGGGTCGGCGCGCCGCCGGTAGAGACCGTCGAAGGCGGTCGTCCAGGTGGCGCCGCCGTCCCGCGACACCTCCCACTGCTGACGCACCGTGCCGTCGGGGTTGTCGGTCCAGACGACCCGGTTCCGGACCGGAGAGCCGTCCTGCCCGGTGCTCTCGCCCTCCAGGGTCATCCTGCCGTCGGCGAAGGCGCCCTCGAGCTCCAGGGGAACGCCGTTGCGCCACACCCAGAACTGCTGCCAGACGCCCCGCTGCGGGTTGTAGAAGTTGAAGCTCGACCCGGCGCTGCCGCCGGCCCCGCTCCAGGTCTCCTGGAGCACGCAGCCGTCGAGGATCGGCTCGATGACGTTGCTCCCGGCGACCGAGCCGTCCGGGCTCGTCACCTCCCACTCGCCGACCCAGAAATCGAACTGGCGATGCAGCGGGTCGTTGCAGGGACCGCCTGCCGGCTGCGCCGCCGCGCCGCCGGCGACGAGGGCCAGGAGGAGGACCGGCAGCGGACCGCCGCGGCGCGCCACTCTCACTCCTCCTCGCCCAGGAGCTGGGGATCGAGGTCCGGGTCCTCCGGCTCGGGCAGCTCGGCGAGGAGCTCCTCGGCCTCCTCCGCCCGATCGGCCGGCACCAGGATCTCGGCCGCCTCGGCGTCGGAGTCGATCAGCAGCCCGGTGCCGGTCGTGGGGAACAGGGCCATCGTCTCCTCCCCCTTCACCGTGTAGGGGATGTCCGTCTCGTCCAGCAACGACTTGGCCACCGGCAGGATGGCCGGATCGTCGGCCGAGAAGACCGAGACGAAGTCCGAGTGATCGTGCTGGGGCTCGTCGACCTCGCCCACCAGGGCCACCTCGCAGTCGGGGCACTCCAGGATCCCCGCCCGGAACTCGCCTCCACACTCGGGACAGAACATCGGCCGCTCCTTCCTCGCGACAGCCACCGCCGCGCCTCCGGGAGGCTAGCAGGAAGGCCGGCGATCGACCAGCTCGCGGGCGATCACCAGGCGCTGGATCTCGGTCGCCCCCTCGTAGACCCGGAGCGCCCGGACGGCGCGGTAGAGCCGATCCACCGGGCTCGAGGCCAGCACCCCCTTGCCGCCCAGGATCTGCACCGCGTCGTCGACCACCTTCTGCGCCGCCTCGGTGGCGTACGACTTGGCCATGGCCGACTCCAGGGTGACCCGCTCGGCGCCCCGGTCGGCCTCCCAGGCGGCGCGGTAGGTCAGCAGACGCGCCGCCGTCACCCGGGTGGCCATCCGCGCCAGCTTGTCGCGGGTCATCTGGAAGCCGGCCAGGGGACGGCCGAACTGCCGCCGCTCGCGGGCGTGCGCCAGGGCCTCCTCCAGGGCCCGGCTCGCCATGCCGCAGGCGGCCGCCGCCACGGTGGCGCGCAGCCGGTCCAGGGTGCGCATGCCCAGGGCGAAGCCCTCCCCCTCCTCCCCCAGCCGCGCCGCCGCCGGCACCCGGCAGCCGGCCAGCTCGATCTCGCCCAGCGGGTGGGGCTCGGACAGGACCTGGGGCCCGGCGAAGAGGAGGCCGGGGGCGTCGGCGGGCACCACGAAGGCGGAGAGACCCCGGGTCCCCTCCTCGAGGTCGCCGGTACGGGCGAAGACGACGTAGAAGTCGGCGATGCCCGCGTTGGAGATGTAGGTCTTGCGGCCGTCCAGCCGGTAGCCCTCCCCCTCCCGGCGCGCCGTGGTGCGGATGGCTCCCACGTCGGAGCCGGCCTCCGGCTCGGTCATCGCGAAGGCCGCCATGGCCCTGCCCTCGGCCACCTCCGGCAGCCACCGCTCGCGCACCTCGGCGCTGCCCGCCAGGGCGATCGGCTGCGACCCCAGGGCCTGGAGGGCGAAGACCGCGTCGGCCAGCGGCGACGCCGCCGCCAGGGTGTCCCGGATCACGCAGCAGGCCCTGAGATCGACCGTCTCGCCGCCCCCGAGGTCGGGCGGCACGGCGTAGCGGCACCACCCGCCCTCCCCCAGCTCGCCCAGGAGCCGCCGAGCCTGGCGCCGGGCGGCGCCGTCGTCCTCGGCGGGAGGGAGCGGCCGGATCCGCTCGGCGGTCCAGGAGAGGAGGCGCTCGGCCAGCTCCCGGTGCTCGGGCTCGAGAAAGGCGGCGACCGCGGCGAGCTCGCTCACGACCCCACCCCCTATTCGAAGCGCGGCTTGCGCCGCTCGCGGAAGGCCTCGTAGGCCTCGCGGAAGTTGGGATCCTGCATGCAGGCGGCCTGGATCTCGGTCTCCGCCGCCATGGCCGACCGTGCGTCCATGGCCGCCTCCCGCACGAGCATCTTCTTGGTGACCTCCAGGGCGAACGAGGGGCCGCGGGCCAGCCGCTCGGCCCAGTCGCGGGCGACGTCCGGCAGCTCCGCCGCGGGCACCACCCGGTTGTAGAGACCGATCCTCTCGGCCTCGGCGGCGTCCACGAAATCGCCCGTCAGCAGCATCTCTGCGGCCCGGCCGTGCCCCACCAGCCGCGGCAGCAGCCAGGAGGCGCCCATGTCGGCGCCGGAGAGACCCACCTTGGTGAACAGGAAGGCGATCTTGGCCCCCTCGGCGGCGATCCGCACGTCGCAGGCGGAGGCGATCACCGCCCCCGCGCCGGCCACGGTGCCGTTGAGGGCGGCCACCACCGGCCGCCGGCAGCCCAGGATGGCCAGGATCAGGTCGCCGGTGAGACGCGTGAACTCGAGGAGCCCCCGGTAGTCGCGCTCGAAGAGGGGTCCGATGATCTCCTCCACGTCGCCGCCGGAGCAGAAGGCCCGGCCGGCGCCGGTGAGCACGATCGAGCGCACCCCCGGCTCGATGTCGAGGGCGCCGAAGACGTCGCGCAGCTCCTCGTAGACCTGGAAGGTGAGGGCGTTGAGCCGCTCGGGCCGGTCGAGGGTCACGGTGGCGACGCCCGTCGCAGCGTCGTGCTGGTAGCGGAAGCTCTCCGGCTCGATCGGCATGACCTCTCCCTTCAGGACGCCGGCGGCAGCACCGCGGTGCCCTCGATCTCGACCCGCGCCCCGGGCTCCAGGAGGGCCGCGACCTCGAGCAGCGCCATGGCCGGGTAGTGGTGGCCCATCACCGCCCGGTAGGCCTCGCCCACCGCCGTCAGCTCGGCCCGGTACTCCTCGCGGTCCACCACGTAGATCGTCAGCCGCGCCAGGTGCTCGGGGCCGCCCCCCGCGGCGCGCACGGCCGCCACCACGTTCGCGAGCGCGCGCTGGAACTGCTCGACGAGCCCCGGGCCCACCAGCCGGCCCGCGGCGTCCCAGCCGATCTGGCCGGCGACGAAGCAGAGGCGACCCCCCGCCGGGGCGACCACGGCGTTCGAGTAGCCGCGACCCGGCGCCAGGCCGTCGGGCTCGAGGGCGGTCAGCCGGAAGCCACGCTCCGGGGTCACGTCACCATCTCCCGGCGCACGCACTCCTCCAGGATCCGCCCCAGCTCCGCCACGGTCGCGCGGCCCTCCTCGGCCGTGGCGGCCGCCGGGTCGCCGAAGTAGGCGCTGGCGCCGCCGGCCTCCTCGAAGGTCGTCTTGCCGTCGCGGATCGCCCGCGAAAGCGACACCGGGTTGGGCTCGAGAGTGGCCAGGAGGTCCTCGCGGACCTGCTCCGGACGGGTGGCGAGGACGATCGAGCCCTCGAAGCGCCCGGCGTGGCAGGCCCCGGAGCGGAACTCCTCGGTGAGCCGGGGCGCCCACGGACGCCGGGTCAGGTCGGGGAAGGCGACGGTGAGCCCGCGCGCCGCGATCCGGTCGCACGCCGCGTGCAGGGCGCCGAGGTGGGCCGGATCGAGATGGGCGTTGGCGACCGCCAGAGCCGCGGCGCCGTAGGAGGCCAGCACCGAGACCGCCACGTCCTCCACCAGAGCCGCGAGGGTCCGCGGCCGGATGGAGATCGTCCCCGGGAAGCCCGCCGCGAACGGCGCCGGCGAATAAGCCAGGGCGGGCAGCAGCAGGGGCGAGTAGCCGGCCGCGGCCAGCCGCTCCGCCCCCGCCCTGGCCATGGCCTCCGCGATGACCACGTCGGTGGCCAGCGGCAGGTGCGGCCCGTGCGCCTCGACGGCGCCGACCGGGAGGATCGCCACCACCCGCCGGCGGTCGAGCTCGCCGACCTCCGGCCAGGGGCGATCCGCCCACCGCCACCTCGACGACATCGGCGGCGACGTTAGCACGGTCGGGTAGAATAGGCGGTCTCTCTCACCCCACCGGCCGGCGCCGACCCATGGCAGACCGGCGCGGTTGTGCCAGGCCGCTGACGAGCTCCATGGATCGGGCCCAATTCACGCGCGAACCCGCCCCCGACCCGCCCCGGGAGCTGCCCGGGCGCTACACCATCAAGGAGGCCGAAGAGGGCGTCTACCTGACCTGCGTCGAGGCGCCGGAGGTGATGGTGCGGGTGGAGGCGGAGCTGTCGGTCACCGCCGCCGCGGCGCGCAAGGCCCCAGAGGGCACGATCTTCCTGGACGGCGCCGCCCAGGGAGAGCCGTTCCTCGACCTGGAGCGCCAGGTCTACAACCTCGACCACCACGAGGGCTGCGTCCGACGCTTCACCCTGGCCACCTGCGAGCAGGCCCTGGTCCTCGTCCTGCGGGGCCTGGACCTGCGGGAGCGGCCCTGGCGGGTGCTCGCCAACGCGCCCGACCTGGACACGGTCCTGGCCATCTGGGTGCTCCTCAACAGCGTCCACCTGACGCCCGAGAACCCGGTGGTACGCCGCGCCATCGTCCCCCTCGTGCGTCTCGAGGGGGTGATCGACGCGCAGGGGCTGGAGATGACGGAGCTGACCGGGTTCCCCGAGCCCTACCACCAGGGCGTCGCCCGCCGGCTGGACCGGCTCCGACAGGCCGAGCTGGAGCTGGCCGGGGCGGAGAGCGGCCCTCTCGAGAAGACCGCCGCCCTGCTCCACCTGATCGACAGCCTGGTCTACCCGGAGGACTTCTTCGACGAGCTCCTCGGGGTGGAGGAGCTGGCCCGCGACGAGCTCACGCCGAGCCGCATCGTGGTGGTCTGCCGCGGCGAGTCGGGAATCTACGAGCTCGAGCCGGTGCTCAAGCGGCTCTTCGGCCGGCGGCTGGGGATGATCGCGCTGCAGAAGGACGAGCGCACCTACACCCTGCGTCAGGTGGACTCCTTCCTGCCCGCCAACCTGCAGCAGGTGTACGAGCGGCTCAACGAGATCGACCCCGCGGTCCGCGGCTCCGATCCCTCGAACCGGTGGGGCGGCTCGGGCGAGATCGGCGGCTCGCCGCGCACCACCGGCACCGACCTGAAGCCGGCGGAGATCGCCGCGGCCTGCCGCGAGGCCTGCTGGCGCCCCAACCGGATCCAGCGGCTGACCGCCGGCGGCCTGGCGCTGCTGGCCGCGGTCCTGGTGATGGCCGTGGGGTGGCTCGCCGAGTCGCTGGCCGCCGGCTCGCCGCCCTGGAGGCGCGGGATCGAATCGCTGCAGCCGGCCTGGCTCGCCGGCGGCGCCGTGCTGGCCGCCGCCGCGGGCCTGGTGGTCCGCGCCCGCCGGCGGCGTCAGCAGTACGGGCTGCAGGCTCCGGCGGCGCTCGGGTGGCTCGTGCTGGCCGCGCCGGCGGTCGTCGCGGCGCTGGCCGGCGGCGCCTGGCTGGCCGCGGGCGGCGCCGATCCCTTCGGCGACGGCATCGCCTGGGCGTTGGCGCTGCTGCTGCTGCCGCTGGCGGCGGAGCTCACCTTCCGCGGCCTCGTCCAGGGAACCCTGGCACCCTGCTTCCGGGCTCCGGCGTCGAGGTGGCTCCCCTCCTGGCCCGCGACCCTCTCGGCCGCCCTCTACGCCCTCGCCACCGTCTCCCCCGGTCTCCCCGCGCTCTCCTGCGGCCCCCTGCTCTGGCCGGCGCTCCCGGCCGGGCTCGCGCTCGCCGCCTCGTTCGTCTTCGGCGTCGCCCTGGCCATGAGCCGGGAGCGGGCCGGCAGCCTGGTCGCGCCCCTGCTGCTCCACTACCTGGGCCTGGCGGCCGTCCTGGTGGTCTTCGGGCTCAGCTAGCCTTGAGGATCCAGCCCTTCACCCGGGTCCGGCGCGAGCACGTGCAGACCAATTCCGCACCGCCGGAGCGGGTCTTTCCGCTCATGTGCCCGAAATCGCCTACACCCTCACCGCGCTCTCTGCGGAGGGGCGGGAGCTCGTCCGGGATTTCACCGAGGGCCTCTGGCGGCGGTTCATGACCACCTGGGAGACCGAGATCAACCGGTACCTGGCGGCCGACTCCGCCTAGGCCGGCTCCCCCCCGGCTGCGGCCGGCGAGCCCCGGACCTCGCACGGAGTCCCGAGCCGGAAGCGGGGCCGCAGGTTGCGCTACGATCAGCGGATGCCGGTCTCACGGGAGAAGGCGCTCACCTACTCGAGCTATCTGGAGATCGACCGACTGCTGGAGCTGCAGCGTCCGCTCTCCCCCGGGCCCGAGCACGACGAGCTCCTCTTCATCGTCATCCACCAGGTCTACGAGCTCTGGTTCAAGGAGGTCAACCACGAGATCGCCCACCTGCAGCGGACGCTGGAGGTGGGCGAGACCCCCGACGCGCTGGCCACCTTCCGCCGGATCCTGACGATCCTCAAGACGCTGGTGGCGCAGGTGGACGTGCTGGAGACCATGACGCCGGTCTCCTTCGCCTCCTTCCGCGACCGGCTCGAATCGGCGAGCGGCTTCCAGTCGGCCCAGTTCCGCGAGATGGAGTTCCGGCTCGGCCAGAAGCGCGAGAAGCTGCTGGAGCACCACCCGCCGGGCACCCCGGGCCGGCGGCGGCTGGAGGAGGTCTACGAGAGCCCCAGCCTCTACGCCTCCTTCCTGCGCTTTCTCGCCCGCTCCTACGACATCCCGGCGGAGCTCCTCGAGCGGGATCCGCGGCTGCCGCCGCCCGAGTCCGCGCGGGTGCGCGAGGTGCTTCTCCAGGTCTACCGTACCGACCATCTCTCGCGCTCGGTGTGCGAGCGGATGGTGGACCTGGACGAGGGTCTGCAGGAGTGGCGCTACCGCCACGTCAAGATGGTGGAGCGGACCATCGGCTGGAAGCGCGGCACCGGCGGCTCGGAGGGCGCCGCCTACCTGCGGGCGACCCTCTTCCGGCCGCTCTTCCCCGACCTCTGGGAGATCCGCGCCGACCTGTGAGCCGCGAGACGACGGCGCCGTCGGCCTTCGACGAGATCTGCGATCCCACGGCCGACCCCAACCCGCTGGCGGCGCACTACCGGCGGTTCCGGGTCGACCGGCGTCTGCTGCTGACCGGGCACTCCCACCAGGCGTGGCCCGACGCGGCCCTGGCCGGCCATCAGGAGGCCTGGCTGGACGCGGCGGAGAGGGTGGACGGCAAGTGGGCACGCGCCTTCGAGCGCGCCGACCGCGTCCGCACCGGCTACCGCGCGCGGATGGACGACCCCGACGGGCTCTACACCCTGGCCTCGAGCACCCACGACCTGGTGGTGCGCTTCCTGTCGGCGCTCCCCCTTCGGCGGGGCGCCCGCATCGTCACCACCGACCAGGAGTTCTACTCGCTGGAGCGTCAGCTCCGGCGGCTCGAAGAGGAGGGGATCGAGGTGACTCGGGTGGCCTCGCGGCCGGAGGACTCGGTGGGCGAGCGGATCGCCGCCGCCGTGGACGATGCCACCCGCGCGGTCTGTCTCTCCACCGTCTTCTTCCAGACCGCCCGCATCGCCGGGGGCGTTCCGGCCGCGGCCGAGGCCTGCCGGCGGCACGGCGTGCCCCTGCTGCTCGACGTCTACCACCAGCTCAACGCGGTCCCCTTCTCGCTGCGCGCCGCCGGCCTGACCGACGCCTACGTGGTGGGAGGGGGCTACAAGTACCTGCAGCTCGGCGAGGGGAACGCCTTTCTCCGCTTCCCCGCCGGCTGCGAGCTGCGGCCGGTGGTGACCGGGTGGTTCGCCGAGTTCGGCGAGCTGAGCGCGGAGAAGAGGACGGGGCGGGTGCGTTACGCGGCCGGGGACGAGCGCTTCGCCGGCGCCACCTACGACCCCACCAGCCACTACCGAGCGGCCGCCGTCTTCGACTTCTTCGACGCCCACGGCCTCGATCCGGGCCGGCTGCGGAAGATCAGCCAGCACCAGGTGGGCCTGCTGCGCCGGCTCTTCGACGAGCTGGATCTGGACCCCGGCCTGGTGCGTCGCGCCGACCCGCCGCTCGAGCGCCTCGGCGGCTTCCTCGCCCTGGAGTCGCCCCGGGCCGGCGAGCTGGAGACGGCCCTGGCCGCGCGGGGGGTCTCCACCGACTCGCGCGGCGCGCTGCTGCGGCTCGGACCGGCGCCTTACTTGAGCGATCGCCAGCTCGGCGACGCCATCGCGGCCCTGGGCGAGGCGGCGGCGGAGCTGACCGCTTGAGCCCGGCCGGACTGCTGGACCTCCTGCTGGAGGCCCAGGCGCTCGACCGGGTGCCGCGCACCGGCTATCTGCTGCGCGGCGTGGCCCGTCCGGAGAGCGTCTCGGAGCACTCCTTCCACGTCGCCCTCCTGGTGTGGACCCTGGCCGCCGGGATCGACGAGGTGGACGCCGCGCGGGCGGTCGAGCTGGCGCTCCTCCACGACCTGGCCGAGGTGCGTCTGGGCGATCTGCCGATGACGGCGGCGCGCTACCTGCCGGAGGGGGCGAAGCGCTCGGCCGAGGCCGCCGCGGCCGCCGACCTCCTGGCGCCGCTGGGGGACCGGGCGCTGGCCTTGGTGCAGGAGCTCGAGGAGGGCACGACCCCGGAGGCGCGGCTGGTGAAGGCGTGCGACAAGCTGCAGCTCATGGTCAAGGTCGCGGCCTACGAGGCCCAGGGCGAGGGCGGCCTGGCCGAGTTCTGGGAGAACGAGGGCAACTTCCCCGACGGCGGCTTCCCGGAGGTCGCCGCCCTGTTCGACGAGCTCCGTCGGCGCGCCCGGCGGCGCGGCTAGGATCGGCGTCATGCGCGGCGAGCCGCCCAGCACCGGGCTGCTGAGCTTCTACGACCGCCTGCGCCGTCGGATCGAGGGCGCCGCCCGGCGCCGAGGCGGGCGGCTGGGCCGCGGCGCCGCCGAAGCGCTGCTCCTCGCGCCCGACCTCCTGCTCCTCCTGGCCCGGCTCTCCCTCGACCCGCGGGTGCCGGTCGAGCACCGCCGCCTGATCGGCGGCGCTCTCCTCTACTTCCTGGCGCCGGTGGACCTGCTGCCCGAGGCGTTCGTCGGGGTCGGCGGCTTCCTCGACGACCTGGTTCTCGCCTGCGGGGTGCTGGCCTCCGCCTTCGGCCCCGAGCTCGAGCCCCTGGCGGCGAGCCACTGGAGCGGCCGGCGGGAGATCGGCGAGGTCCTGCGCGACGTGAGCCGGGTGGGCGAGGCTCTCGTGGGCGGTCATGTCATGAAGCGGATCGACCGGCTGATCCGCCTCCGGCCCCGCCGTCCGCCCTCCGGCTAGGATCGACCGGGTGAGGCCGGACGCCGTCCCAGCGGGCGCACTCCGCACCGCCCCGATTCTCTTCGCAGCGGCGCTGGCGGCGACCGCCGCGGCCCCTCCCCCCACGCCGCCCGCCGGCCTCGACGAGATGGTGGCCGAGCGGATCGAGGGCGCCCGGCGGGCGGTGACGGCCACACCGGAGAGGGCGGAGGCCTGGCTCGAGCTGGGTGCCCTCTTCCACGCCCACGAGCTCACCGACCGGGCGGCCGACTGCTACCGCCAGGCCGCGGCGCGGGAGCCGGACGACGCCCGCACGCACTACCTGCTGGCCCACGCCGAGTGGGAGCTGGGCGACCCCGAGCCCGCCGTGGAGCGTCTGGAGCGGGTGGTCGAGCTGGCTCCCGGCTACGCCCCGGCGAGCTGGCGGCGGGGCGGGTGGCTGCTCGAGCTGGGGCGGATGGAGGAGGCCGAGGCGGCCTTCGCGCGCGCCGCGGCCGCCGACCCGGGCGCCGCCGCGCCCGCGGTCGGCCTGGCTCGGGTTCATCTCGCCCGGCGGCAGCCGGAGCGGGCGATCCCGCTGCTGGAGCGGGTTCTGGCGGCGGAGCCGACCCACGGCCAGGCCGCCCAGCTCCTGGGAGCCGCGCTGCGGCAGGCCGGCCGCGAGGAGGCCGCCCGGCGGATCCTGCGGGCCACCACCGGCACCGCCGCCGCCGACCCCGACCCGTGGCTCGACGGAATGCGGGCTCGCGCCACGGGGGTGGGCAACATCCTGCGGCGGCTCTCGGCCGAGATCGAGCGCGGCGTCGTGGAGCCGGCCGTCGAGGAGCTCGCCGCTTTGCGCGCCTCCCACCCGCGGCACGTGGGCCTGCTGAACAAGCTGGCCGAGGCCGAGCTGGCCCGCGGCCGCCCGGAGGCCGCCCTCGACGCCCTGCGGGACGCCGTGGCGGTGGATCCCGAGGAGTTCGCCACCCTCATCCACCTGGCGCAGGCCGAGAGGATGCGGGGCGACACCACGGCGGCTCTCGAGTGGGCGAGCCGGGCGGTGCTCGCCAACCCACGGCTCTGGCACGGGCACTTCGAGCGCGCCGGACTGCTCTGCGCCGCCGGCCGCTGGCGCGAGTGCCTCGGCTCGGCCGATCTGGCCCTGGACCGCGGCGGCCACCCCAACCCCAACCTCTGGCTGCTGCGCGGCGAGGCCCTCCTGCGCCTGGAGGAGTGGCAGGAGGCGGCCGAGACCTTCTCGCGAGCGGCGGCCAGGTTCCCTTTCCAGGACCAGGCCTTCGTGGGCCTGGCCTACGCCCGTCTCGAGCAGGGACGTCTCGACGAAGCCCGCGCCGCCCTGGACGCCGCCGCGGAGCTGGCGCCCCCCACCGGAACGGCGGCGGCTCTGCGGGCTCGGCTCGCCGAGCTCGCCGCCGCCGGCCGGGAGGACCGATGAGGGGCCGGCTCGGCGCGGCCGCCGTCCTTCTCGGCCTAGCGGCCCTTCCGGCCGCCGCCGCGGAGACGCCGCGGCCGTGGCTGCGCGAGGAGGCGCGCCCGCGCGGCCTCCTCTTCGAGCACCGCTCCGGCCACTCGGGCCGGTACCTCTTCCCCGAGATCCACGCCGGCGGCTGCGCCCTGGTGGACGCCGACGGCGACGGCGACCTGGACGCCTACCTGGTGCAGAGCGGCGGTCTCGAGCGCCGGCCGGCGAGCCGGCCCGGCAACCGGCTCTACCTGAACCGGGGCGACGGCACCTTCGCCGCGGCCCGCGACAGCGGCGCCGAGGACCGCGGATACGGCATGGGGGCGGCCGCCGGCGACTTCGACGGCGACGGCCGGGTGGACCTCTACGTGACCAATGTGGGCGCCAACGTCCTCTTGCGCAACCTCGGCGACGGCCGCTTCGAGGACGTCACCGCCCGCGCCCGGGTCGGCCACACCGCCTGGAGCTCCAGCGCTCTCTTCTTCGACCCCGACCTGGACGGAGACCTCGACCTCTACGTGGCCAACTACCTCAACTGGACGGTGGCGGGCGAGGTGGAGTGCCGCGACGTCGCCGGCCGGCTGGACTACTGCGGCCCGGCGCGCTACAACACGCCGGCGCCCGACGTCTTCTACTCGAACAACGGCGACGGCACCTTCACCGACGCCACCGCCGCGGCCGGCATGGACGCGGCGGGGAGCACCGGGCTCGGGGTGACCGCCGGCGACTTCGACGGCGACGGCCGCCCCGATCTCTTCGTCGCCAACGACGGCATGCTGGACCAGCTCTGGATCAACCGCGGCGACGGAACCTTCGCCGAGGAGGCCGTCTTCCGCGGCGCCGCCGCCGACGGCAGCGGCCTGCCCAAGGCCGGCATGGGGGTCTCCGCCGCCGATCTCGACGACGACGGGGACCTGGATCTGCTGGTGGGCAACCTGGCCGGCGAGACCGACTCCCTCTTCCTGAACGACGACGGCCTCTTCACCGACGCCACCGGGCTCGCCGGGCTCGCCGCCCGCTCCCGCTCCCTCACCCGCTTCGGGCTCGCCTGGGCCGACTTCGACAACGACGGCCACCTGGACCTCTACCAGGCCAACGGCACCATCGGACGCCGCGGCCGCGTCTGGCGCGACGACGACCCGTACGCGCAGCCCAACCTGCTCTTCCGCGGCCTCCCGGGGCCGCGTCTCGTGGAGGTGCTTCCCCGCGGCGGCACCGACCCGGTCCTCGTCGCCACCAGCCGCGCCGCCTGCTTCGGCGACGTGGACGGGGACGGCGGCGTGGACGTGCTGGTGGTCAACCGCGACGCCCCCGCGCACCTGCTGATGAACCGGGCGCCGGGCCGCGGCCGCTGGCTCCGGGTCGCCGTCCTCGACGCCGCGGGCGCCCCCGCCCTGGGGGCCCGGGTCACGGTCCGGGTGGGCGGCCGGCGGCTGCGGCGGGACGTGGTGGCCGGGTACAGCTACCAGGCCTCGAGCGACCCCACGGCCCATTTCGGCCTGGCCGGCGCCGAGACCGTGGACGAGGTCGAGGTCCGCCACCCCTCCGGCGAGCGGCGCTGTCTCGGACCCCGGGCCGCGGACCAGGCCCTGACGGTGCGACCGGGCGAGGGCGCGCTCTGCCCGCCGCCGGGCTGAGGCCACGCCGGTGCTAGAGTGACCGCCGTGACCTGGGCCGACGACGCCCTGGAGCGGGTCCGCGGCATCGTCGCCGCCTGGCCCGAGACGCGCGAGAGGATCTCCCACGGCTCGCCCACGTGGTGGGGCGGGCGCAGGACGTTCGCGTCGTTCCACGACGACCACCACGGCGACGGACGGGTCGCCGTCTGGGTCAAGTCGAGCGCGCTCGAGCAGGAGGCGATGGTGGAGTCCGACCCGGAGGTCTTCTTCGTGCCGCCCTACGTGGGGCCCAGCGGCTGGGTGGGCGTGCGTCTGGACCGCGGCCTCGACTGGGAGATCGTCGCCGGGATCCTGCAGACCGGCTACCGGATGGTCGCCCCGAAGCGGGCCCTCGACGAGCTGGAGCCCGACTAGGGGCAGGCTCCGTGGCGGCAGATCGGGGTCTTCCGCCCGGTGGACTAGAGTGAGCCACCTATGCCGCCCCCCGCGCCCGACGCTCGCCACGCTCCCGAGCTGACGGTCGTCATCCCGGCCTTCAACGAGGAGCACCGCCTGGGGGCGACCCTGGAGCGCGTTCTGGGCTATCTGGCCCGGCGCGGCCTCGACGCCGAGGTGCTGGTCGCCGACGACGGCAGCACCGACGGGACGCCCGCCGTCGCCGAGGGTCTCGCCGCGCGCGGCGTCGGCCTGTTGCGCGATCCGCAGAACCGGGGCAAGGGGGCGGCGGTCCGGCGGGGCGTGCTGGCCAGCCGCGGGCGGCGGGTGCTGATCTCCGACGCCGACCTCTCCACCCCCATCGAGGAGCTCCCCCGGCTCGAGGCCCGGCTCCACCAGGCGCCGCTGGTCTACGGCAGCCGGGCGGTGGCGGGGGCGCGGGTCACCCGCCGCCAGCCGCTCTACCGCGAGTGGATGGGCAAGTGCTTCAACCGGATCATCCGTCTGGCCGGCGTCGGCGGCATCCGCGACACCCAGTGCGGCTTCAAGCTGCTCGACGGCGCCGTGGCGCGCGAGCTCTTCCGCGACCTCGTGACCGACGGCTTCGCCTTCGACGTGGAGCTCACCTGGCGGGCGAGGCAGCGCGGCCACCGCATCGTCGAGGTGGGGGTGGAGTGGGTGGACTCGCGGCCGTCCCGGGTGCGCCCCCTCGCCGACTCGCTGGCCATGCTGTCGGAGGTCCTTCGCTTCCGTCTTCTCTACCGCGCCCGGCCGTCGGCGAAGCGCCAGGAGTAGAGGGTCACCGGGTAGGCCTCCCGCGGCCCCACCCCGGGGCCCATCTCCAGCGTCAGCCGCCCGCCCCGCGCCGGCGCCCTCTCGCTCACCCAGAGCCGCTCGGCGGCCCGGCCGCCCGTCGGGTGGAGGGGCAGCTCCTGGCCCGCCAGCCGCAGCCGCGTCCTCCGCGGCGCGTCCGAGCTCGACAGCCAGACCCCGACGGAGACGAAGAGGCCGCGGCCGCGGGGGCCGTCCAGAGAGGCGGCGAAGGTCGGCCGCCGGCCGGACGGCGTCCGCCGGAGCTCGAGGGCCCGCGCCGGCGCGACGGGGAGATAGCGGTGCAGCAGGACCACCATCGCGGGACCGCGACCCACGAAGAGCCCCGACGGCACCGGCACCGTCCACTCGGGGGGACAGCGCTCGAGACGGCGGCGATAGAAGCCGCTCGCCTCCTCCTCGAGGGAAGCCGCAGCGACGATCTCCGCGTCGGCCAGGTCGAGCCTTCGCGGCGCGACGGCGGAGAGACGGTCGACCTCGACGAGAGCCGGCGTCACCGCCCGCCCCCGCCGGAAGACGACGGGCGCCGGCACCGGCTCCTCCTGGAAGCCGAGCCGCCCCGGGGTGTCGCAGAGCGTCTGGCGCACC
>JAWWBN010000018.1:0-29819 GCA_033720955.1 Thermoanaerobaculia bacterium | reverse complement strand
GTGCCGGCGGGGGCCCGACCGGCGAGAGCAGCGCCCGAGAGCCGGGCGACCCTGGTGAGCCGCAGCGGCCTGCTCGGGGTGCCGCGGCCGGCCGCGGCGCCCAGGGTGGCGGCGGCGCCCAGGAGAAAGAGCACCCGGGTGGCGGCCACCGCCCACCTCGGGAGGCGGCTCTCCAGGAGGGTGGCCACGATCGGTCCGGCCACCAGGGCCAGCGGCCCGGCCAGGGGAAGGACGTACCGTGGCTGCGAGGCCGGGAGCAGGGCGAAGGCGGCGAGCCCGCCGAGCAGGAAGCCGGCGCCGGCCCGCGCCAGCCGCAGGCCGTCCTCGCTCGCGGACCGCCGGAAGGGTCGCCAGAGGAGCAGGGCGAAGGACCAGGGCAGGAGAACGGAGAAGGTCGTCGCCGGCTTGACGGCGATGGCCAGGAGCTCGGCGGCGCCCCAGCGCAGGCCGCGAACCTGGGCCTCGCGGAGGGGTTGGTCGAAGACCTGCGGCCCGCCGCTCCTCCAGGCCCACCAGAGGTAGCCGCCGATCAGCAGCAGGCCCAGGGCGCCGCCGGCCAGGTGACGCCAACCGGCCAGACGCCGCGGCCGGCCGGCGAGCAGCGCGGCGGCCACGAGACCCGGTCCGAAGACCATGAGCGCCGGCGCTCCCTTGGCCACGAAGCCGGCGGCCACACCGGTGTAGGCGAGACACCAGAGGGAGAGGAGCTCTCTTCTCCCCGCCAGATTGAGGGCGGCTGCCGCGACGGCCACGCCGACCGCCGCGGCGAGGGGGGCGTCGTACTCGGCGATCCTCACCTTCTCCACGAAGAGGGCGCTGCCCACCGCGGCCAGGCCGGTGAAGAGACCCACCCGCCATCCGTGCCGGCGGCCGACGAGGAGCAGCAGAGCGAGACCCAGCAGCGCGCCGCAGAGGGCGAAGGGCAGCCGCAGCAGGAGCTCGCCGGGCCGCTCCGCGGCGCTCTGGGCTACCGCCGACATCCAGGGGGCCAGCGCCGGCTTGAAGGTGAACATCTCACCGTAGAGGGTGGGCACCGCCCAGCCGCCGCTCTCGATCATCGCCGCCCCGGCGTCGGCCACCATGGCCTCCATGGAGATCAGGGGAACGGCGCCCAGGCTCAGGAAGCAGCAGACGGCGGCGAAGAGGAGGTAGACGGTGAGCGCGCCGCCGCGGCGGTCGGAGGCCGCCGCCAGGAGCCCGGCGAGCCCGCCGGTCCCGAACCTCGCGCCGCCGTCACTGGGGGCGGCGGCCACCGGTCTGGCGCGCTTCTCCATCGGAGTCGCATCTTCTCACCCCGGATCGTGCGGCGGGCGCCGCTGTAGACTGCCGGCGGACTCCGGTGATCGAGCACACGACCGCAGAGATCGACGGTCTCCGCCTGCACCTGGCCGAGGCCGGGCCGGCGGAGGGGCCGCTGGTGGTGCTGCTGCACGGCTTCCCCGAGCTCTGGTACGGCTGGCGCCACCAGATCCAGCCGCTGGCCGAGGCCGGCTTCCGGGTGCTGGCGCCCGACCAGCGCGGCTACAACGAGAGCGACAAGCCGCGGCGGGTGCGGGACTACCGGCTCGATCGTCTCGCCGACGACGTGGCGGCGCTGATCGAGACCCGGGGACGGGCGAGCGCCCGGCTGGTGGGCCACGACTGGGGCGGAGCCGTGGCCTGGTGGACGGCGGTGCGGCACCGCGACCGGGTGGAGCGGCTGGCGGTGCTCAACTGCCCCCACCCCCTGGCGATGCGCCGCGAGCTCGTCCGCAACCGGGCCCAGCTCCGGAAGAGCTGGTACATGCTCTTCTTCCAGCTTCCCTGGCTGCCCGAGTGGTGGTACCGGCGGCGCGACTTCGACGTCGGGGTGCGCTCGGTCCGGGGCACCGCCCGCCGCGGCGCCTTCGACGACGAGGAGATGGAGCGCTACAAGGAGGCGTGGAGAAAGCCGCGTGCGCTCCGCTCCATGATCCACTGGTACCGCGCCTCGCTGCGGCATCCGCCGGCGCGGGTCCGGGATCCGGCGGTGAGCGCCCCGACCCTCCTGCTGTGGGGCCTGAAGGACCGCTTTCTCGGCCCCGAGCTGATCGACTCGAGCCTGCGCTACGCCCCCGATGCCCGGGTCGAGCGGCTCCCCGAGGCCACCCACTGGCTGCAGCACGAGGAGCCCGAGCGGGTCAACGAGAAGCTGATCGGCTTCCTGGCCGAGCAGCGGGCTTGATGCGTCCTGGAGCACGGCCGGTGGGTGGTAGGGTCTTCCCCAGGAGTGCTCGAGAGGAAGGAAGGGCGGCGTCGCATCTCCTACCTGTCGACTTTCGGGGCCTTCGAGCTCGCTCCCCTGGCCCAGAGCTCGGCGGCGAAAGCCCTCTGGCTGATCGCCGCGATTGTGCCGGCGCTGGCCGGTTGTCTCTTGGTCGTGCGGGAGCTCCGCCGCCGGGTCGAGACGCTCCCTTGGAGAGTCGCGACCTGGTCTGGGTCGCCCTCACCGCCGTCGCGCAGGTCCTCCGGTTGCGGCGCTACCGGCTGACCTGAAGGAGGGACCCTCTCAGGCGATCAGGATGCCGGCGATGGTGGCCGTGGTCCACGACGCCAGGGCGCCGCCGATCATCGCCTTCAGACCCACCTTGGCCAGGTCGGGCTTGCGGTCCGGCGCCACGGCCGAGATGCCGCCGATCTGGATGCCGATCGAGGCGAAGTTGGCGAAGCCGCAGAGGGCGTAGGTGGAGATGATCACCGCCCGCTCGGAGAGCGCGCCGTTCTGGATGTAGGTGCCCAGCGTGCCGTAGGCTACGAACTCGTTCAGCGACAGCTTGACCCCCAGGAGGTTGCCCACCAGGGTGGCGTCCTTCCACGGCACCCCCATCAGGAAGGCGAGAGGCTTGAGCAGGGTGCCGAAGAGGGTCTGGAGCGAGCCCGGGAACCAGCCCAGGTACTCGCCCACCGCCGGCGAGAGCCCCACGGCCTCGTAGGCGACGTACTCGCCGCCCAGCCAGCGGCCGTCGATCAGCGAGTCCGCCCAGTTGAGAATCACGTCCACCACCGCGATCAGGGCGATGAAGCCGATCAGCATGGCCGCCACGTTGACGGCCAGCTTCAGACCGTCGGTGATGCCGTTCGAGGCCGCTTCGATGACGTTGCCGCCGCTGTCGATCTCCGGCAGCTTGACGTCGCCCGCGGTCTCCGAGTGCTCGGTCTCGGGGTAGATGATCTTGCCGATCACCAGCGCCGCGGGCGCCGACATCACGCTGGCGGCGATCAGGTGTCCGGCCGGGACCCCGAAGGCGATGTAGCCGGCCAGGACCCCGCCGGCGATGGTGGCGAAGCCGCCCACCATGATGGTGTTGAGCTCCGACTTGGTCATCCGCGGCAGGAAGGGGCGGATGAGGAGCGGCGCCTCGGTCTGGCCGACGAAGATGTTGGCGCTGCAGGAGAGGGTCTCGGCGCCGCTGGTGCCCAGGGTCCAGCGCACGAACCGGCTCATCGCCTCGATCACCTTCTGCATGACTCCGAGGTAGTAGAGCACCGCCATGAAGCCGCCGAAGAAGATGATGGTGGGCAGGACCTTGAAGCCGAACTGCATTCCGAAGCCCGGCCAGTTGGCCCCGGGGCCGAAGTGCTCGGGGTTGGCCAGGTTGCCGAAGATGAAGGCTGCGCCGTAGTCGGAGAGGCTCAGAAAGCTCGAGACCCTGGTCGAGAGCGAGGAGAAGAGGAGCTGGCCGTAGAGGCCGCGCGAGGTGAGGTACGTGACCCCGGCCACCACCAGCAGAGCCGCCGCGAAGCGCTGCGCGCCCGGGGCGAAGCGGAAGCGCGCGTTGAGCGGCAGAAAGAGGAAGAGGGCCAGAAACACCCAGGGAACGAGCGCCGGCATTATGGCGTGGAGAAGCAGCCCCACCGCTGCGGCGGCCGCCGCCAGCGCGCCGATCGCTCCCCAGCCCCGCCCCTCGTGCACGATGTAGACGACGAGCAGCAGCCCGAAGACCGCCATCCCGACGAAGCTCCAGAAGTCCTCCCGCAGGATGATCACGGCGAAGAGGAACTGCAGGCCGAGACCCCAGGCCACGGTGCGCAGCGGCACCCGCGTCTTGTGGACGGAGAGGGCCCAGGCGATGCCGAGCAGCGCGAGAAGCCCCAGCAGGCTGATCAGGTTCATGGTCCTCCCGATGTGTGGTCGCCGGATTCTACCCTCCGTCGACCCGGGCCGTGATCCGGAGCACCGGGGCGTGGCCACGGGCGCGGTCCGGGAGCCACGCGGCGCCGGGCCCGGCTCGCGGGAGGCGCCGGGGGTTCGACATGGGGGGATCCCCCAGGGAGCTTTGGGGCCCCCACCGATTCCCCGCCGAAGAGCTGTCGACTACTGTCGTAGTAGTCGTGGCGAGTCCGCGACCCGAAGCGATACGAGAGAACCGAGACGAAGGGACGCAACATATGAATCGTGAGATCTACCTGGAGAAGTTGAAAGCCCGCCTGGACGAGATGAACGCCGAGCTCGACAAGCTCGAGGCCCGCTCGCGCAGGCTCAAGGCCGACGCCCGGATCCGGTACGAGAAGAAGATGACCGATCTGCGCGACCGCCGTGACGAGCTGTCCGAGCAGATCACCAAGATCAAGGAGGCCGGCGCCGACTCCTGGGAGGCTCTCAAGACGGGGGCCGAGAGCGCCCTGAGCGAGCTCGTGGCCGGCCTGTCCGAGGCCAAAGAGCGGCTCGAGCCGGTCGCAGCGGGCAGGTAGCGTCCCGCGCCGCGCCGCCCGGCGTGCCCTCGAGCTCCGAGGAGGCTCTCGAGGCCGGCGCGAGCGCGGTCGACAACGGCCTCTCCGTCCGCGACGGCTTCGACGTCGCCATCTTCCGACGCGCGGTCAGGACGAAGCGCCCCGGCTCCGGCCGGGGCGTCTTCGTCTTGTTGCTACGATGTCGGGCTCGTCGTGGCCGAGGTCGAGATTCCAGAGCAGAGCGCCGCCGGGAGCCGGGACGGGCAGCTCGTCCGTCTGCTGCTCGAGGTCGCGTCGGAGACCCAGGGCGATGGACCGAGCGGCGAGGTGGTCCGCCGGGTCCTGGGCGCCCTCTGCCGGCTCTACCGACCGGCCGCCGCTCGCTTTGTCGCGTCGGAGGGCGGGGCGGCCGTTGCGGGCTGCGCCCCGGTGACGAGCGGCGCCGAGCGGCCCTCCGAGTGGCCCGACCCTCCCCGCGAGCCGTCCGCCGAGGTGGTCCGCGGGCCCGTCGGCTCGAACCGGCTGGCGATGATGGTGCCGGTGGTCTGCGGCGACGAGCTCCTGGGCCGCCTCGAGGTCCTCGCCCACGGACGGCCGCCGGGAGAGGCCCCGCCGCGATTCGAGGACGAGGTGCTGCTCTCCGTGGGCGCCTTGCTGGGGAGCGCCGTGGAGCGGCGGCGGCTCGGTCGCGAGGCCGCCGGCGTTGCCGAGCGCGAGCGACGGTCGCTCGGACACGAGCTGCACGACGTGCTGGGGCAGGACCTGACCGGCCTCGCCCTCCTGGCCGACACCCTCGAGACGCGGCTGGCGGAGCGCGGTCTGCCGGAGACCGAGCTCGCCGGCGAGCTGGTGGAGATCGCCCGGTCCTGTCAGCGGAGCGTGCGCTCGCTGATTCGCGGTCTGCTGCCGGTGGAGGTCGATCCCGACGGCCTGATGTCGGCGCTCACCGAGCTCGCCGCCACGACCCGCCGGCTGCACGGCGTGGAGTGCCGGCTCCGGTGCTCCGAGCCGCTGCGGCTCGAAGACGGCTTCGCCGCCACACAGCTCTTCCGCATCGCCAGCGAGGCGGTGCACAACGCGGTGCGGCACGGGCAGCCCAGCCGCGTTCTGATCGCCCTGGAACGCCGCGCCGCCCGGCTCGCTCTCACCGTGACCGACGACGGGCGGGGCCTCTCGGAAGGGCGGCCGCGGGGGGCGGGTCTGGGCCTGCGCGTGATGCGCTACCGGGCCTCGCTCCTCGACGGCGAGCTCGCGGTGGAGTCGCGCCCCGGCGAGGGCACGCGGGTGCGCTGCGACCTGGAGCTGCCCGCCGCCACGGGCGCTTGAAGGAGTCGAGATCGATGGCGCGGCACCGCATCCTGCTCGTCGACGATCACCCGGTGGTCCGGCTCGGGCTGCGCCAGATGATCTCCCAGGAGGCCGACCTCGAGGTCTGCGGCGAGGCAGAGACCGCGACCGCGGCCCGGGGGGCGGTCGAGGAGACCCGGCCCGACCTGGTGCTGGTGGACCTCTCCCTGCCGGATCGCAGCGGCCTCGAGCTCGTCAAGGAGCTGGCGGCGCTCGGCAGCCCGCCGCGGATGCTGGTGCTGTCGATGCTGGACGAGAAGCTGTACGCGCGCCGGGCGCTGGAGGCCGGCGCCTCGGGCTACGTCCACAAGGAGGAGGCGGCCGGCGAGCTGCTCGGCGCGATCCGGCGGGTGCTCGCCGGAGAGGTCTACCTGAGCCCCGAGATGACCCAGCTCCTGCTGCGGCGCGCCGTCGCCGAGGAGGGGGCGGAGTCGGCGACCGGGGTGGAGGCCCTCACCGACCGCGAGCTCGAGGTCTTCTCGCTGCTCGGCGAGGGCTCGACCACCCGGGAGATCGCCCGGCGTCTGCGTCGCAGCGTCAAGACCATCGAGTCCCACCGGGAGAAGATCAAGGTCAAGCTCGGCATCGAGCACAACAACGAGCTGATCCGCCGGGCCGTCGAATGGTCGCTCCGGGAGGGGTAGGGGCGAGCCGCCAGAAGCTTTCCGGTGGTGCCGCGTCGGCGCCTCCCGCTCGAGGCGCTCGCGCGAAGGCCCGGCCGCCGGGGGAGGCCGGCCGACCCCGTTAGATCAGGCGCGGCGCAGCCATCGCCAGAGCTCTCTGGCGCTGGGCTTCTTGCCGTACATCAGGATGCCGGTGCGGTAGATCCGGGCGCCGGCCCAGATGGAGGCCCAGGTGGCCAACGCGGTGAGCAGGTAGCCGAGGACGATCTGCCACGCCGGCGGGGTCTTGATCGCGATGCGCAGCATCATCAGCAGGGGAGTGAAGAGCGGCACCAGCGAGGTGACGACCGACACCGTCGAGTCGGGATCGTTGATCACGACCCAGAAGAAGAAGACAGGGGCGATCAGGAAGAAGACCGCCACCGAGGCGAACTGCTGCGCCTCCTGGACGTTGTTGAAGGCGGCGCCGATGGCCGCGTAGACCGAGCTGAAGAGAAAGAAGCCGAGCAGGAAGCAGATCAGGAAGTGGAGAAAGATCCCGGGCGCGAAGGTCGGCAGGTCCACCTCCTCGGGGATCCAGGCCATCGCCGAGACGACCCCGGGGAGGGTCACGACCGCCAGGGCGGCGAGCCAGATTCCGAGCTGCGTCAGCGCCGTGCAGCAGACCCCCGTCAGCTTGCCCAGCATGAGCTCGAAGGGGCGCGTGGTGGAGACGATCACCTCCACGATGCGGCTGGTCTTCTCCTCCAAGACGCCGTTCATCACCTGCTGGCCGTAGATCAGCAGCACCATGTAGAGCAGGAAGAAGAGGAGGTAGGCGAGGATGATCCCGGCTTCGGCCCCCTCCTCCTTCTCCCCCTCCTCGCTGATCTTGGACGTCTTGAGGCGCACCCCACTTGTCAGCTCGCTCACGGCCTCGGCGTCGTACCCGGCGCGCTCCAGCCGGTAGACCCGCACCGCCCGCGAGAGGGCGTCCTCGAGCCGCTCCTGGGTGAGGAAGTTGGAGACGCTCTCGGCGTTGTAGCCGATCCGCCCCTCGGTGATCGAGGCGTCGTCGAGCCAGCTCCAGGCGTCGATCTCGCCGTCCAGCACGCGGCGGTTCAGCTCCGCGCGCTGCGCCTGCCGGTCCGCGGCCGGCGCCTCGACGGTCAGGGTGAAGCCGGCGACCTCTTGGAGCCCGGGGATCTCGCTCGCGCCGAGCTCGCGCCGCAGCAGGTCGCCGATTTCGCCGGTCTCGTCCACCACCACCAGCCGCTGCCCGGTGTCGGCCCCCACCATGAGCAGGGTGGGCACGACCCCCATCCCCGCGAGCAGCAGGGGCAGGGCGATGGTGGCCAGCCAGAAGCCCTTGGTGCGCACCCGCGCCAGGTACTCCCGGCGGGCGACCACCAGGGCGTTCTCAAGCGGCATCGCGCACCGCCTTGATGAAGATCTCCTCCAGCCCCGGCGCCTCGGAGCGGAACTCGGCCACCTCGCCCAGCCGCACCAGGCCGCCGAGCACCTCGCCCGGCCGCGCCGTCTCCTCCAGCAGGATCTTCACCGTTCCGTCGTCCTGGGGGAGTGCCTGCTCGATTCCCGCGACCGAGACCATCCGCTCCGCCGGCGTGTCGGTCGTCACCCGGAAGGAGTGCCCGCCGAAGCGGCGCTTGATCTCGTCGAGCCGCCCGGCGAGGACGGCGCGGCCGCGGGAGATCAGGCAGATCGAGTCGCACAGCTTCTCCGCCTGCTCCATGACGTGCGTGGAGAAGAGGACCGTCTTGCCGAGCGTCTTGTACCCCGCGAGCAGCTCCTTGAACAGCTCCTGATTGATGGGATCCAGGCCGGAGAAGGGCTCGTCGAGGATCACGATGTCGGGATCGTGGAGGACGGTGCCCACGAGCTGGATCTTCTGCTGCATCCCCTTGGAGAGCTCCTCGACCTTCTTCCTCTCCCAGTCGGCGAGCTCCACCCGGGCCAGCCAGTCGCGGATCGCCGGCAGCGCATCGCGCCTCTTCAGGCCTCGGAGCTGGGCCAGGAAGACCATCTGGTCCACCACCGTCATCTTCTGGTAGAGGCCGCGCTCCTCGGGCAGGTAGCCGATCCGCCGCCGGTCCTCCGGTCGCCGGGGCCGCCCGAAGAGCCGCACCTCGCCCTCGTCGGGCGCGATGATGTCCATCATCATGCGGATGGTCGTCGTCTTGCCGGCGCCGTTCGGACCCAGCAGGCCGTAGATCGACCCGGGGGGCACGGCGAGCGAGATCCCGGCTACGGCGACGAAGTCGCCGTAGCACTTGCGGACCTGTCGCAGCTCCAGGGTCGGTTTGTCGCTCAAGCCGCTATACTCCGCCCTCCCGGGCGCCCGGCGCCCGGCTCGCCCGGGCCCGGGCAATCCTATTCCACGCGGGCGCTCCGGCCGGTGCGGCCCGGGATCGAACGATGACCCCGCTCTCTCCCGCCGTCCTCCGTCGCATTGCGCCGGCCGTGGCGCTGGCGCTCTGCGCGATCCCCCTCCCCGCCGAGATCGCCGGGCGGGTGGTCAACTCGCAGGGGGTGGCGGTCGAGGGGGCGCGGGTCGGCGTCTCCGCGGGGGGCGAGAGCACCCTCACCGGAGCCAGGGGCCTCTTCCGGCTGCCGGTCGAGCCGCCGGCGCTTCTCGAGGTCCGTCATCCCCGTTTCGAGCTTCTCGAGGCCGAGGTGACGGCCGAGACGGCCGGCGATCTCGAGCTCGTGCTGTTCCCGAAACAGGAGTTCTACGAGGAGGTGGTGGTGTCGGCGGCCCGCGGCGGCGACGCCGCGGCGCCGGTCTCCATCGCCGCCACCCTGATCCACCCGGAGGATCGCGCCGCGCCTCCGTCCACCCTGGCCGAGCTGGTCACCGCGGTGCCAGGGGTGTCGGAGAACGGGCAGGGGGGCATCTTCCAGACCTACTCGGTGCGGGGCATCTCGCGCCAGCGGGTGATGACGCTGGTCGCCGGGATGCGCATCGAGTCCGAGCGCCGCGCGGGCGCCGCGGTCTCCTTTGTCGACCCGCTTCTGATGCGCTCGGTGGACGTGCTGCGAGGACCCTCGTCCAGCTACTACGGCTCCGGCGCCCTGGGCGGAGTGGTGCAGCTCTTCCCCCGGGTGCACGAGGGGCTCAGCGCCGCGGCCGGCTACCGAGGCCAGGGAGGGGAGTCGTACCAGACCGTGGGCTGGGGCGACGGCGGGTGGTCGCTGGGTCTGGCCCACCGGCGGGCCGGCGATGCCGAGACGCCGGCGGGAGACCGCCTCCCGAGCGGCTTCGAGCAGCTCTCCGCGGTCGCCGAGCGGGACTGGCAGGCCGGCGGTCTGCTCTACCAGGTCACCGCCATCGGCGCCGTGGGACGCGACATCGGCAAGCCCAACAGCGACTTCCCGGTACGGACCACCGTCTATCCGGAGGAGGAGCATCTGCTGCTGCGCTTCGCGCTGCGCTCACCGGACCGCTGGCGGCTGGAGGCGTGGGTCCACCCCAACGAGCTCTCGACGCGGGTGGTCGAGAGCGACCGGCTGCGGCGGTCCGAGCTCGCGAACGACGCCACCGACTTCGGGCTCAACTTCCAGCGCGAGCTCGACCTGACCGGACCGGTCTCGGCGCGGGTGGGGATCGACTACTTCGGCCGCCGCTCGGTGCGGGCCGAGGAGCGGATCTCCCCCCTGCCGGGTCTTCTCGCTCCGGAGATCCTGCAGCTCACCCTGGACGACGCGGGGCAGGACGAGGCGGGGCTCTACGGCGCCGCCGAGTGGAACGTGGGGACCCTGACGCTGCTCGCCGGCGGCCGCTACGCCTGGCAGCGGCAGACGAACGGCGGCGGCCCCGGCGAGTCGGAGGGGGCCCTGACCGGCTTCGCCGGCGTGCTCGCGCCCCTCGGCGGGGGCTGGGAGCTGGCCGCCAACCTCGGAACGGGGCTCCGTTTCCCCTCCCTCTCGGAGCGCTTCTTCAGCGGCGTGACCGGGCGCGGCCGGGTGGTCGGCAACGCCGACCTGGAGGCCGAGAGCTCGGTGGCCGCGGACCTCGGCCTGCGCTACTTCGGCGAGCGGCTCTTTCTCACCGGCGCCCTCTTCCGCACCGAGATCGACGACTACATCGAGCGGGTCGAGATCGAGCCCGATCTCCTGACCTTCGTCAACCTGACCTCCGGCGCCATCGAGGGGGTGGAGCTCGAGGGCGCCTACCAGGTCACCGCCGCCTGGTCGCTCTCCTTCGGCGGCCACCGGATGCGGGGGCGCGAGGAGGGCGGCAAGCCCCTGGCCGACGTCCCGGCGACCCGGCTGCACCTGGGAGCCGCGGGCGGCGGCGAGCGCGGGCGGCACGCCGCCCGGTTCGCGGTCCGCGACGCCAAGGGGGACCCGGGGCCGGGGGAGATGGCCATCCCGTCGGCCGAGCTGCTCTCCGCCTCTTTCACCCGGCACCTCTCCGACGACCTGCGGGTCACCGTGAGCGGCACCAACCTGCTCGACCGGGAGTTCTTCGGCTCCGCCGACGACAAGGCGGTCCTCTCTCCCGGGCGCTCGATCGGCGTCGAGCTGGGCTGGCGGCGGTAGCCTGGGGGGTCAGGGAGTCAGGACGAGGGCGCCCCGGACCTCGCCCTGCCGCAGCCGGCGCAGCGCCTCGCCGGCCTGCGACAGCGGCAGGGGAGTCACCTGGGTGCGGACCGGGACTCTCGGCGCCACCTCGAACAGGTCGAGGCCGTCTTGCCGGGTGAGGTTGGCCACCGAGCGCACGGACCGCTCGCCCCAGAGCAGCTCGTAGGGGAAGGCGGGGACGTCGCTCATGTGGATCCCGGCGCAGATCACGACGCCCCCCTTGCGGACCGCTGCCAGCGCCCGAGGCACCAGGCCGCCCACCGGGGCGAAGAGGATCGCCGCGTCGAGCCTTTCGGGCGGCGGCCGGTCGGAGCCGCCCGCCCAGACCGCTCCCAGCTCGCGGGCGAACGCCTGGCCGTCCGTGTCGCCGGCCCGGGTGAAGGCGTAGACCTCCCGTCCCTCCCAGCGGGCGATCTGGGCGACGATGTGGGCGGCGGCGCCGAAGCCGTAGAGACCCAGACGGCGGGCGTCGCCGGCCATCCGGAGCGACCGGTAGCCGATGAGCCCGGCGCACAGCAGCGGCGCGGTGGCCGCGGCGTCGAGCTCCTCCTCCACCGGGAAGCAGTAGCGCGGGTCGGCCAGGGTCGCCTCGGCGTATCCGCCGTCGAGCTGGTAGCCGGTGAAGCGGGCCCGGTCGCAGAGATTCTCCTGCCCCCGGCGGCAGAAGGGGCAGTCGCCGCAGGTCCAGCCCAGCCAGGGGACTCCGACCCGCGCTCCCGGCTCGATCTCCTCCACTCCCGGCCCCACTTCGTCGATGCGGCCCACGATCTCGTGGCCCAGGATCAGCGGCAGGCGCGGCTCGGCGAGGTCGCCGTCGAAGACGTGGAGATCGGTCCGGCAGACGCCGCAGGCCTCCACCCGGAGCCGCAGCTGGCCCGGCGACGGGTCGGGGAGGGCCCGCTCCTCGAGCGCCAGCGGCTCGCCCGGCCGGCGCATCACCATCGCGCGCATCGGGAGAGATGCTAGCCCAGAGCGGAGAGGCCCCCGTCCGGCGAGAGCCCGGCGGTCGTCGAGGGGTCCTACCGCCCGTCGGCACCGGCCAGGGCCGTCAGCGTCGCGCCGAGCCCCTCCCAGCCCATGCCGACGTGGGCGCGCGACGCCCGGTCGGGCCAGGTGCGATAGCGCTCGTCGATCGGCGCCGCCACCAGCTCCCGGAAGAGGGGCCGCAGACGCACCCGGCGGGCGGGCTCGAGGAAGACCACGATCAGCGGCTCCACGGTGCGGCCGGATCTCGAGCTCGAAGCTCTCCACCCGGCTCAGGGGCGCCGGAGGCGGTCGGTGGCCCGGCCACGCGGGCAGGGCGACCCACGACGTCTCGACCACTTCGCCGCGGCTCCAGTTCATGTCCGACCCGAGGACGGTGCTGGTGGAGCGCCGGTCGTGTGCGGGGTCGGGGGTGGGCTCGTCGTCCACGAAGAAGAGGTAGTCGATCCGCGCCCGCGGGTCCACGCGGGTGCTCCACCACCCCTCGCGGCGGACCAGGTCCACCCGGGCCAGCTCGCCCAGGCTGCGCAGGTAGAGGCTGGACCCGGCGACGCTGGGAGGCGTCCAGGCGAGGTCGTCGAAGACCGGCAGCCGCGCCGTCTCGTCCCATCCCTCCGGGCTGGCCGGGCCCAGGTGGAGAGTGCCCTTCTTGGTGAGGACCGCGAGCAAGGGCAGTGGGGCGGTACGGGCGCAGCGACGGCTCCTTCCGAGGGCAGTTGAAGCCGCGGAGTATTCCATGTCGGCTGGAAGGATGCTCCCCTTGCCGTCGCCGAGGGCGCGCGGGGTCGCTCGGGGTGCGCCAGGCACGCCCCCCGGGGGCTCCAGGCGAGCCCCGATGCCCGGGGTTCCCCCAGCCGAGATAAAGGGCGCGCGGGACCGCTCGAGCCGGGCCCGCCCCGGGCTGGTGGCGCCGTGATAGCGTGGCTCGGCTCTTCGGGAATGAACGCTCCAGCAACGCCCCGCCGCTGTGGAGGACCACCCGCGAGGTGCTCTCGGGGAGGCTCGAGTGGCCTCTAGCCAGGGCGTCGGGGGGTCCCGCCGGACCTCCCGGCGGGCGATGGCGATGGCGCTCCTGGTGTCCGCCCTCGCGGCGCAGGGCCCGCTCGCGGCGAGCAAAGCCCGGCGCGCCGCGGATCCCCGGACCGCCCCCGCTGAGCTGGCGGAGCTCGCTGCCTCGAAGAAAGCCGCGATCCGCGCCGCCGTGGCGGGGAATCCCGCCCTTCCGGAGACCGTGCAGGCTCGACTCGTGGACGATCCGGAGTGGGAGGTGAGGGCCGCCCTGGCCTGCAACCCAGGGGCGACATCCGGAGTCGTCGAGGCTCTGGCCTCGAAAGCCAGATGGAACCCGACGCTGGAGTGTCTGCTGGAGAATCCGGCGGCGAGCTTCGACGTCTTGCAGCGCATCCTCCGCGGCCGCTCCTTCTACAGCCTGCCGCCCGGGCTGGCCAGACACCCGTCGTTGGTCGCCTGGATGTCGGAGCGCGGGTTGAGCCCCGACCGACACCTCGACCTGACGGTCGCCCTGGTGGCGGGGTGCACGGGGAGCCGGCTGGAGCTGTGCATGCAGGCGGCCGCCGACGGCCGGAGCCCCGAGCCGGTCCTGACGCAGCTCCAGGAGATCGGCGTGGGGCTGGAGTCCACGTGGGAGCGGCGCGAGCTCCTGACGGCGCTGGCGCTGAATCCGGCGTTCCCCGACGCCTCTCTTGCGGCCCTCCTCACGGATCTCAGCCCGGAGGCGGCGAGGGAGGTGGCGAGCGACCCGGCGGCGCCCCAGAAGACCCTCCGCCACCTGGCGGCCAAGGGGGAAGCCCTCGCGGGCCTTCTCCGCAACCCCGCCGTCTCGGCCGAGATCCTGATGCTGGTGGCCGCGCAGGAGCTGCCCGGCTGGCTGGGGAAGATGCTCCTCTCCCATCCCTCCCTCACCCGGGAGGTTACGGTGACCGCGCTGCGAGCCAACCGCGATCTCCGTGACGACGCTCGCCGGGAGATCGGTTGGGTCCGAGAGCTGGTCGATGCGATCTCCCGGCGTCGATTGGCGGGCGACGAGATCGAGACCCTGATCTCGAGCGGCCTCGCGGAGAGGTACCGGCGGGAGCTCGCCCTGAACCCGGGCCTCTCCCCCGATCAGCTCGTCGAGCTGCTGCGCCCGGCGGTTCCCGCCTCTCTGGAGATCGAGATGATCCCCGAGCTGCCGCGGTCGTTGCTGGAGCGCTGGGCCACCGGCGAGGAGACGGCGGAGCGGGCTCGGGTGGCCCGCCTCTCCCACGCGCCGGCGGAGCTCTTGAGCGCATTGGGTCGAGACCCGAGCGAGGGCGTGCGCCGACTGGCGGCCGTCTCCCTCGAGCTGTCACGGGCGATCGGCGAAGCGTCGCACTGCCGCGCCGCGGTGGGAGTCCACCTGTCGAAGGCGTACTACGGCCGCCAGCGCCAGGTGATCTACTCGCCGGCAGAGGCGGTCGGATGGATCCAGACCGAAGTGATCCGGGTGAGCTGGCTCCGGTGCGCGCCGGGTGGGTTCTGCGAGCCTCTGCCGCGGACGAGCGGGATCGCGACCACGGCGCCGGAGACGGCTCGGGAGGAGGAGCTGGGGGTCACCCGCCGGGTGGATCGTGGGCGGCTCGTGAGAGAGATCGGCGTCGAAGCCGCGGCGGCCGGCTGCGTCTAGGGGGTCGGAGGAGAGCGCGGCCGGGCCGCGGCCTCACACCAGCCTGGCGCCGCAGTACTTGCAGTAGTCGGCGTCGATGGCGTGGCCCCCGCGGCCGCACTCCACGCAGGCCCTCGTGCTGGTGGATTTCTTCAGGGTCTGGGCGATCTCGACGGTCACGATGCCCGTCGGCACGGCGATGATGCCGTAGCCCAGGATCATCACGACCGAAGCGAGGAACTTGCCCACGACCGTCTGGGGGGCCAGGTCGCCGTAGCCCACCGTGGTCATGGTCACGATGGCCCAGTAGACCGCCTGGGGGATGTTGGTGAAGCCGTTCTGGGGTCCCTCGATCAGGTACATCAGGGCGCCCACGATAAGAACCACCATGAGCACGGTGCCCAGGAAGACGATGATCTTGCGGCTCGAGGCGTGCAGGGCGGCGTGGAGCATCCGCGCCTCGCCCACGAAGTGGGCCAGCTTGAGGACCCGGAAGACCCTGAGCAGCCGCAGGGCGCGGATCACGATCAGGGTCTGGCTGCCGGCGATCAGGAAGCTCAGATAGGTGGGGACGATGGCCAGCAGGTCCACGATGCCGTAGAAGCTCCGGGCGTAGCGCAGCGGCTGGCCCACGCAGACCAGACGCAGCGCGTACTCGACGGTGAACAGGACGGTGAAGGTCCACTCCACCGCTCGCAGCTCGGCGCCGTACCGCGCCCGGATCCCCGCCACGCTCTCGAGCATCACGGCGATCACGCTCGCCCCGATCGCCACCAGCAGGGCGACGTCGAACGCCTTCCCCGCCGGGGTGTCGGCCTCGAAGATGATCTCGTGCAGCCGGTGTTGCCACGGGGCGAGCCGGCGGTCGCGGGCCATGCCGGCGCCCCCTACTGGCGCGTCCAGCGGATGAAGAGGTTGCGGAACTCCTCCTCGCCGTCCTTCCGCATGAACGACTCGTAGGTGAAGTGGTCCTCGTCCTCGACGGTGTAGAGGGCGCGGTAGAGGATCTCGCCGCCGCCGACCACGTCGCGGAAGGAGGTGTTCAGGGTGCGGACCCTCCCGTCGTCGGAGCAGGAGCCGGTGTAGTAGAGGATCAGAGTGCCGAAGTTGTCCATCCAGATGGTCTCGTACCGCTCGTCGCCGTTGTTGTAGCCGTCGAAGGAGAGCCCCTCGAAGGGGGAGCCCTGGAAGCTCCCGGTGTGTCTCCAGGCCAGGAAGCGGCCGCCCAGAGCCCACCTCGCCTCCGCCTCGCCCACGTCCCGCATCGGCTCGGAGCCGGGCGCCATCCACATCTGGATGTCGCCCTTCCAGCGCCCCGCCAGCCAGCCCAGGTGCTCGTGGTGCTCGCCCGGCTCGGCAAGCGCCATCCAGGCGTTCATCTCGGCGATCTCCTCCGGGGTCATCTGGGGCTCGTCGCCCTGCTGGGCGGGGACGGCGGCGGCCAGGGCCAGGACACAGACGGCGACGGTGAGAGCGCTGCGGGCCGGGGACGGCTTCATCGGGATCCTCCCTGTCTCGCGGAGATGGTGAGCGTGTCGTGCGGCAGGAGCCTAGCACCTCTCGAGCAGGCCGCGGACCGTCTCCAGCGTGTCCGCCTCCGCCGCCCGCTTGTCGCGCCGCCAGCGCGCCATGCGGGGGAAGCGGACGGCGATCCCCGACTTGTGCCGAGTGGAGCGCTGGATGCCCTCGAAGTGGAGCTCGAAGGCCAGCTCCGGCCGGACCGACCGCGCGGGCCCGAAGCGCTCCAGGCTGTTGCGGCGCACGAAGCGGTCCACCTCGCGGATCTCGGCGTCGGTGAGGCCGGAGTACGCCTTGGCGAAGGGCACGAGGGCGTCGCCGTCCCAGACGGCGAAGGTGTAGTCGGTGTAGAGGGAGGCCCGCCGGCCGTGCCCCCTCTGGGCGTAGAGGAGAACCGCGTCCACCGAGTAGGGGTCCACCTTCCACTTCCACCAGTCGCCGCGTCGTCTCCCCACCCGGTAGGGCGGGCCGCGGCGCTTCAGCATGAGACCCTCGGCGCGGCGCTCCCGGGCGGTCGTCTGGAGCTCGGCCAGCTCGTCCCAGGAGGCCGCCTCCACCCTGGGCGAGAGGTGGATCGGAGCCCCCGCTGGCAGCTCCGCGACGAGCCGCTCCAGGCGCTCCCGCCGCCAGGCCAGGGGCCGCTCGCGCACGTCGGCTCCCTCCTCCTCCAGCAGGTCGTGGGCCACCAGGGCGACCGGCACTTCGCGCAGGACCGTGGCCCCCGGTCGCTTGCGGCCGATCCGCCGCTGCAGCTCGGCGAACGGCAGGGGACGTCCCTCCGACCAGGCCAGGAGCTCTCCATCCACTACGGCGCCGTCGGCCGGCAGCTCGGCGGCCTCGGCGGGCTCCGGATAGCGCTCGGTCACCATCTCCTCGCCACGCGACCAGAGGTAGACGCCGCCCCCCCGGCGCACGAGCTGGGCACGGATGCCGTCCCACTTCCACTCCGCCTGCCACTCGTCCAGGGCGCCCAGCGATCCGGGCTCGCCCTCCAGGGGGTGGGCGAGACAGAAGGGGTAGGGTCGCGAGACGTCGGCGTCGCCGGTCTGAGGCGCCAGCAGGGCCCGGTAGGCGTTGGCGCTGGGGCGCCACCGCCCCATCAGCCGGTGGGCCAGGACGGCCGGCTCGACGGCGCTTGCCCGGGCTGGGGCTCGCAGCACCAGGCGCTGCGAGACGCCCACCCGGAAGCCGCCGGTGATCAGCTTGTTCCACACGAAGAGCTGCCCGGCGTCGAGCTCGGACCAGGCCGCCAGGAGAGCGGTGCGCCGCCCGTCTTCGTCGGCGCCCCGCAGCGGCAGGAGCCGCTCCTCGACCCACCGGTGGAGCGGCAGCTCGCTGGCCCTGTCGGCGCCCGGCACCAGCAGCGCGATGGTCTCCGCCAGGTCGCCCACGGCGTGGTAGCACTCGTCGAAGAGCCACTCGGGGATGGCGGCGGCCTCGACCGCCCAGGCGCGGACCCGGGTCCAACCCACGAGTCGCTTCGGCCGCTCGCCGGAGAGGAAGTGGACCGCCCACGCCGCGTCCTCGGGCGGCGACTCGCGGAAGTACTCCGCCATCGCCTCCACCTTGAGAGGGGTGCGGGTGGTCTCGTCGAGGGCGGCGTAGAGCCGGGTGAACCGTTTCACGGCCGGGCCGCCCGGGTGTCGCGACCCGCCCGTGCCGGTCCCGGCGGCGCCCGCGGGTCACGCCTCGGCTCCGTCGGCCGTCTCCTCCTCCGGCTCGCCCTCCGCCGAGCCCAGGTAGCCGCGGCTGCCGGGCCGGGCGTGGTCGGCGTGGGCGTGGGTCACCACGGCGCGGTCGACCGGGGCCCGGGGGTCGACCCAGAAGCCGCCCGCGGGCAGTAGAGCCCCCGGTCGGTGAGCTCGAGCAGGTCGGCCATCGCGGGAATCTACCCGGGCGGGGAAGCGGGCACCGGGCCGGCTAGACTCGGGGTCGATGAGCGCGACCACCTGGACCGTGTACCTCGCCGGAGAGATCCACTCCGACTGGCGCGAGGAGATCGCCGCCGCATGCTCGGAGCTGCCGGTGCGCTTCACCGCGCCGGTGACCGACCACGCCGCCAGCGACGACTGCGGCGTGGCGATCCTGGGTCCCGAGGAGTCGGCCTTCTGGAAGGACCGCAAGGGGGCCGGCCTCAACGCCATCCGCACCCGCACGGCGATCGCCGACGCCGACGTGGTGGTGGTGCGATTCGGCGACAAGTACAGGCAGTGGAACGCCGCCTTCGACGCCGGCTACGCCGCCGCTCTGGGCAAGCCCCTGATCGTGCTGCACCCGCCAGAGCACGGCCACGCCCTGAAGGAGGTCGACGCCGCGGCGCAGGCCGTCGCCGAGACGCCGCGACAGGTGGCGCAGGTGCTCGAGTACGTGATCGCCGGGCGGCTGCCCTAGGCGGGACCCGTCGCCGGGGCGCCGTCGTCGAAGCGCAGCCGGCGGCGGAGTTGACGTCGGAGCAGCAGCAGGCTGACCAGCGCCTGGATGGTCACCGAGGTCACCGAGAGGTACCAGACGTGCTGAATCCGGTAGCCGGGGCGGTGCAGGAGCCAGAACGCCGGGGGCACGAAAGTCACCAGGCGGGTGGCGGAGGCGGCCAGGGCGGGCAGGGTGTTGCCCATGCCCTGGAACATGCCGGAGCAGGTGAACGTCAGCCCGCTGGCGACGAAGTTCCAGGACACGATGGTCATGAAGCCGGCGGCCACCGCCAGCGCCCGGGGGTCGCTGGCGAACGGGGCCACCAGCCACCCGGGCCGCCACTGACAGAGCAGCGTCAGGGCGAGCATGAAGCCGGCGATCAGCAGAACCGCCTTGCGGAAGGTCTCGCGCACGCGGCCGCCCTCGCGGGCGCCGAAGTTCTGTCCCGCCAGCGCCGGTACGGCGAACGCGATCGCCATGGCCGGTAGGAAGACCGCCTGCATGACCCGCACCCCGGCGCCGAACCCCGCCTGGGCGCTGGCGCCGAAGGGGCTGACCACCCGGTAGATCACCGCGATGTAGACGAACATCAGCCCCAGCTCGCCCCCCGCCGGCAGACCGATCTCGAGCATCCTCCTGAGGGCCTCGGGCCGTGGTGCGAGCCGCTCGCGCTCGAAGCCGATGTAGTGCTCCAGGCTGGCGAAGTAGAAGGCCATCATCGCCACCCCGGTCGCGGCGGCCAGGGTGCTGGCGAGCCCGGCCCCGGCGACCCCCATCGGCCGCCCGGTGCCCCACCCGGCCACCAGCACCGGGGTCAGCACGATGTTGACGAGCACGGTCAGCATCTGGACCACCATCGTGGGCTTGACGATGCCGGTGCCCTGCAGGGCGGCGGCCATGGCGGTGGTCGCGAACTGGAGGGCCATGGCGGGGAGGAACCAGCGCAGGTAGGTGGTCCCCGCCTCGACGGTCGCCGCGTCGGCGGCGACCGAGCGCACGTAGGCGTCGGCCGGACCCAGGTATCCGGCGGCGAGCGTCGTCGCGGCGAGCACTCCGGCAACCAGCACCGCCTGGTGGAACATCAGGCTGGCCCGCGGCCGGTCCTGGGCACCCACCGCGTGCGAGACGGTGGCCACGGTACCCACCGACAGCACCTGGCCCAGAGCGATGACGAGGAACATCAGGTTGCCCGCCGAGCCCACCCCGGCCAGCGCCGTCGCGCCCAGCCGCGAGACGAAGTAGAGGTCCACCAGGAAGTAGAGGGTCTGAACCAGCATGCCCACGGCGATGGGCACCGCCAGCGCGAAGAGGTGTCCCACCACGGGGCCTCGCGTCAGGTCTTTCATCGGCCTTGCGGCGTCATGCTAGCGCGGGACGGCGCCGCCGTCGGCCGCGGCGGCCGAATCCTTTCTCATCCGGCCACGTAAGAGAGGGCAGGAGGCAACGCGAGCGCCGATGACAAAGTTCCTGCTCTGGCTGATCCTGCTGATCCTCTGCTGGCCGGTGGCCGTCCTGGCGCTGCTGCTCTACCCGGTTGTCTGGGTGCTGCTCCTCCCCTTCCGGGTTCTCGGCTTCGCCGTGGGCGGCCTGCTGGAGCTCCTGCGCGCCCTCTTCTACCTGCCGGCGCGGGTTCTGGGGGCGCGACCCGGGAGGGCCTGAGCCCCGCGGCGCGGAGCGCCTGAGGACGGCCGGGTCCCCTCGACGGCCGGGCGTCGATCCGGGCGGTCAACCGCGGCGGCGGCGCCAGAAGGGCGCCTCCGGCCAGCGGCCCTCGCGCGTGTAGTACGACGCCCGGGTCGCGAGGTAGCGGTTCCAGAGGTCGTCCACCCAGGCTGCGTACCGGGGCAGGGCCGAGGGATCCCCCGACAGATGGTCGAGCGCCGCGCCCGCGGCGGCGACGCCCGAGTCGAGCGCCTTGAGGACGCCCAGCCCCGAGAGGGGGTCGAAGACGGCGGCGGCGTCTCCCGCCGCCAGCCAGCCGTCGCCGCCGACGGGGTCGAGACGCTGGGAGTGCGCCGGGTAGCGGGTCGGACCCCGCCAGCGCCGGGCGCCCTCGACCCGCCGCCGGGTGTGGGGGGCCGCCGCCAGGTGCGCCGTCCACCGCTCGCAATCCTCGAGAGCCAGGCCGCCGGCGATGTCGGCGTCGGTCAGGAAGGCGACGGCCAGGCGTCCTTTCGGCAGGAGGGCCGAGTACCACCAGCCCTCCTCTCGCGCCTCGATCAGGGCGCGGGTGTCCCGGAGGGCGCTCTCATCCGCCAGCCGGAAGAAGAGGTATACCCCCAGCAGCCGGTCCACGACGGTTCTTCTCGCGCCCAGCCGTTGCGCGACGGCGGCCCGGTGGCCCGTCGCGTCGACGACGAACGAGGCTTCTAGGGTCCGATGGACCCCGTCGCGGCCGGTCGCCTCCAGCCGCCAGGCTTCGTTCCGCCGCACCGCCCCGGCGATCCGCGTCCCCGTGAGGAGGGTCGCGCCGCCCGCCGCCGCCCGCCGGGCCAGCCACTCGTCGAAGCGCCGGCGATCGAGGTGCCAGCCGCGACCGTAGGGGGAGAAGATGAACGGGTTGTCGTGGGGCTCGTCGCCCCCCCACACGGCCGAGGTGCCGTGGGCCGCCAGGTGCGGCTCCGCCTGGAAGGCCTCCCAGACGCCGAGCCGACGGAGAAGCGGCTGCACCGCCGGCGGCAGGGTCTCCCCGACGCGGAAGCGGTCGTAGGCCGAGCGCTCGACCACCGCCACCGACGGGGCGGGATCCCGCGCCCGGAGCGCGAGCGCTGTGGCCGTCCCGGCGGGGCCACCCCCCACGATGACGACGTCGAACCTCACCCGCTCCGAATGGTACGCGGGCGCTGAAGCTCTGTGATAACCTCGCGCCACTTCCCGCTCGTCCAACACGGAGGAGGATCATGCCGACGAGGAATCCCTACGTCCGGACGGAGGAGGACGCGGTGATCTACCGCGTCCACCCGGGCAGTCCGACCCTGCTCGACATCGACGTCGAGGTCGCCGAGATCTGCGTCGTGGTCAACCAGGCCAAGATGACCTACCGCGCCCTGGGCCTCGTCTCGAACCTCGGTCTCGGCCAGGGGCTCGACTGGCCGAGCCTGGAGAAGCTCCGCGGCCAGCTCGACGCGGTGGCGACGGCCGCGCACCTCGATCCGCTGCCGGTCGAGGTGTCGATGACCGGCGACGAGCTCGGGCCGGGGCTGGAGATCGACGTCGGTCCGATGTGCATGTACGCGACGGAGCTCTCCCTCCGGACCTCCACCGGCAGGACCTTCCGCGAGCTGCTCTCCGAGACCGTGGACCGGCGGAACGTCAAGGGCGCCCTGTTCGCCCTCACTCCGATCCGGATGCCGGCGGGCGGCGGGCACGGCGGCATGGACATGGGAACCGCGGCCGGCGCCGCCGAGACGGGGATGGGGCACGGCGGCGGCTCGCACGGTTAGACGGCTCGCCTCATCGGCGACGCGCCCTTCTCAGGAGAAACGCCATGGATGTCAGAAAGAGCTTCGTCGAGCTGTCGGAGAGCCAGGAGGGCCGGGACGAGCGCGACGCCTTCCTCGAGGCCGTCCTGCGGATCAAGCACAGCGGCGTCTACGACCAGCTCGTGGCGACGCACGGCGCGATCATGAAGATCAAGCGCCCCGGGAGCTCCGAGTTCCAGGACATGGGTCACTCCGGCCCGGTCTTCCTCCCGTGGCATCGAGCTTTCCTGAAGGTCATCGAGGAGGAGCTGCAGAAGGAGGTGGCGGGGGTCACCCTCCCCTACTGGGACTGGACCGAGCACGAGCTGACCGTGGACTTCCTCTGGCAGGACGACTTCCTCGGGCCGCATCCCAACCAGACCGCCTCGGTCTTCGAGGTCGCGTCGGGCTACTTCGCGGGCGAGGTGCCGCCGGCCGACCGCCCCGCCTTCTGGCCCGACGGGCTGTCCGGTTGGAAGGTCGTGGACATCCTGGGCGGCGGCTTCGGCACCACCCTCAGGAGACGCGGCGCCTCCGTCCGGGGGCGGCGCGGGCTGGCGGAGAAGTCGGACATCGACGAGCTGATGCGGGCCGGGGACTACTTCGAGTTCCGCAGCGGCATCGAGACCGGGTTCAAGCTGCACAACCAGACCCACGGGTGGGTGGGCGGCCACATGGGCACGCGGTACTCGCCCAACGACCCGATCTTTCTCCTCAACCACTGCTACATCGATCGGCTGTGGGATCAGTGGCAGCGCGATGGACACATGGGCCCCGATTTCTACCCGGCCGCGACGCCGAACAACCCGGGACAGGCGCTCGACGACGAGATGTTCCCCTGGGTGCAGAACCCGGAGGAGTTCGGTCTCGACTCCCAGGCGCTCGAGCCCCTGGTGGAGCCGTTCTTCCACGATCGCGTCTACCGGGCGCGGGACGTGCTCGACACGGAGCTCCAGCTCGAGGTCTCGTACCAGTAGCCGGGGGGCGAGGTGGCCAGGACCTTCCGCATCTTCCCCGGCATCGGGATCGCCCGGCTGGGCTCGGCCGACGACCACTTCGTCGGCCCCGAGGTTCCCTTCCAGGGGCCGATCGAGGCCGACGGCACCCCGGTCGCCCGGTTCCGGGACGCCCTGGGCAACGCGCGCGGCCAGGCGGCGCGCTTCCGGATCTTCGAGTTCGACGACGACCTCCCCTCCGACCCGGGTCGCGAGGTCGAGGTCGGCCGGGACGGCATCGAGGAGATCGAGTGGCGAGTCCACCTGGCCAACAAGAAGGCCACCTGGTACGGCTTCGCGGGCCTGGTCGGCGAGGAGGGCGCCCACCAGTACTCCCGGTACGGGATCCCCCGCCGCAACGGCGTGGACGGGTCGGACCCGGGCTGGCGCGACTATCTGATCGATCCCGGTCCGCGGCGGGTGAGGGGCCCCGGACGGCGGGCCGACTTCGACGGCCCCTACTTCCCCGTCATCGAGCCCCGTCCGATGACCACGCTGGGCCGGATCCTCACCGACGCGCGCAGCCGCCTGCTGGTGTGCGCCGGCGAGGGGATCTCGGGGCACACCGACAGGTGGCGCGGGCTGGCGCTCGACGCCTTCAACAACGAGGAGTGGTTCGACGACGTCGCCGACGGACCGGTCGAGGCGACCGTCACGCTGGCCGACGGCACCGAGGTGGCGGCCGACCCCGCCTGGGTGCTGGCGACGCCGCCCAACTTCGTTCCCCATCTCGACAGCGTGGTCACGCTGTACGACCTGCTCTACGATCTCGCCATCGAGCATTTCGGCCTGGAGCCGGCGATCCGGAGTCGCAACTCCGGCTACCGGCCCAACTTCGCCACCGAGATCCGGCCGCTGCTCGAGCGCGCCACCAACGTCTTCCGGTTCGTCTGGTCTCTCACCGTGACCTGGCACGACTGGCTGCTCGACGAGCTCGGCGACCCCACCCGGGCGCACGCCCTGCGCGAGGTGCTCTTCGAGCGGCTGCGCAAGCCGGGCCAGCAGAACGTCTTCCGCAATCAGAACTTCGAGCTCATGCCCCGCCTCGCCGGCGACAACATCGGCATCACCGACAGGATCTCACCCGATCTGCCCCACCACGACTTCGTGACCGTCACCGCGACGCAGGCCTTCCTGATGGAGCGCTGGGCCAAGGGCTCGTTCCGCAACGAGCCGCCGGCAGGGGGCCTGACGCCGCGGGGGCTCGACCGCGCCAGCCTGGAGGCCTGCGTGGGCGCCGCCTTCTGCCCGGGGATCGAGGTCGGCTGGATCATCCGCAACCCGGCGATCCACCGGGGACCCTTCCGGCTCCGCGGCAAGCCGATCACCGGCGAGCCGCTGTCGTTCGACGACGACCCGGCCGGGCTCGAGCCGGGGGATCTGGGCAAGCGCATGGCGATCCCCTGGCAGACCGACTTCCACGCCTGCGAGACCGACCGGGTGGGGTCGGCGATCACGGCGTGGTGGCCGGCCCAGCGGCCGATCGACGTGCTGCCGAGCGCCGACGCTCCGGGGCCCAAGAAGTGGGTCCGCGACGCCCCGGGGGCCTGGGACTTCATCGAGCGCTGGCATCGCGACCTCCGGTTCGTGGTCCGAGGACGCGACGCGGACGGCGAGGAGCTCCTCCACGAAGAGGAGAGCTGAGCGCTAGCTCGCGAGCTGCTCGGCGACCCAGGCCTCGACCTCCCGCCGCAGCACGGAGAGCGGCAGCGCGCCGCCCGTCAGCACCACGTCGTGGAAGCCGCGCAGGTCGAAGGCGGCGCCCAGCTCCGCCCGCGCCTCCTCCCGCAGCCGCAGGATCTCGAGCTGGCCCACCTTGTAGGCGGTGGCCTGGCCCGGGTTGACGATGTAGCGCTCCACCTCGGCGATCACGTCGGTCTCCGGCATGCCGGTGGCCGAGAGCATGTACTCGATCGCCTGCTCCCGTGTCCAACGCTCGGCGTGGAGCCCCGTGTCGACCACCAGGCGGGCGGCGCGGAAGACCTGCCCGGTGAGATACCCCAGCCGGTCGTACGGGTCCTCCTGGAATCCGCTCTCGGCAGCCAGCTTCTCGGCGTAGAGGGCCCACCCCTCGCTGAAGGCGGTGAAGGGAATAACCCGGCGGAAGAAGGGAACCCCTTCGAGCTCCTGGGCGATCGCGATCTGGAAGTGGTGGCCGGGGATCGCCTCGTGGTAGGCGAGGGTGCGCATCCCGAACTTGGGGATCTCCTTCACGTCGCGCAGGTTGGCGTAGAAGATCCCGGGCTTCGAGCCGTCGAACGGAGGCGACTGGTAGTAGGCGCCGGGGGCGGTGGCCTGCTTGAACTCCGGCACCCGCTCCACCGCGACCTCGGCCTCGGGCACCACGTTGAACATCGGCGCCAGCCCCTGAGCCACCTCGTCGATGATCGCCTGGTAGTCGGCCAGGATCTGCCGCCGGCCCTCGTCGGTGTCCGGGTAGAGGAACCGCTCCTCCTCGTTCAGCGCCTGCATGGTGGCGCCGAGGTCCTCGGTGGGGTACCCCTCCGCCTCCAGGATCTCCCGCATCTCGGCGTGGATCGCCTCCACCTCGGCCAGGCCGAGCTGGTGGATCTCGGCGGCGCTCATCTCGGTGGTGGTGTAGTGGCGAAGCTGGTGGGCGTAGAACGCCTCGCCTTCGGGCAGCTTCCAGACACCGTCGTCGGTGGTGGCGATCTTCTCCTGCGCCTCGAAGAAGCCGATCAGCCGCTCGTAGGCCGGGTAGACCGTGCCCTCGATCTCCCGCTCGAGCTCGGCGAGCAGCTCCTCCCGCCGCTGCGCGCCGAGATCCTCCATCGCTCCCGTCTCGGCGGCGAAGTGGGTGTAGAGGACCTGCTCGTCCGGGACCACGCCGATGAAGTCGCGCATCTCCTCGAGGACGTGCCGGATCACGAAGAGGGGCGGCACGATCCCCAGCTCCTCGCGGTGGGCGAGACCGGCCAGCACCTGGTCGAAGGCGACGCCGAACTCGCCGACCCGGGCGATGTAGTCCTCGGCGTCGCCCTCGTCGGCCAGGTGGTGGGTGTTGATCATGAAATCGGGCAGGCTGCTCTGGACGCCGAAGAGCTGGTTCACCGGGTAGTCGTGGAACCGCCAGCGGTCGCCCTCCACCGAGTCGGCGAGGAACCACTCGAGCACGTCGTAGGAGAGCTGGCCGTTGCGGTCCATCGCCGCGCGGTCGTATCGGCGCAGGATCTCGAGCTGCTTCGCGACCCACCGCGCCTCCTTCTCGGCGAAGGCCATCGAGAAGTCGTCCAGGTCGTCGTTGTGGAACTCCAAGCCCATGGGCTCGAGCAGACGCATGCCCGAGAGCATCATCGGGTGGCGCAGCGCGAAGACGCCGAAGACGCGGCCGTAGAAGTGGTCGATCGACCACGGCTTGCCCCAGATCGTGGGCACCAGGAAGACGGCCAGCGCCACCACGAGCACCGCGACCAGACCGAGAATCACCTTCCAGACCTTCTTCATCGACAGACCTCCACGGCCAGGTCTCCCCTCGGGGACCGTTCCCTCCTACGCGATCGCGGCACCGCCGGTTTCTAGGAGCCGACCGCGGCGACCACGCGCCGGAGGGCGGCGCCCACCTCGTCGGCAACCTCGGCGAGCTGTGGGTCGTCCAGGATCCCCAGCGCCGACTGCGGGTTCATGGCCCGCACCGTGGTTCGACCCGACTCCACCGACACGGTGACGTTGCACGGCAGGAGCACCCCCACCTCCGGCTGGGCGGTCAGGGCCCGATACGCCGACGGCGGGTGACAGGCGCCCAGGATCAGGTAGGGGTCCCGGTCCACGTCGAGCTTCTTCTTCAGCGTGGCCTGGACGTCGATCTCGGTGAGGACGCCGAAGCCCTCGCCGGCGAGCAGCTCGCGGCAGCGCTGGACGGCCTCGTCGAAGCCCAGATCGGTGGTGACGGTGAAGGCGGCCCGGCTGGTGTGCATCTCGATTCTCCTCCGCTTGCGGGTCGATGCTAACGCGCCGGGCGGGTGACGGGCGGCGCGGTAGGCTACCCCTGCGATGCCGACTCGCCGCCGCCTGCTTCCCGGGACCCGCTGGCCGGCCGGCGGCCGTCGAGCTGCCTCTGCGCGGGCCGCCCGATGACCGCCGCCCGCCGCGCCTCGCTGAACCGCCTGAACCGGGCGGACTGGGTCTGGATCGTCCTCTTCCTGGCGGGCTTCGGCACCCTGGTCGCCCGCAACTATCTGCTGGGGCAGACCGAGGTGCCCGTGCTACCGCTGGGCCCGCTGCGGCTGTCGCCCTTCGGCCTGCTGGTGGCCCTGGACATGCTCTTCGCCTACCACCTGGCGAAGCGCTGGTGCGAGACCTTCGACCTGGAGTGGCAGCGGCTGGCCCCCGGGGTGGTGTGGATCGCCCTGCTGGGACTCTACATCTCGCATCTCGTATCGATCGCCTTCTACTTCCCCCACGACCTCACGGATCCGATCGCCCTGCTCGACGCCCGCACCCGGATCTCCTCGTTCGGCGGCTTCTACGGCGGCGCCCTGGTGGCCATCCTCTACATGAAGCGCAAGGGGCTGCCCATCTGGCCGACCGCCGACGCGCTGGTCTACGGCTTCGTGGGCGGCTACATCTTCGGCCGCATGGGCTGCTTCGCCATCCACGACCACCCCGGTACGGAGACCGACTTCTTCCTCGGCATCCCGATGGCCGGAGTGCGCCGCCACGACCTCGGGCTCTACGAGATGTTCCTGATGCTCTTCCTCCTGATCGCCCTCCACCTGCTCGCCCGGGGGGGTCGGCCGGCCGCGGGTCGGGCGGTGGCCCTGGTCTGCACGATCTACATGCCGGTGCGCTTCCTGTTCGACTACCTGCGCATCGACGACCCCCGCTACGCCGGGCTGACGCCAGGTCAGTGGATGGCCATCCCACTCTTCCTGGTGGGTCTCTGGGCCTGGGGCGCGGCCGCCCGCCTGCGCGCCGCCGAGGGGTAGCCCGCGCCGCGTCTCAGCGGGCCCAGGCCGGCACGCTCCCCAGGTCCACCCCCAGAAGCGGCGCCGAGACCCAGAGCAGCGTCGCGGTGATCAGGACCACCCCGAGCAGGTTGAGCAGCAGGCCGGCGCGGACCATCTGACGCATCTCCAGGTGGCCGGAGCCGAAAACGATGGCGTTGGGCGGGGTGGCGATGGGCAGCATGAAGGCGCAGCTCGCGGACAGGGTGGCGGGCAGCATGAGGAGCAGCGGGTGGATGCCCAGCGCCCCCGCGGCGCCGCCCAGGACCGGCAGGCTGACCTCGGTGGTGGCGGTGTTCGACGTCACCTCGGTGAGAAAGGTCATCAGCAGGCTGGTGGAGGCCACCAGGGTCACCGGGCCGGCGCCGGCCAGGCGGCCGGCGAAGCTCTCGCCCAGATAGAGCGACAGCCCCGACTCCTTGAAGGCGGAGGCCAGCGCGAAGCCGCCGCCGAAGAGGAGCAGGATGCCCCAGGGAAGCTGGCGCGCCGTCTCCCAGTCCATCAGCCGCCGGGGACGCCCCTCGGGATCGGGGTCTCCCGGCACCAGGAAGGTGAGCACCGCCATGGCGACGGCCACCGTGGCGTCGTGGAGGTTGCCGGCGGCGAACGGCCCGCCGACCCACCCCTCTACCAGGGAGGCCCACCCCGGGATCCGCACGCTGCCCAGGTCGAGGTCGCCGCGGGAGAGCCAGAGCAGGGCCGTGGCGGCGAAGATCCAGAGCATCCGCCTCTCGGCGGGGCCCATCCGCCCCAGCCGCTCCAGGGAGCCGGCCACCACCCGCTCGGCGCGGTCGATGCGGCGGTTGGGAAGGCGGTGGAGAAGCCGGGTGAGGAGCAGCCAGGCGAGGGGGAGGAAGAGGGCCGTCAGGGGCAGAAAGGCCAGGGTCCAGCGGCCGAACGAGAAGGAGGGGGCCTCCGGGTGGAGGATCTGGAGGATGCGCAGGAAGGAGATGTTGGGCGGCGTGCCGATCGGCGTCGCCAGACCGCCGATGGAGGCGGCGTAGGCGACGCCGAGCAGCAGCGCCGGCGCCAGCTCGCGGGTCGCGGCGCGGCCGCCGGCCTCCGACAGCGACGTCACCACCGCCAGCGCGATGGGCAGCATCATCAGGGTGGTGGCGGTGTTGGAGATCCACATCGAGAGGAAGGCGGTGGCCAGCATGAACCCCAGGACCATCCGCGCCGGGTTGGTGCCCACCGCCTTGACGATGGTGAGCGCGATCCGGCGGTGCAGGCCCCAGCGCTGGATCCCCAGGGCGAGGACGAAGCCCCCCAGGAAGAGGAAGACGTTGTCGTTGGCGTAGTTGGCGGCCGTGGCGCCGCTCGGAAGCACCCCCAGGACGGGGAGGAGGACCAGGGGCAGCAGCGACGTGGCGGGGATGGGGATCGCGACGGTGATCCACCAGATCGCCATCAGCACCGCCGCCGCCAGCACCCGGCGCGCGTCGCCCGGCATGGCCGCCAGGTCCGGGGCCAGCAGCAGGGCGAGCCCGGCGGCGCCGGCGAGCCCGGTCAGCGTCGCGCGTCCCCGGCCGGAGCGGGAGAGGAGGGCGGCCGCGCCGGCGCCGGCGAGCAGCAGGGCGCCGCCGCCGACCAGCAGC
>JAWWBN010000017.1:0-30484 GCA_033720955.1 Thermoanaerobaculia bacterium | reverse complement strand
TCCGGCCGAGAGCCCGGAGCAGCTCGATGCGCGCCCGCCACGCGTCGGCGGTCGCCTCGAGCAGCCCCATCTCGGCCTCCAACAGCTCGTCGCGGGCGTCCAGCAGCTCGAAGACCCCCACCAGCATCTGGTTCGACTCCCTGACCGCCAGCTCGAGAGCGCGGCGTCGAGCCGGGACGAGCTCGTCGCGCAGGATCTCGATCCGCGCGGCGGCCGACGCGGTCGCCGCCAGCGCCTCGCGGACCTCCGAGCGGACCCGGTTCTCGAGGCCGGCGAGCTGGGCGCGGGCCCGCGCGAGCTCGGCTTCGATGCCCGCCCGCGCGGCCCTCCCCGAGTCGAAGATGGGGAGAGCCAGCTCGACGGTCGGTCCCGTCAGCCGAATCCCGCCTTCGGACTCGCGCTCCACTCCGAGCTCGACACCGACGGGGAGCCAACGGGTGGCGCCCTGGAGCCTGCGCGCCCGCTCCAGCGCGTCCACCGCCCAGCGCGCCGCGGCGACGTCGAGGCGCTCCCCCACCGACTCCTCCTGGAGCTCCTCGGGGCTCGAAGCGGGGAGCGAAGGCGGCGCCGAGAGCGGCGCGAGGCGCAGGCTCTCCCCGCCGTCGAGCCCGAGGAGACGGCGGAGCTGCTCCCGAGCCCGCTCCGACTCCTGGCGGCGGACCTCCAGCTCGGCCCGCGCCTCGGCCCACGAGGCCTCCACCAGCGAGCGGTCGCGGAGCGTCAGGTTGCCCGCCTCGTGCAGCGCCCTGGCGTACTCGGCCGCGACCCCCGCCGCCTTCTCGCGATCCTGGAAGGCTCTCGTGACGGCCTCGGCGGCCTGGAGATCGACCAGCGCCCGCTGGGCGGCGGTCACGCTGTCGAAGATCGCCGCGGCCACCTGGAGCTTCGCGCGCTCCAGCTCGGCTTGGCCGAGCCGCCGCCGCAGCGGCTGGGTCAGCCAATCGACGACGTCGGCGGCGATGCCGGTCGTCCTCCGGGTCTCGCCGCCGCCGCGCAGCCGCGAGAGGCCGACTCCGGGGTTCGCCAGCCGGCTCGCCTGGGCGAGGTCCGCCTGGGCGACCCCCAGCTCGGCGAGCGTCGCCTGGAGGTCGGGGCTTCTGAGGAGCGCCAGCCGACCGGCGTCGGCGGGAGCGAGGGGGCGTCTCATGAGCTCCTCGGCCTCCCGCCGCGCCCGGTCGGACTCCGCCGGGTCACGGCGCCACTCGACCCCGCTCACTCCACGCTCCTCGAGCATCCGGGCGGTCGCGGTGACCGCCGGGCCGGGATCCACGCTGGCGCACCCCACGGTCGCGAGGGCGAGCGCGAGGGTCAGCAGGGTCCTGGCTGGCGCGAGCATCTTCGGGGTCCCCCGTCGAGCCGGCCGCTCAGACACGCGCTCGGCGGAGCCGCAGCGCGTTGGCGATCACCGAGACCGAGCTCAGGCTCATCGCCGCCGCGGCGACCATCGGCGAGAGCAGCCAGCCGGTCCAGGGGTAGAGCACGCCCGCGGCGAGGGGCACTCCCGCGGCGTTGTAGGCAAAGGCCCAGAAGAGGTTCTGGCGGATGTTGGTCATGGTTGCCCGCGACAGCCTGCGAGCTCGCACGATGCCGTCGAGATCGCCCTTCACCAGCGTCACGCCCGCCGACTCTACCGCCACGTCGGTGCCGGTTCCCATCGCGATGCCGATCTGGGCGCGGGCGAGAGCCGGCGCGTCGTTGATGCCGTCCCCCGCCATGGCGACGAAGCGCCCTTCCGACTGGAGGCGAGCTACGGTGTCGGCCTTCTCCTCGGGCCGCGCCTCGGCGATCACCTCGGAGAGAGCGAGCTCCCGTCCCACCGCTTCGGCGGTGGCGCGCGCGTCGCCGGTCAGCATCACGACGCGGACGCCTTCCGCCGCCAGGTCCCGCAGCGCCTTCGACGCCGACTCCTTGATCGGGTCGGCCACGGCGATGAGACCGGCGAGCTTTTCGTCCACGGCGACGAACAGCACGGTCTTGGCCTGCCCTCGGAGAGCCTCGGCCTCCTCGGCCAGTGGACCGACCGAGATCCCGGCGTCCTCCAGCAGCCCGGCGTTGCCGAGGAGCACCCGTCGCCCGGAGACCGTTCCGGCGACGCCTCCGCCCGTCGTCGACGCGAACCCCTCGACCCTCGACAGCTCGAGGCTCCGCACCTCGGCCCCCCGCACCACCGCCGCGGCCAGCGGGTGCTCGCTCGCCCTCTCGACCGCGGCCGCCAGCGCCAGGATCCTCTCCGGCTCGAAGCCGTCGGCAGCCAGCAGATCGGTCACCTCCGGCCGGCCCTCGGTCAGGGTCCCGGTCTTGTCGACCACGAGGGTGTCGACGCTGCGCAGGTGCTCGATCGCCTCGGCGTCGCGGAAGAGGACGCCGGCCGAAGCGGCTCGCCCGGTCGCCACCATGATCGACATGGGGGTGGCCAGACCCAGGGCGCACGGGCAGGCGATGATCAGCACCGCGACCGCGTTGAGGAGCGCATGGGCCAGCCGCGGCTCCGGGCCGAGCATCAGCCAGACGACGAAGGTGAGCGCCGCGATCACCAGGACCGCGAGGACGAACCAGGCGGAGACCCGGTCCGCCAGCCGCTGGATCGGCGCCCGGCTGCGCTGGGCATCGGCGACCATCTGCACGATGCGGGCGAGGAGGGTCTCGGACCCGACCCGCTCGGCCCGCATCAGAAAGCCACCGGCGCCGTTGAGCGTCGAGCCGACGACCTCGTCGCCCACCTCCTTCTCGACCGGGATCGGCTCCCCGGTGACCATCGACTCGTCGATCACGCTCCGGCCTTCGACGACAGTGCCGTCCACCGGCACCTTCTCGCCGGGCCGGACCCGGAGGAGATCCCCGACCTGCACCGCCGCCAGCTCGACGTCCCGCTCCCGCCCCTCCTCGTCCACCCGCCGGGCGGTCGTGGGGGCGAGTCCCAGGAGCTTCTCGAGCGCCTTCGAGGTCGCGCTCCGGGCCTTGAGCTCGAGCACCTGCCCCAGGAGCACGAGGGCCGTGATCACCGCGGCGGCCTCGAAGTAGACCGGGACGGCACCGCCGTGACGGATCGTCGCGGGCAGAAGCGCCGGGAAGAGGACGGCGAAGAGGCTGAAGCCGAAGGCGACGGCGATCCCCAGGCCGATGAGCGTGAACATGTTGAGGCTGCGGTTCCTGACCGACGCCACCGCACGGTGGTAGAAGGGCCAGGCGCCCCAGGTGGCGACCGGCGCCGCGAAGAGGAGCTGCCACCAGACGCCCGCCTCCGGCGACAGCCAGCGGCTCAGCGGGTCGCCGGGGATCATCTCTCCCATCGCCAGGACCAGCGTCACGAAGGCGAGAGGGGCCGAGATCCACCACCGGCGGAGCATCGCGGTCAGCTCGGGATTCTCGCCGGTCCGCGGCGAGACGGCCCGGGGCTCCAGGGCCATGCCACAGAGCGGGCAGCTCCCCGGCTCGTCCGCGACGACCTCCGGGTGCATGGGGCAGGTCCACTCCGTCTTCGCGGGGGGAGCGGGCATCGCCGGCTCGAGGGCCATGCCGCACTCCGGGCAGGAGCCGGGGGCCTCGGATACGACCTCGGGGTGCATCGGGCAGGTCCAGGCGCCGGCGGTCCCGGCTGCCTGCCGTCTCGGATGATGGTGGTGGTGCGGGCTGTGGTCGTCGTGCATGGATCGGGTCCTCCTCTTGCAACCGGGCAGACGGTCTACCGCGGCGACCCTTACACCCCCTCGCCGGGCGGGCTCGCCGGGGAGCCGCAGGAGCAGTCGAGGCATCCGTGCTCGGCGCAGGTGCGGCACGAGCGGACGAGCGCGTCCCGGAGGGCGCGCCGGGCCCGGTGGAGCCGCACCATCGCGTTGTTGGCGGTGATGCCGAGATCCTCCGCGACCTCGACGGGGCGCTCGCCCGCGAGATCCACTCGCTGCAGGATCTGGGCGTACTCCCGCTTCAGCGTCGGGATCAACGGCTCGAAGCAGCCGCAGATCTCGGCCTCCAGCTCGGGAGGGGGAGTCGTTGCGTCCCGCCACTCTCCTCTCGCCTCCTCCTCGGCGCGCGCGGCGATGGCCCTCCCCCGCCAGTGGTCGACGATCGCGTTCCGGAGGACCTGGTAGAACCAGGCCACCACCCGGTCGTGGTCCTCGATCTGGCCGGCCCGCTCCAGGCCCCTCACGAAGGCAGTCTGGACGATCTCCTCGGCGTCCTGCCGGGAGCCGACGCGGCGCTCGACAAAGGCGAGAAAGCGGCGGTGGTTCTCGACCAGGGCCCCGATGACGTCGACCGAGCCGGAAGGCGGCGGGCCGCTCACGTCCGGCTCATGGCCCTGCGGCGGCGGCGATCTCGACGCGAGGGGAGGAATTCTCCGGGATGACGCATCCCATCTTCCTATCATCCCTCTGCGCCTCGCCTGGACAGCGCCGGGAGAAGATGGCCGAGCCGCGTCTCGCCGCCCAGCCGACCCGTGGCGAAGCGGCTGACGTGCTCGATCGCCCGGCCGCTCTCCGGAGTGATGCCCAGGGCGGCAAAGGCGTAGTGGAGGACGAGCGCTGTCGCGACGATCGACACGAGCATCACGCCGGCGATGTAGAGCGCGACCCGCTTTCCGTAGGACTTCGCGTTGACGGCGACCAGCGGCGGGACCATGAGGTCCGAATAGATGAAGCCCACGATCCCCGCGAAGAGCACGCCGTCGATTCGAGAACGGTGTCACCCTTTTCTTTCACGGTGTATACAGAAAACAGGACACTATGCACATTTCAACGTGACAGTCGCGCCGAATTTCGCCGCTTTTGTGCTCAATGCGCATCGAATTCTGCGATTTTGTCGTTTTTCTGTTGACACCTGAAACTAGATGGGTTACGGTTCCCGCGCCCACTCACCCGGAGACGGGACACCAACCGAGAACGACGCCAGGAGACCCGAAGGATGGAGCCCTCCGAACCCTTGGCGGCCGCCGCCGACGCGACGGCGAGCGTGAGCGGCGCGGACACCGCCTGGCTCATCGTGGCCTGCGCGCTGGTGCTGCTCATGACCCCCGCGCTGGCCTTCTTCTACGGCGGCCTGGTGCGCTCGAAGAACGCCCTCAACACGATGATGATGAGCTTCTCCGCGCTCGGCACGGTGATCGTGGGCTGGACCGTCGTCGGCTACAGCCTCGCCTTCGCTCCGGGCAACGCCTGGATCGGCGGGTTCGATTTCGCCTTTCTTCGCGGCGTGGGTCTCGAGCCGCGGGGCAGCGTGCCCCATCTGCTCTTCATGGCGTTCCAGGGCACCTTCGCCATCATCACGGCGGCACTGATCTCCGGCGCGGTCGCCGAGAGAATGCGCTTCGGCGCCTACCTGCTGTTCATCAATCTCTGGATGCTCGCGGTCTACGCGCCGGTCTGCCACTGGGTGTGGGGCGGAGGGTGGCTGGCCGACCTCGGCGCCCTCGACTTCGCCGGCGGCGCCGTGGTCCACGTCAACGCCGGCATCGCGGCGCTGGTCGCGGCCCTGGTGCTGGGCCCGCGACGCGACTACGGCCACCAGGCGCTGCTGCCCCACAACGTGCCCTTCGTGCTGCTGGGCGCCGGCCTGCTCTGGTTCGGCTGGTTCGGCTTCAACGCCGGGAGCGCCCTGGCGGCGGACGAGGTGGCGGCGCTGGCCTTCGCCAACACCCTCCTCGCCCCGGCCGCCGCCCTGGTGGCCTGGATGCTTTTGGACGCCCTGACCACCCGCAAGATGACCGCGGTCGGAGCCGCCACCGGCATCGTGGTGGGACTGGTGGCGATCACCCCCGCGGCCGGCTTCGTCGGCCCCATGAGCGCCCTCCTGATCGGTGCCATCGCCGCGGTGCCGAGCTACTTCGCGATCATGAAGCGCAGCCGGACGCGGCTCGACGACTCTCTCGAGGTGGCCGCCGCCCACGGGCTGGGAGGCATGACCGGTGCCGTCCTCACCGGGGTCTTCGCCGCCGCCGCGTGGGGTGGGGCGGAGGGGGCGCTGACCGGCAACCTGCGGCAGCTCGGCGTCCAGCTCTTCTCGGTGGCGGCGGTCCTGGCCTACAGCGGCGCCGCCTCGCTTCTCCTGCTGAAGGGGATCCGGTGGATCGTGCCCCTGCGGGTCACCGCCCGCGAGGAGGGCACCGGCCTCGACATCCCGCTGCACGGCGAGGAGGCCTACGCCCACGGCGACGGCGCGGTCCTCCTGCTGCCGCCGACGGCCCGGCCCGAGAAGCGCGCGGCCCCGCTGGGCTCCGAGGCGGGTCTGGAGGCGTCGGCATGAAGCTGATCACCGCGATCGTTCGACGCGAGAAGCTCAACGAGGTCCTCGCCGCGCTCTTCGAGGCCGAGGTGCACGGGCTCACCATCAGCCGCGCCGAGGGGCACGGCGGCGAGACCGAGGCGGTGGAGACCTACCGCGGCACCACGGTGAAGATGGAGCTGGCAGAGAAGGTCCGGCTCGACATCGGCGTCTCCGACAGCTTCGTCGACCGGACGATCGAGGCCCTGATCCGCGCCGCGCGGACGGGAGAGGTGGGCGACGGGAAGATCTTTGTGCTGCCCGTGGAGCGGGTCGTGCGGATCCGCACCGGCGAGGAGGACCAGGCCGCCGTGACCCCGGCGGGGGTCACCGTCTAGCCCTCTCCCCCGACTTCCCGACTCCTCCGCCGACTGGAGCGTCTGCGGCGGCGACGAGCCGCGCCGGCCGACCGTCGCTTGCCTATCATCTCCGGTCGTGAGGCTCTCCCTCCGCCCGCCCGAGCGGCCGGCGCTCTTCCGCACCGAGCTCGCCAACAGCGTCACCCACGGCGTGGGTCTCGGGATGAGCATCGCCGGCCTGGGGTTCCTGCTCTACCTGGCCGAGCGCCAGGGCTCGACGCTGCACGTGGTGGCGTGCGCCGTGTACGGCTCGACGCTGGTGCTGCTCTACCTGGCCTCGACGCTCTTCCACGGGGTGCACGGAAGCTGGCCGCGGCTGAAGAGGGTCCTCCTGATCGTCGACCACTCGGCGATCTACCTCCTCATCGCCGGCACCTACACCCCCTTCGCGCTGCTCAGCCTGCAGGGGGCGGCCGGGTGGCGGCTCTTCGCGCTGATCTGGGCCCTGGCGCTCGCCGGCGTCGCCGGCAAGGTGGTGCTGGGCGACCGCTATCCGATCGCCTCGGTGGTGATCTACGTGGTCATGGGCTGGCTCTTCCTCCCCGTCGTCGGCTCGCTCGCCGAGAAGATCGGTCCCGCCGGGGTCGGGTGGCTGATCGCGGGCTCCCTGGTCTACTGCACGGGGATCGTCTTCTACTACTGGCGGCGCGTTCCGCACCACCACGCCATCTGGCACCTCTTCGTGATGGCGGGCAGCGCGATCCACTTCTTCGCGGTCGTCCTCTTCACGCTCTCCGGTCCCGTCACGCCGTAGCGGCGTCGATCGCGGCTCCGGGGCCGGTGACGACGGGTCACCTCGCCCCGGCGCGCTGGGTCGCGGGCTCCTTCCAGCGGTGCAGCGCACCGGTGGCGGCGACCCGCCGATGCCGCCGGGACCCCGAGCCGTCCCCGACGGGGGCCCGCGAGAGGAGCGGCCGCCGACTCCCCCTCAGGCCGTCGCCTGACGCTCCGGCTCGCCCTCCGAGTCCGACCACCTGCGCCGCGACGCCCGGATCCTCGCCACCCAGCCGGCCACCGTGGTGTAGGTGATCGGGATCAACAGCAGGGTGACCAGGGTGGAGGCCAGCAGGCCCCCGATCACCACCCGCGCCAGCGACGCCTGGATCTCGGCGCCCACCCCCATCCCCACGGCCAGGGGCGCCAGACCCAGGATGGTGGTGGCGGTGGTCATCAGGATGGGGCGCAGCCGCAGCCGCCCCGCCTCGACCACGGCGTCGGCGGCGCCCATCTGGCGCTCCCGCCGCAGCAGGTTGACCGCGTCCACCAGCACGATGGCGTTGTTGACCACGATGCCGATCAGCATCACCAGCCCCATCACGGACTGGATGTTCACCGTGGTGCCCGTCAGCAGCAGGGTCGGGACCACCCCGATCAGAGCCATGGGCACCGCCAGCATCACGATGAGCGGATCGAAGAAACGCTCGAACTGCGCCGCCATCAGCATGTAGACCAGCACGAGGGCCATGACGATGGCGACCCCGAAATCGCGGCGGGCCGCGATCTGCTCCTCGTACTGGCCGCCGTAGAGGATCGAGAACCCGGGCGGCAGCTCGATGCCCCGCAGGGCGGCGCGCACCCGCCCCACCGCGTCGCCCAGGGCCACGCCGCTCTCCAGGTTGGCGGTGACGTAGGTGACCCGCTGGCCGTCCACGCGGTCGATCTCCACCGGCCCGCGGCCGCGCTCGCGCTCCACCAGGCTCGACAGCCCCACCACCGCCCCCTGCGGAGTCCGCAGGGTGACCCCCTCGAGGTCGCGGGCGATCCGGCGGTCCTCGCGCCGCAGCCGCACGGTGATGGGGAACTCGTAGCCGCCCTCCCGATAGCGCCCGGCCTCGATCCCGGCCACGTTGGCGAGCAGGGTACGGCCCACCTCCTCCACCGAGAGGCCCAGCTCGGCGATCCGCTCGCGATCCAGGATGAGCCGCTCCTCCGGTCGCCCCTCGCGGCGGCTCACCCGCACGTCGGTGACCCCCGGCACGCCCTCCATGCGACGGCGCATCTCGTCGGCCACCCGGTCCGCCTGCTCGAGGTCCCAGCCGCGCAGCTCGAGCTCCAGGGCGCTGCCGCCTCCCCCCGAGCTGAAGACCCGGTTCAGCATCCACAGCCCCTGTTGCGCCTCGACGTCCAGGACTCCGCCCGGCACCTTGCCCTCCACCTCGCGCCGCACCAGGTCGGCCAGGGCCGAGCTCTTCATCCGCCGCTGCTGCTGGGGCGCCAGCTTGAGCTCGACGGCGGCGTTGTCGCCGCGGATCTCGGTCGAGAAGAGCCGCACGTCGCCGGCCGGGACTACGGCGCGCACCTTCTCCTCCAGCTCGTCCGTGTAGGCGCGGGCCACGGCGATGTTGGTGCCGCGCTCCATCTCGAGCTGGATGTCGATCTCGTCGGCGTCGGTCTGCGGCGCCAGCTCCACCGGGATCAGCGGCCAGCCGGCCAGCGCCAGGGCCAGGGCGACGCCGGTGGCGGCGAAGACCCGGCCGCGGTGCTTCATGGCGAAGCGGAGCCGGCCCGTGTACCAGCTCTCCAGCCGGCGCAGCAGACGCTGGTGCCGCGACGCCTCGCGCTCCTCGCGCGACGGCAGCGCCAGGAAGCGCGACGCCAGCATGGGGACGAGGGTCAGGGCCACGAAGAGGGAGCAGACGAGGGCGAAGACCACCACCAGGGCGAGGGCCTGGAAGAGGGCGCCGGTCGTGGTGGTGGTGAAGACCACCGGCACGAAGATGACGCAGGTGGTGAGCGTCGAGGCGACGATGGCCCCGGCGACGTCCCGGGTGCCCACCCGGGCCGCCTCGCGGTCGGGGGCGTCCTCCTCCTCGCGCTTGCGCACGATGGACTCCAGCACCACGATGGCGTTGTCCACGATCAGCCCGACCCCCAGGGCGAGGCCGCCGAAGGTCATCTGGTTCAGCGTCAGACCGCCGAAGTAGAGCAGCGCGAAGGTGGCGATCACCGAGATGGGGATGGCCAGGGTGATGATCAGGGTGGTCGAGCGGTTGCGCAGGAAGAGGTAGAGCACCAGCACCGCCAGCAGCGAGCCCCAGAGGGCCGAGCTCTGGACGTTGCCGATCGACTGGTTGATGAACTCGCTCTGGTCCACCACCAGGGTGAGCTGGATGTCGGACCTCTCCCGGTTGATCTTCTCCGCCTCGCGCCGCACCGCGCGCGCCACCTCGACGGTGTTGCCGCCGCTCTGCTTCTGGATGCCCAGGCTGATCGCCGGGACGCCGTTCATCTCCACCAGGTAGCGCACGTCCTCGTAGCCGTCACGCACCCGGCCGAGGTCGCGCACCCGCACCGGGCGCCCGCCCGGCGACGCCACCACGGTGCGCTCGATCTCGTCGAGCGACCGGTACTCGCCCAGGCTGCGGATGTAGAGGTCGTCGAGACCGCTCTTCACCGTGCCGGTCGGCAGGGTGACGTTCTCGCGTGCCAGCGCCCGCTCGACGTCCAGGGCGGTCAGACCCGTCGCCCGAAGCCGCTCGCGGTCCAGCTCCACCCGGATCTCGCGGTAGACGCCGCCGCGGATGTCGATGGCGCCCACCCCGGGGATCTGCTCGAAACGGCGCGCCAGCTCGTCCTCGAGAAGCCGGGTGACCTCCTCCAGGTCGCGGGTGGAGGTCACCGCCAGGCTCACCACCTCGATGCGGTCCAGGTCCAGCTTGAAGACGCGGGGGGCGCTCGCCTCCACGGGCAGCTCGTCCCGCAGGCCGTCCAGCGCGGCGCGCAGGTCGTTGGCGGCCTCGTCGATGTCGGTGCCGCGGGCGAACTCGAGCCGCACCCGGCTCGACCCCTCCTCCGACTGCGAGGTGACCCGCTCCAGGTTGGGCAGCCCGGCCACCGCGTTCTCGAGGCGGTCGGTGATGATCTGCTCGACCTCCTCCGGTCCGACGTTGGGGTAGTCCACCCGCACGGTGAGCTGGGTGAACTCGACCTTGGGGAGCAGGTCGATCGGCAGCGCGCGGAAGGAGACGACCCCCAGCACGATGAGGATCAGGAAGGCCATGGTGGTGGCCACCGGGCGGCGGATGGAGATCTCGGTCAGCGGCAAGGCTCGACCTCGCGGCCCACGGATCGATCGGCGGCGGTCATGGCGTCGGCGGCGGAGCGCTCTGGCTCAGGATGCGGTTGACCTCCTCCTCGCTGGCGGGAATCTCGGCGCCGAGGACGGCGGCCACCTTGCGCTGCTTGTCCAGGAAGCCCTCCAGCAGATCCTCGTTCTGGAGATCCTGCAGCTCCATCACCCGCGCCCAGGAGATGGGGCGGATTCTCGCATCGGCTCGCGGCTCCGCGGGGGGAGCGGCGGCCGTCTCGGCGGCGGCACGGAGCTCCGCGGCCAGCAGGTGCTGCCCCACGGTCACCACCCAGGCCCCCGGCTCCACCCCCTCCACCCCGGCGACCCCCCGGCCCTCCGCCAGCATGGCGACCGGGCGTCGCGAGACGGCGCGGGGCTCCTCGGTAGCGGCGGGCTCGCCCCCCTCCGGCACCGCCAGGCCGGCGGTCTCCTCCACCACGAAGACCCCCTGCTGGCCGGTGGCCGGATCCTCCCAGACGGCGCTCACCGGGACCAGCGTGGCCGTCTCGCTCTCGCCCACCCGGATGCGCACCGTCACGAACATCCCGGGCCGCAGCCTCCCCTCCCGATTCTCGACGTCGATCTCGGCGCGGGTGGTGAAGCTCTCCTCGGCCAGGAAGGGCGAGATGCGCGACAGCTCGGCGCGGAGCGGCTCGCCGCCGCCGCGGGCGGTCAGCTCCACCGGCATCCCCTCGCCCACCGTGGCGAGCATCTCCTGAGTGAGATCCACCTCCACGATCAGCTCCTGGAGGTCCCCGGCGAGGAACAGAACGGTGGAGGGATCCACCTGCATGCCGACCTCGACCCGCCGCTCGCCCAGGCGGCCGTCCAGCGGCGACCGGACGACGCTCTTGGCCAGCGCCGAGCGACGCTCCTCGGCCGCCGCCCGCGCCTGCTCCACCCGCGCCGCCTCCTCCGCGCCGACGGCCCGCAGCGCCGTTAGCTGGGCCTCCTGGGTCTCGAGCTCGAGGGCGCTGACCAGCTTCTGCTCCGCCAGCGCGCGCGTCCGGCCGACGCGGGCCGAGAGCTCCGCCACCCGCGCCCGGGCCGCCTCGGCAGCCGCCTCGGCGAGCCGGACGTCGGCCTCGGCCTGGCGCAGCCGCTCGCGCGCCTCCGAGTCGTCGAGCCGCACCAGGGGCTGGCCCCGGTGCACCGCGGCGCCGCTGCGCACCAGGACCTCGACCACACGGCCCGGCGTCTCGGGCCGGACCGCCACCTGGTTCCGGGCGCGCACGACCCCCGGCAGCGTCTCCTCCACCGGGAGGGCTCCGGAGCGCGCCGGCAGCGCCTCCACCAGCGGGACGCGGACCGGACCGGCCGCGCTCTCCCGGTCGCCACCCGAGCAGCCGGCGAGAAGGACCAGGAGGGCGAGCGAGGCGGGGCGGAGTGTTCCGGGGGTCGTGGTCACGGACGGTCTCCGTAGCTTGAACCTCTCACGCTAGCACCATCGGCGGTCTCTTCGCTCTCCGATCCCTTCGGCGGGGGCCCCACGATCAGATGCGCAGACCCGCCCGTCGGGCCCGACCCGGCCCGGACCCGGAGTTGACGTAGACTGAGCGGCCCGCCGTCATGAAGGCCCTCTACATCTTCCCCCATCCCGACGACGAGTCGTTCGGCCCCGGGGCGGTGATGGCCCGCCAGCGGAAGCAGGGGCACGAGGTGCACCTGCTGGTCCTCACGCGGGGGGGCGCGACGAAGCAGCGTCACCGCCTCGGCCTCTCCGTGGAGGAGATGGGAGCCGTGCGGGCGAAGGAGATGGAGGAGGTGCTCCGGGTCTACGGTCTCGCCGGCATGACGATCCTCGACTTCCCCGACAGCGGTCTGGCCCGCTGCGACCCCCGCGAGCTGGAGGCGGCGGTGACGGCGCAGCTCGAGCGGCTCCTCCCCGAGGTCGTCGTCACCTATCCGGTGCACGGCATCTCCGGCTTCCACGACCACCTGGTGACCCACGCCGTGGTGAAGCGGGCCTGGCTCGAGGCCCGGGAGCGCCTGCCCCTGCCCCGGCTGGCCTTCCACACGGTGAGCCGCGAGACCGCCGAGGCGAGTCCCCACTTCTCGCTCTCCCACACCCCGGCCGAGGAGATCGACGTGGTGGTGCCCGTGGACGGGGACGATCTCGCCACCTGCCGGCGGGCCCTCGACTGCTACGTCACCTTCGCCGAGACCATCGAGCGCTCCGGGATCAAGGGTCTGCTGCCCGACCGCGTGCCCTTCGAGCTCTTCGGCGAGCGCTTCGACCCGGCGGCCGGCGATCTCTTCGCCGGCCTGTAGCCCCGGGGCGGCAGCCCATCGGGCCGGGCCCTCGGGCCGGCGCCCCGGTGGCCGGGAGAGAGGTGGCGCTACAATCGACCCGCCCGATGAAGCGCCCGGCCGCCGCCACCACTCTGTTCGCCCTGCTCCTGGCAGCGCCTGGGCCCGGTTGGGGAGACCGCAAGAAGGTCAATCTCTCGCCCGCCCGGTGGCCGTCCGGGGATCTCGAAAAGTACGCCGAGCTGACCCACGACTCGATCCGCCCCCAGGAGCAGGCCGCGGGCCGCGAGGGAATGGTGGTGGGCACCACGGGCGCCCTGGCCGTCCGCTCCGGTCTCGAGGCCCTCAGGCAGGGCGGCAGCGCCGCCGACGCCGCCATCGCCACCGCCCTGGTGCAGGTGACCCTGGCCGCCGGCTGCTGGGTGAGCTTCGCCGGGCGCTGGTCGATGATCTACTACGACGCTTCCACCGGCGAGGTCCACTCCCTCAACGCCAACTACAACACGGTGCTGGGCGAGGACGACCCCCTCTCCATCCCCTCGGCGCCCGAGCCCAGCGGCCGCACCGCCCTGGTGCCGGGCTTCCTGGCCGGGGTCGAGGCCACCCACCAGCGCTTCGGCAAGCTCAAGTTCAAGAAGCTGTTCAAGCCGGCGATCTACTTCGCCCGCCAGGGCTTCGAGGTCTACCCGCTCCTGGCCTCGCTGATCCAGTTCAGGGGGGACGTTCTCACGCGGCTGCCGGCGGCGAGGGCCATCTTCACCAAGCCCGACGGCAGCCTCTACCAGGTGGGCGACCGCTTTCGGCAGCTCGAGCTGGCCAAGACGCTGGGCCGGGTGTCGAAGCAGGGCGCCGACTACGCCTACCGCGGTCCGTGGGCCCGCCGCTTCGTGGACGCGGTGGCCGCGCAGGGCGGCAAGATGACCCTCGAGGACCTCGAGCGCTACGAGGTGATCTGGGCGCCGCCCGAGCGGGGCAGCTTCTACGGCGACCGGGTCTGGGGACCCGCGCCTCCGGCGCTGGGGGGCGAGCGCGCGGTGGCCTCCTTCCGCGGCATCCAGAGCCGCGGGCTGCCGGCCCGCGGCCACTACGCCGAAAGCGGCGACCTGCTGCACGAGATGATGACGATCACGCGGCGGGTGCGGGGCATCCCCGCCGCCGCGTCGCGGGGCTTCGGCGGCCACTCCGACGGCGTCATCGCGGTGGACGCCGAGGGCAACGTGGCGACCGTGGTGCACACCATCAACACCGACGCCTGGGGCTCCACCGGGATCTTCGTGGACGGGGTCTCCATCCCCGACTCGGCCTGGTTCCAGCAGCAGAGGATCGCCGACACCGGACCGGGCAACCGCCTGCCCGAGCCTTCCAACCCGCTGATCGTCACCCGCAAGGGCGAGCCCGTGCTGGCGTCGAGCGCCATCGGCGCCGGCCTCTTCGAGGTCACCATCCAGGCCGTCGCCAACGCGCTGGCCTGGGGGATGTCGCCGATCGAGGCGCGGGACGCCCCCGCCTACCACGGCGTGGACAGCCTGACGGACGGGCAGCCGCAGTTCGTGCGCCGCGGGGACTTCGACGACCAGGTGATCGATCGGGTGCGGGAGCTGGGCATCCCGGTGCGGCTCTTCTCCGACGGCGACGGCGCCGCCGGCACCTGGATCGGGGTGACCATCGACCCCGACACCGGCGAGATCCTCGGTGTCGCCGGCAGGCGGCTCAACGGCTGGGCCGAAGGCCTCTAGGCCGCGGCGCCGGCCGGAGGCTCCGAGCCGCCAGGGGCCGCCACTCCGTTTGGCGGCCTGGGCGCCGGGCGATTAGTATCGGGATAACAAAGGCGGGAGCCCCAGCTCGCTCGCGGGCGTGCCGGTCGCCGGTGACCGGAGCGTCGATGGCGGGCGGACTTCTCCTGGCGTCCTCCGGAGGTCGGATGATCGGCCGCCAGATTGCCAACTATCAGATCGTCGAGGAGATCGGCAGCGGCGGGATGGGTGTGGTCTACGCCGCCGAGGACCTGCGGCTCGGGCGGCGGGTCGCTCTCAAGCTCCTCCCGGAGGAGCTTGCGCGCGACCAGCAGCTTCTCGAGCGTTTCCGGCGGGAGGCCCAGCTCCTGGCCGCCCTCGACCACCCCGGGATCGTCACCCTCTACAACATCGAGGAGGTCGGCGACACGGTCTTCCTGACCATGCAGCTCGTCAAGGGCAAGAGCCTGGACAAGCTGATCCCGAAGGGCGGCCTGCCGCTGGAGCGCGTGGTCGAGATCGCCCTGCGGGTGGCGGGGGCGCTGGGAGAGGCCCACCGCGCCGGCATCGTGCACCGCGACATCAAGCCCTCGAACATCGTGGTGAGCGACGACGGCCACGTGAAGGTGCTCGACTTCGGTCTCGCCAAAGCCCTGCCGTTCGACCAAAGCCCTGGCGACAGCCGTCTTCCCACCAAGACCCGAGGCAAGACCCTGACGGTGCCCGGCGCCGTGCAGGGCACCGTCTCCTACCTGGCCCCGGAGCAGTTGGAGGGCAGCTCCGGCGACAGCCGGTCCGACATCTTCGCGCTGGGCGCCGTCATCTACGAGATGGCGACGGGCCAGCGGGCCTGTCGCGGGGTGGTGCGCAGCGATCCGCCGAGCGCGTCGCGCGCCCGGCCGGAGCTGCCCCGGCGCCTCGATGAGATCATCGCGCGGTGCATGCGGATCGACCCCGACGAGAGGTGGGCGAGCACCGCGGAGCTGCAGCACCAGCTCGGCCGCCTCGGCCCCGGCAGCCGGACCGACGACCCGCGCGGGGCGCACATCGCCTCGATCGCGGTCCTCCCTCTCGTGGACCAGACCTCGGGGGTCATCAGCGACCTCGACGCCGGCGGATGGTTCGCCAACGGCCTCACAGAGGCGCTCGTCACCGGGCTGGCGCGGCTCGGCAGCCTGCGTGTCATCGCCAGCGAGTCGATGGCCCACTACCGCGCGCAGGAGCCCACCGCCCGCGAGATCGGCCAGCGGCTGGGCGTCGACTACCTGCTGAGCGGGTCGGTCCTGCGCACCGGCTCCCGGGTGAGGATCGACGTTCGCCTGGTGGACACGGCGACCGAGTCGGTGGTGTGGGCGGACGAGGTCACGCGCCAGGTCGAGGACGTCCTCTCCGTGCAGGGAGACGTCGCGCGGGCGCTGGCGCACCAGATCGACCTTCAGCTCTCGCCCGAGGAGTCCCTGCGAGTCGGGGGCGAGGTGCGGGTTCGCGAGGACGCCCTCAAGAAGTACCACTACGGACGGCACGCCTGGGCCCGCCGCTTCGAAGGCGGGCTGCTGGACGCCATCAACTACTTCCGCCAGGCGCTGGAGCTGCAGCCCGAGTTCGCACCGGCCTACTCCGGTCTCGCGGACTGCCAGATCGTGCTCGGCTGGTACGCCTTCCTGCCGCCGCAGCAGGCCTTCGAGGCGGCCCGGCAGGCGGCGCAGCGGGCGATCGAGATCGAGCCCCACTCCGCCGAGGCCCTCGTGTCGCTGGCCGGCGTCACCCACCTCTACGACTGGGACTTCGAGCGTGCCGACTCGATCTACCGGCGGGCGCTCGAGATCAACCCCAGCTACGCCCACGGACGGTGGTGGTACGCCTTCCTGCTGATGACCCGGGGCCGGGCCGAGGAGTGTCACCGCCAGACCCGGGCGGCGATGAAGCTCGATCCGCTCTCGCTCCACATCAAGGCCACGGCCGGTTGGATGCGGTATCTCGACGGCCGCTACGAGCAGGCCGAAGCGCTGCTCCTCGAGACCCTGGAGATCGACAAGGGCTTCGCCCTGACCAACATCTTCCTGGGGTGGCTCTACGAGCGCCTGAAGAACTACCAGAAGGCCCACCGCTCCTGGCAGCGGGCGCTCGAAAAGCTCACCATGCTGTCGCTCCACCTGCAGGCGGCCCACACCCTGGCGGTCTCGGGCCAGCCCGAGGCGGCGCGGTCCCGGCTCGCGCTGGTGGAGGGGCGGCTCGACGAGAACTGGGTCTCGCCCTGCCAACGCGCGGTGGTCCACCTCGCGCTGGGCGACCCCGACCAGGCGTGGGAGCTGATCCAGCGGGGGGTCGAGGCGCGCGACCCCTGGGCTCTGACCCTGGGCCTGGACCATCGCTTCGGCGCCCTCGAGAAGCAGAAGGGGTTCCGGACGCTGGTGCGGGAGATCGCCGCCGGCCAGCGGGCGCGCTGAAACCATGATGCGGACCGCTCCCGCCCTGCCGGCCGCCCTGGCGCTCAGCCTGGCGCTCGCCGGCGGGTGCGCCTCCACCCGGCCCGAGGAGGGGCGGCAGACCTTCGACGTCTTCCTCCAGGACGAGGAGCGCATCGACCGGATCTTCCGCCGCGCGAGCAAGAGCGGACCCCCGGACGTGACCGAGCTGGTGCCGGACCTGCTGGACCTTCCCCGGCCGCCTCGGGAGGAGCTCCTCGAGGTCATCGAGGCGTTCGACGAGCTCCGCGACGCCCTGCCTCCGGTCGTCGGGCAGGAGGAGGGGACCGATGCGGCCGCGGCCCAGCCTCCCCCGGAAGGTCCAGCTCTCGGGCCCGTGGCCTTCGGCACCTCGATCTCGGCCACCGCGGCCGCTTCTCCCGTCGCCGGCCCGCAGGGGGCCGTCGTCGCGCGACCCCGGGCGGGAGGAACGGTCGGAGGTACAGCCGGGGCCGGGGGCAACCTCGTCTCCTCGGGCGCCGGGATCTCGCTCTTCGGTCTGGGCCTGCTCCAGACCTTCCCCGCGGTGCCCGGCGGGAGCAGTGCCTCGCAGCTCGTCGCCGGCAAGCCGCAGTGTCTGACGACGTTCTGTGCCGGCTTGGGGAAGCGGACCCTGGACCTCGCCTCCCTGGAGCGCCGGCCCGGGTGCTCGATCCTGCGGACCCTCTCGGGTCGCAGCCATCCGCCGGCGGCGGGGTTCATGCGGATCCGCAAGAGCTGTCTGGGGCTGGGCATCCTCCTGCGTCTGGCATTCCGCCGCCAGTACCACGCGCACATCTTCGAGGACACCGTCCCGCCGCCGGCGACCGACCCGCCGCTGGACGTGAAGGCCCTCGTCCTGCGCGACCAGAGCGGCAAGACCTTCTACTGGGTGTCGGCCGACCTGGTCGGCGCCTTCCAGGACCTGCGCACCGCGGTTCTGGCGAAGCTCCACACCGCCGGCATCGACGACGTGGGCGAGGAGAACTTCCTCCTGCACGGCAGCCACACCCACTCCGGGCCGGGCGCCCTCAGTCCGCGCTGGCTGCCGTGGGTGGCCACCGTCGATCTCTGGGTGCGTCCGCTCTTCGAGCTGGTCGCCGACCTGATCGTCGAGGCGATCGAAGAGGCCCGGGACGACCTGGACACGGCCGAGCTCGGAACCGGAACCGCCCTCCTGCACCACGTCACCGAGAACCGCCGTGACGTCTGCCCGGGCGATCCCCCCAACACGCCGCCCGATCCCACGGTGGGAATCATCTCGGTCGTCCGGCCCGGCGGCGGCGGGCCCGTGGCGACGGTGGTCAACTTCGCCGTCCACCCGACGAGCCTGGGCGCCGGCAATCTGACCCTCCACCCCGACAACGTGGGCTACGCCGAGCGGTACATCGAGGACGCGACCCACTGGGGCGGCACGACCCTCTTCTTCAACGGCACCGAGGGCGACGTGCGCCCGATCGGCTATGCGGCCGACGTCGGCGGCGCGCTCGGGGCCACCGTGGTCAACGCCCTGCCCAGCATTCCCACGACTGCCGACGTCACTCTGAGCTCCTCCTTCTGCCACCTCAACGACCCTCCCGACCCGCGGTACTCACCCGCCTGCCCGCGCAAGCTCGACCGGATCCAGATCCGCCCCAAGCTCGCTCTCGAGCGGAGCTCGGCTCCCGGCTGCTACGTCGGCGACGGGACCGACAACCGGGTCGTCGTCACCATCGACAAGGAGGACGACGAGCCGTGGATGGACCGCCAGGGAGCCGTCCTCGCGGCCTACCGGATCGACCACTCCGCCGGCTTCGCTCCCACCAACACCGTCCTGGTCACGCTGCCCGGCGAGCCCATCACCGACATCGGCGCGGAGATCCGGAACGCGATCTCCCCCCTCGCCTACGAGAACGTCTGGATCTTCGGCCTCAGCAACGCCCACCTCGGCTACATCGTCACCGACGACGAGTACCGGCAGGGCGGCTACGAGTCGGTCGCCAACTTCTTCGGTCCCACCGAGGGCGAGGTCTTCACCGCGATCGCGGACCACCTGGTCCGCCAGCTCCCCGCTCCGCCCTAGCCGTCGAGGAGGCTCTCCTGACCGGAAGGACCGTCGCAGCCCGGACCGTCGTCGCCGCGGTGGTGGTCTCTGCGCTCTGGGCCGCGCCGGCGACCGGGCAGCGCGGGGACGAGCAGCGGAGGCTGCAGCCGCTGATCGACTTCTTGGACTCGGAGCCGTACGCCGCCCAGGCGACGTGGGGGGAGCACGTCGTGCTCGCCTACGAGCTGGCGATCGGCCGTCCCCCGACGCCGCTCGAGTTCGTCTCCCTGGACCTCCTCCGCCACGAGCCGGACGCGCCGCGGGAGGAGGTGCCGGGAATCGCCCTCCCGCGGAGCGAGGTGCTGGGGATCGCGCTCCAGGACGGCCAGATCGAGCCCAACTGGGACAACTACGCGAGGTTCATCGACCGGGGGATCGGACCCTCGGACTTCGTCCCGACCGCGGACACCCGCAAGCTGGCCGCGGAGCTCGCCGGGTCCCGGGAGGACGTCCTGAGGACGGTCAGAGAGGGAGTGGAGGGCCCGGGGCCCGGGAGCGGGGCCGCTGTCGGGAGGAGGACCGGCGGGGGTGGGGGAGGCGTAGCGGCGGCCGGGAGCTGGGCTGGCCCCGCCGGAGGAGGTGCCGGCCCCGCCGGAGGAGGGGGTGGCCCCGGAGGCGGGGGCGGACCCCGTGCAGGAGGGGGCGGACCCGGCGGAGGAGGGCCCGGTCCCGGCGGCGGGGGCGGCGGGCCGCCGGTGCCGATCTCCGGAGCCGCGAGCCTTCCGATCCAGCGGGTGGACCACCGGCCGTACTACGGCTTCCTCCACAGCCACAGCGACCTCTCCGACGGCCAGGGGTCACCCGCCGAGGCCTATGCCCACGCGAAGGATCCCGCCCAGGGCGGCCTCGACTTCTTCGCCCTGACCGACCACGGCGAGCGCCTCGTGATCTGGCCCTGGCAGGACAAGTGGGACCGGCTGCGCCAGGCCGCCGACGCCGCCGACCAGGCCGGCTCCTTCGTGGCCCTCTGGGGGTTCGAGTGGAGCAACCCGCTTCTCGGACACGTGACCGTCGTGGGCTCGGGCGGCTTCACCCACATCCTGCGCGACTTCTTTCTGCGCAGCCTGGGCGACTGGCTGGACGGCGAGCCGGCGGCGGTGGGTCGGTTCAATCACCCGGGGACCTACGACGACCTGCTGGGCATCGAGTTCGCGCATCTGAGAAGGAGCCGGTGGACGCCCCACCCGCAGATGGTGGGCATCGAGACGTGGAACAAGGACGACGGGCTCGCAGAGTTCCACGACCTCCTGAGGTGGGCCGAGCCCGGCCCGACCTACTTGGACCAGGGCAGCCGGAACCAGTGGCGGCTGGGCGCCCTCGGAGGCCAGGACAACCATCAGCGGGCCTGGGGCTCGCGCAACGACTTCCGGGTCGGGGTCCTGCTGGTCCCCGCGGCCACGCCGCAGCTCGAGCTCTCCCGGGGCACCGTTCTCGCAGCGCTCCGGGAGCGGCGCTTCTTCGCCACGGAGGACCGCGACCTCGAGCTCGAGGTCTGGGCCTCGGGCTGGCCCATGGGCTCCGAGGTCTCCCAACTGCCCCCCCTCTTCGAGGTGGCTGCGTGCGACGCCTCGGCGGACGTCGTCGTCCAGCTCGAGCTCTTCCGCGACGGGCGGTCGGTCGATCTCCGGCCGGTCAACCAGAGCTGCCTCGCCGCCCCCGTCACCCTCCAGGACCCCGCCGGCCCCCTCTCCGGGCGACACGCCTACACCGTGGTGGCCACCCTCGCCAACGGCCGCCGGGCCCTCTCGTCACCGGTCTGGATCAGCAACCCTCCGTCGGTGGTGCAGCCCCGGCCGAGCTGCGCCGCGGTCCCGCCGCCCGCGGTGTCCGCCACGCTCCCCACCGCTCAGCAGGTCAGCGACCTCAACCAGTGGATGGCCTGCCTGGGGCCGCGCTTCGCCGGCACCCCGGCCCACGACGACTTCGTGGACCAGATCGAGCTCCTGATGCAGCCCCTGGCCAACGTCGCCGGCCAGTCGGTCGACCGGATCTTCGTCAACTGGGAGACCGACCCGGCGGCGATGAAGCTCACCCTGCTCGACGGCCTCAACACCCAGAGCGTTCCGGTGGCGTCCTACATGCCCTTCGGCGGCCTGACCCCGCCGGCGGGGGTGACCGGCGAGGTGGTCTACGAGCGACCCGGCTGGCTGCCGCGGAAGATCCCGCTCCTGAACCTCCTCTGCGAGGTCGACTTCCGACCGAGCCGGCACGCCGGCAAGATCGTCGCCGTCTCCCTGCCCAGCGTCGCCGTCCCCAAGTGCCTGCTCCGCTACATCAGCCGCAACGACCGCTCCGACTTCGACGACTGGGCGCGCTACGAGCGCCCCATTGCGCTGGAGCGGATCGCCCCGTGCCTGGAGAAGGCTCGGCACGCCGGCGTGGCGGGAGTGGTCGGCATCCTCGACATGTCCCCAGCGCACGCCGAGGGGCAGTACGCGCCCTTCAGCCGGCGCGCCGACCGCCCCATCGGCGAAGGGGTCCCGGGGCTGTTCGTGGACCGGACCTGGGAGCAGACCCTGAGGGACCACGCGGCGCAGGGGAAGCGGGCGACACTGACCCTCGAGGGCTCGGTGGACTACCTGGACGAGACCCGGCATCTGATCTACACGCTCCCCGGGGCGAGGGAGGGGATGGCGGACGAGGAGTTCATCCTGGTTTACACCCACACCGACGGTCCCAGCGCCCTGGAGGAGAACGGCGCGATCGCCCTCGTCGCCCTCGCCCACCGCTTCGCGGCGATGCCGAAGGCGGAGCGGCGGCGGAGTCTCGTCTTCCTCTTCGCCACGGGCCACATGGTGAAGCAGATCGAGGGCGCCAAGGACCTGGTGTGGCGCAACAACCCTCCCCCCTGGCTGGGGAGGACGCGCGCCGCCGTGGCCATCGAGCACCTCGGGGCGACCGAGTGGGTCGACGGCGCCGGCGGCTACGACGTCCGCAGAGAGAACGGCCTCGAGATGGCCGAGCCGCCTCTCGTCTTCGTGGCCGACCACCACGGGGAGCTGGAAGCCCTGGTCGATCGGTTCCTGTCGCCCGAGCGCCGGATCCTCATCCCCGCCCGCAAGCGCGTCCGGCGGCTCTTCAAGCGCGACTTCTTCGGCGAGGGGCAGTACGTCTCCTGCACCGGAGTGCCGACGGTGGGCTACGTTCCCAACCCGAACTACCTGCTCTCGTGGGGCGGCTCGCACGGTCACTTCGACAAGCTGGATCCGCACCGGATGCGGGCGGAGATCGAGCAGTTCAGCGACCTCGTGGAGACGCTGGTGAAGGACCCGCTCTGGGGTTGGTCGCAGATCGCCCCCGACGTCGGCCGGTGCCACGAGGCGGAGGACCCCTGCGACTGAGGCGGCGCGGGCGGGGGGAGGCCGGAGCTCCGCGCCGCCCGCGGCTCGCGAGTTAGCTACCCGGTCTCGGGGAGCTGCGCCTCGGGGACGTGGTTCGAGATCGGGGGGATGGCACGGCCGTCTACTGCCCCACGGCGGCCGCGTTGTCCGCCCGGGGGTCGGCGGCGGCGTGACGCAGACCGGTCTCCGGATCGACGCGGATCACGTTGGCCCGCCCCTGCGAGCTGTCGCGGATCTTGAGGCGGTGGCCGCGCGCCTCGAGCAGGGCGCGGGTGTCCGGGGAGACGCCCCAGCGCTCGATCACCAGCTCGTCGGGCAGCCACTGATGGTGGATCCGCGCCGCCGTCACCGCCTCGGCGACGTTCATGCCGTGGTCCAGGACGTTCAGGATCACCTGCACCGTGGTGTTGATGATCGTCCTCCCGCCCGGGCTGCCCACGACCAGGAGCGGACGCCCGTCGCGCGCCACTATGGTCGGGCTCATCGACGAGAGCATCCGCTTCCCGGGAGCCACCAGGTTGGGCGGGGTGCCGATCTGCCCGCGGTCGGTGGTCTCGCCGGGGATCGGGTTGAAGTCCCCCATCTCGTTGTTCAGGAGAAAGCCGCCCCGCTCGACCGTCATGTGGGAGCCGTAGCTGGCCTCCAGGGTGTAGGTCAGCGACACCGCGCTGCCCTCCGCGTCCACCACCGAGAAATGGGTGGTCTCCTCGCTCTCGGGACGAGCCAGATAGGGGGCGGAGAGCTCGTCCTCGGAGCTCGGCGACGCGCGGTGGGGCTCGATGCTCGCGCGCAGACGGGCGGCGTGCTCCTTCGAGATCAGCCGGGCGACCGGCATCTCGGGGTTGAAGGCAGGGTCCCCCAGATGCTCGGCGCGGTCGGCGAAGGCGCGACGCATCGCCTCCGCCAGGAGATGCAGGTAGGCGGCGCTGTTGTGACCGAGGCCCTCCAGGTCGTACGGCTCCAGCACGTTCAGCATGGTGACCACGGCGATCCCGCCGCTCGACGGCGGCGCCATGCCGTAGACGTCGTAGCCGCGGTAGGCGCCCCGGACCGGCTCCTGCTCCACCGCCTCGTAGAGGGCCAGGTCCTCCTCGGTGATCAGACCGCCGTGCCGCTCCATGGTCGCGGCGAGCCGGCGGGCGGTCTCGCCGAGGTAGAAGCCGTCCCGGCCCTCGTCGCGGATCCGCTCGAGAGTCGCCGCCAGGTCGCCCTGCACGAGGAGGCTTCCCGGCTCCCACGGCCGACCGTCGTCGAGAAAGATCCGCCGGGTCTCCGTGTACCAGGGATGCTCCACCGCCGCGAGACCCTCCATGAACTCCATCAGCTCCCAGGAGACGGGGAAGCCGTCGCGGGCCAGGTCGACAGCCGGCTGGACCAGCCGCCGCCACTCCATCGTGCCCAGCCGGCGGTGCGCCATCCACAGCCCGGCCACCGTCCCCGGCACCCCCACCGAGAGGGGTCCGTCCTCGTTCGAGTCGGCCCGCACCGAGCCGTCGGCATCGAGGAAGAGGTTCTCGGTGGCCGCCAGCGGCGCCTTCTCGCGGAAGTCGAACGACGTCACCTCGCCGTCGGCGCCGTGATACAGCAGGAAGCCCCCGCCGCCGATGTTTCCGGCCGACGGATGGACCACCGCCAGGGCGAAGGCCGTCGCCACCGCGGCGTCCACCGCGTTGCCGCCCGCGGCGAGGATGTCGCGCCCCACCGTCGAGGCCAGGTGGTGGTCGCTCACCACGATTCCACCGCGCGCCGGCTGGGTGGGCCGGACGTCGGCGGCCAGGGGAGCGCAGAGCGTGAAGAGCAGAGCCCCCAGAACGACTCGTTTCATCTGGGCGACAGGATACCTGCTCGGGAGCCCCCGCAGCCGTCAGTGACCGGCCTCGAGCTCGCCGTCCACGAAGATCCGCACGCCGTCCTCGAGCACCACCGCCTCGGCGGACCAGAGCCGCAGGCGCCCGGCGGGACCGTAGACATCGACGCCGGGGCCCACCCTGACCTCGCGGCAGGCGTGGTGCTCCGCGATCCCGGTCACCGAGACGTGAGCCACCACCACGGTGTCGGGACCCTCGCAGGGCGGGCCCGCCCGCCCCGAGTCGGGGTCCCCCATCAGCGACGAGACGTCCACGGCCTCGAAGTCGGAGCCCTGGACCTGCCGCAACTGACGCAGCTCGTCGTTGTCCCAGCGCTCGTCCGGGACGCCGGAGAGAAACCAGGGGGAGCCGTTGTCGGCGAGCATCATGCCGTAGCGCTGAAGCGCCTCCAGGATCACCCGCACCCGGGGGGTGAAGCCGCCGAGGTCGAAGTCTCCGCGCAGACGGAAGCGCTGGCCCATGGGCGGGTACTCGTCGCCGGCGAGCGAGGAGGCGTAGTGACGCGCCGGCCAGACGTAGGCGCGGCGGGTCTGGGGAGCGGTGAAGCGCAGAGCGTGCTCGATGACGCCGGCCTCGACCTCCTCGTAGCGCACCAGCCCCGGCAGGATGGGCAGCCCAGCGGCGTCGGCCGAGGTCCACGTCTCGGGCCGCAGGTCGTGCGAGCCCAGGTCGAAGCGCGCCCCCGAGCCGGCGCTCCAGGAGGCGCCCGCGGACTCGGGGTGGGCGTCGAACATCTCGAAGAGAGCGCAGCTCCCCGTCTCCACCACCAGGACGTGGCGGTCCCCCGTCGCGGCGGGCCCGCCCTCGATGGGCGCGTCCGGGGGAATGGGATAGGGGCCGGGGTCGCTCTCCTCGGCGTAGAGAAACGAGACGGGCACCTTCGGCTGGGTGGCGGGCACGGTGGTGAAAGGGATGCCGATCGGCGCCCCCGACCCGGGCGGCCACTCCCCGGAGCCGAAGTCGGGGTGGAGGGGACCGGCGGCGCCGATGGTCTCGACCCAGGCGGCCGAGCCCGCGGCCACCGGAAGATGGTCCACGCGCGTGTTCCAGACGTTGTCCGACGGAAAGAGGGGACAGCCGCCCACCGGGGTCGCGTCGGCGGCCGGAGAGACGGCGCCGGCGATCCCCAGCAGCAGAAGGAGGACGAAGGGAGCGGTTGGGCGGGGCACGGCGGCGGCTCGGGCGCGAGACGGTCGTCCCCCAAGCCTCGGCGAGGCGGGGCCGGCCGGCCATGGAAGCCGTCACAGTCGAAGCCGCCCCGCCGGGCGGCCGGCGGTAGACTCCTCGCCACGTGCCGGAGGAGCCGCAGCGTCTCGAGCCCCTGACCTACCGCGGCGGCGCGGCCGGCGCGCTGGCCCCCTTCGCCCTCTTCCTGGGGGGAGTGGCCGCTCTCGGCCTCTCCGGAGCGCCCAGCGAGCGCGGCTTCTGGCCGATCCAGATCGCCGCCCTGGCGCTCGCCATGCTGCTGGCGCGCGACCGCAGCCGCTGGGCCGACGCGGTCATCGACGGCATGAGCCAGCGGCTGGTCATGGTGATGGTCCTGGCCTGGATGCTCGCCGGCGTGCTGGGAACCCTCATCAACGCCAGCGGCTTCGTCGAGGCCCTGGTCTGGGTGGCCCGCGGCGCCGGCCTCACCGGCGGCGCCTACGTGGTCGGCGCCTTCCTCGTCTGCTGCGTGGTGTCGACCTCGGTCGGCACCAGCCTCGGGACGGTGATCCTGTGCGCGCCCCTCCTCTACCCGGCCGGCGGCGCCCTGGGGGCCGACCCGGTGGTCCTGATCGGCGCCATCCTGGGCGGCGCGACCTTTGGCGACAACATCTCGCCCGTCTCCGACACCACGATCGCCTCGTCGGTGACGCAGCGCGCCGACATGGGGGGCGTGGTGCGCAGCCGGCTGCGGTACGCCCTGCCCGCGGCGGCGATCGCCCTGTCGGTCTATTCCCTGGCGGGGGCCGCCGCGGCCGACGCCCCGGCGGCGACGGCCGGGCTGCCCGGCGCCTCCCCGGCGGGGCTGCCGATGGTGCTGGCGCCGGCCCTGGTGCTGGGGCTTCTCCTGGCTCGGCGGCACCTGCTCGAGGGTCTCCTGGCGGGCATCGTCGGCGCCGCGGCCCTCGGCCTGGGACTGGGCCGGCTCACCCCCTCGCAGATCTTCTTCGTGGACCCAGAGCGCTACACCGCGGGAGGTCTCGTGGTGGACGGAATCGAGCGCGCGGTCGGCGTCTCGGTCTTCACCCTGCTGCTCATGGGCCTCGTCGCGGGGATCGAGGCCACCGGCCTGGTTGCCCGCGTGGTCGCGGCCGCCGAGAAGCGGGCCGCGACGGCTCGCGCCGCCGAGTGGCGAATCTTCGGCACCGTCTCGGCGGTCTGCCTGCTCACCACCCACTCGACGGTGGCGCTGATCACCGTAGGCGACTTCACCCGCACCCTGGGCGAGCGCTTCGCCATCGGCCCCTACCGGCGCGCCAACATCCTGGACGTGGGGGTGTGCAGTTGGCCGATGATCTTCCCCTGGTTCATCCCGGCGATCATCACCGCCAGCACCACCGCCTCGGGCGAAGCCTACGGCATGCCGCGGATCGGCCCCATGGCCTCGGGGCTGGCCAACGTCCACTCCTGGGCGCTGCTCGCGGTGCTGCTCTTCGCCCTGGCCACCGGCTGGGGCCGGCGCGACGCGACGGATCGGGGCGCTTGAGCGGCGCCCCGGCTCAGGCCTTCCGGATCACCAGCCCCAGAACCACCCCGACGATCGCCAGGGCGACCACGGTGATGGAGCCCTGGCACCAGGCCAGGTAGTAGGGGTACCCCTCGTACACCAGCGGGTTGTAGAAGAAGGTCAGACCCGCGAAGACGCCCAGCAGGATGCCGAAGGTCGCGCCGCCCTTCGCGCCGTCGGCCCAGCACTGCCGGGTCTTGGCGAAGAGGATGGCGGCGGCGATCGCCACGCAGATCGCCACCAGCAGGAACCACAGCGGGCTGGCGGCCTCCTGGGTGAACACCGGGTACCTCTTGTAGGTGTTCGCCATCACGACGCCGTGCAGCACCCACTCGGTCAGATTGAGGGCGATCCCCGCGACGAGGCCGCCGATCAGCACCTTGCTCCAGTTCATGAGTCCCTCCTTCCGGCCGCCCGGCGGCCGCTCTGGGATCCGGATTCCGACGAACTCGGGAAATTCTAGCGCAGATCGGGGCTCGCCGCGCCGGCGGGGCCGGCTCCGGCTAGAAGCGGTAGGTCAGCCCGACGCCGATCTCGTCCTGCTGCAGGGTGCCTCCCAGCCGCTCCGGCAGATCGCTCCAGATGACGCGCCCCTCGATCCGGGCCGCCCACCGCGGGCTGATGGGGACCTTCACCCCCGCCGCGAGGCTGGTGGCGAGACCCTCCGCCCCGTCCACGAAGGTCGGGATGATGCCGGGGAAGATCGGCCGGTCGTAGACCTGCAGGCCGGAGCCGAACTCCAGCCAGGTGTACCCGACCCCTCCGGCCACGAACGGCCGCACCCGCTCACCCTCCCACTGCCGCTGAAGACCGACCAGGAGAGTGGTCAGGTCGTAGCTCTGGTGGTCGGAGACGGGAAAGCTGGCCTGAAACTCCATCTCCCCCTCGTGCCGGGTGAGCAACGTCTCGACGGCCCACCGCGGCGAGAGCGGCACGTCCAGGATCAGGGTGGGGGTGACCTCCGCCTCCTCGGTGCTGGCGTCCGCCAGAACACAGGGGGTGGTCACGCAGAGGATCAAGTGCGGCGTGGTGGATTCCACGGGAAAGGTCGCCTGGCCCCAGCGGACGCTGGCGCCGAAGGTGAGCTCGGGCCCCGACGTCTGCGCGGCGGCCGCGACGGCCGGCACCAGAAGCACCAACGCCAGGGAAGAGATGAGCAGCGAACGCATCGCCTTCTCTCCGAAAGAGGGCGCCGAGATTGGCGGAGCCTCTCGTCGCGAGCTAGGAGCAAAGTGCGTACCAACGGCGCCGCCCCGGCCGGTCTGATAGCCTCAGCCCGGTCCGCTCCGATGCCGCCGTCCGACCTTCTGGCGCCGATCCTCGAGACCTACCGCTTCAACTCGAAGCTGGTCGCGCTGGGTCTCGCCGATCTCGACCCGGACCACGCCGTGCGGCGGCTCAAGGCCGGCGCCGGAAGCTCCATCGCCTATCTCACGGGGCACCTCTGCTCCTCGCGGTACGGCCTTCTCAAGACCCTGGGCGCCGCCGAGGACAACCCGTACCAGGAGCTCTTCGGTCTCGGCGCGGGCTCGCGGGACGGCTCCGCCTACCCGCCGCTGCCCGAGCTCGCGGCGGGCTGGGACGACACCGCCGCCCGGCTGCACGAGGCCCTCGAGTCGGTGACCGACGAGCGCGCCCGGCAGCCGGGAGCGGAGAACCTTCCCACGGGCGACCGGACGCTGCGCGGGCAGCTCGCCTTCATCGCCTGGCACGAGTCGTACCACGTGGGCCAGATCGGGCTGCTGCGCACCGAGATGGGCTACCCGTCGTTGCGCCAGCGGCTGCTCGCCTCCCGCGGCGGATCCACCTGAGGGCCGGCGCCGCCCGGCGGGAGAGGGCCCGAGCTTGATCACCGAGCCACGGCTCCGCGACGACCTCGTGGCCCTCGGCGTCGCGCCGGGGGATCTCCTGACCGTGCACTCGTCGCTAAGCTCGCTCGGCTGGGTGGAGGGCGGCGCCCCGACGGTGGTGCACGCCCTGCTGGAAACCCTGGGCGACGAAGGCACCCTGGCCATGCCGGCCGCCACCCCCCAGTGCGCGGCGCCCCCGGGCGCCGACGCCGCACCCCCGGGCCTCCCGGTCTTCGACCGCGCCACCACCCCGACCCGCATGGGGGCCATCGCCGAGGCCTTCCGAACCTGGCCGGGAACGGTGCGCAGTGCCCATCCCCTCGAGTCGGTGTGCGCCCGCGGACCCCAAGCCGACGCGATCGTGGCCGATCACCCGCTCCCCTTCTCCGAGGGACCCGGCACGCCCTTCGGCCGCCTCGCCGACCTGGGCAGCGGGGTGCTGCTCCTGGGAGTCGGCTTCAACCGCTGCACGGCCCTCCATCTGGCGGAGACCCGAGCCGCCCGGCGGCGCACCACCAGCGTCCGCTTCGCCGTCGTCCACGACGGGTGCCGGAAGCTGGTCGAGACGCCGAACGTGGCCGACGACCACGACACCCTCTTCCCCGCGATCGGGCGCGATTACCTGGCCGCCGGGAGGGCGCGGCGAGGCCGGGTGGGCGAGGCCGAGGCGCTGCTCTTTCCGATGCCCGACCTGGTCGGCTTCGCCCTCGCCTGGCTGGACCGCGCGCTCTGAGCCGGAGCCGCTACTCGGGACAGACCGCCTCTCCCTTGTCGAAGACGATCCTCCACCGGCCCGGCCCCTCCCGCCGCCAGATCGAGTTGAAGCGGGCGAGAAGCTCTCCCCCGGGTCCGTGGACCGGGCCGGTGCTCAGGGCCAGGTCGCCGGAGGCGAGCACCTCGACGGTCTCGGGACTCCACGAGAAGGGGGCCTCCGGCGTCTCGAAGAAGCCGCTCCACCGCTCGGCCACCTCGTCGCGGCCGCGAGCGGTGACGGAGGAGAGGAAGATCGCCTCGGACGAGACGAAGGAGAGGAAGGCGTCGGGGTCGCGATCCGCCATCGTCCGGGCGAAGGCGATCTCCGTGGCCCGGACCTCCGCGGCCAGAGCTGCGGTGTCGGCGGCCGGCCCACCCTCCCAACCCGCCGGATCGTGTCGCCAGGCGATCTCGAAGCCGCCCCACTCGCCGTCGGGGCCCACGGCCTCGACGCGGGCTCGCATCTCGTCGCCCTCGCGTCGGTAGCCGATCCGCTGGGGAAAGTCGTGGTCCGGGTTGGAGAAGACCGCGAGCCCGTCCGCCGACTCCACGAGCCGGAAAGCCACCGGCGGCTTGCCTCCCGGGCTCGCCAGCAGCGCGAGGCCCCCGTCCACCGACGCGATGCGCAGGAACTCGAACTGCGTGCCCGCCTCGCCGACCACCCGGCTCACTCCAAGCATCAGTCCGCCGCCGGGAGCCGTCCAGCACTCGCGGTTCGCACCGCCGCCGCCTTGCCCCTCCCAGCAGCCGGCCATCCAGGCGAGAT
>JAWWBN010000016.1:0-30666 GCA_033720955.1 Thermoanaerobaculia bacterium | reverse complement strand
GGCCGGGAAGCCGGTCTCGGGGAGAAGCGTCTCCCAGCCCTGCGCCGTCTCGACCTCGAGCCGCGGGCCCACCGGGCGGTAGCCGCGCTGCGCCAGGGCCAGGTTGAGGCTGGCGTCGGAGGGGAAGATCCAGCCGTCGAGATGCAGCCGGACCGGCCGACCCGGCGCCTCGCCCAGGTCCATCACGAAGCTCCAGGTCTCCTCGGCCGCCCCCTGGTACGGGCTCCTGCGCCATCCGTCGGCGTAGATCTCGTCGCGCGCCGCCACCCGGGCGGTGACGTCGCGGCCGGCGGCGTCGGTCGCCCGGGCGAGCGGGCGCAGCTCCCGGGTGCCGTGGACCCGCTCGGGCACCTCGCGCCCCGGGACGATCCGCAGCGAGCTCGCCACCTCGACCTCGGCGGGGTGATCCACCACCCAGAGACGGACGCGGTCGAAGAAGGCCGCCTCCCAGAGCTCCTCGGTGATTCGCAGATCGTAGACGCCGTCGCGCGCTGCCGCGCCCTCGACGTGGACGATCTCGCGGGGGTCGGCCCCGGCCCAGACCCCGGGCGCCACGGGCAGTCCGGCGGGCGAGCCCCAGAGGAGATCGGTGACGAAGCGCACCCGCTCGCCGTCCCAGGCGTACAGGAAGGGGCAGCTCCCCTTGAGCACCTGCTCTTCGACGATGGTCTGGCGGGTGGCGGGGGCGAGCCGGCTCTGGGGCACTCCGTTGGTCCACACCACCCGTAGCAGGTCGGGCTCGGCGATGCGGCCCAGGCCGAGATGGGTGACGGCGTCCTGGACCTCGCGGAAGAGGTAGGCGTCGCCGGCGAAGACCTCCAGGGTGGCTCCCAGCCCCAGCACGTTGTTCTTGCTGTTGCCCTTCTCGAGGCCGCGCAGCCGCACCGAGAGCCAACGGTTGGCGTTGCCGCCCTCGTTGGTCAGGCTCCACAGCCCCTCCGGGCCGGCCGCGGCGAGGTCGAGATCGCCGTCGCCGTCCAGGTCGGCCGCCGCGAGGGCGCGGGCCCCGGCCGGCCCGCCGTCCACGTTGAGGAAGGCGAAGCCGCCCTGCGGCCGCTGGGACATGACGACCAGGGCCCGCTCGGCGGCCAGGGCCAGGTCCAGACGGCCGTCGTTGTCCACGTCGAGCACCACCAGGTCGTCGAGCCTCGCGCCGCCGCCCAGCCGGCCGCCCGGCTCCCAGGGCGTGAAGCGGCCGTCGCCGAGGTTGCGGAAGAAGGCCAGGCCGTCGCCGGCGACGACCACGTCCGGCCAGCCGTCGTTGTCGAAGTCGCCGCTGGCCACCGCGCGCGCCGCCGGGGCGACATCCAGCCCGGCGGCGGCGGTGCGGTCCGCGAACTCGCCCTGCCGCAGGTTGTCGAGCCAGACGACGCCGCCGGCGTGGGCCCCCAGCAGGTCGAGGTCGCCGTCGCGGTCCAGGTCGGTGGCGGCCAGGTCGACGAGCGCCGGCAGCTCCAGGCCGCCGAAGAGACGCTCGCCCACCGGCAGCAGCTCGCCGTCGAGCCGATTCAGCCAGACCTCGACGCCGCCGTCGCCGGCCAGGGCCAGGTCGAGGTCACCTTCGATGTCGAAGTCGATCGCCGCGGCGGCGGCGCCGCGGGCGCCTCCCAGACCCAGGCTCGCGGTGGCCTCCGTCAGGTCGCCGTCCGCGGAGCCCCGCCAGAAGCGGACCCCGCCGGGGCCGTAGGCCAGCAGGTCCAGGGCGCCGTCGTTGGTCAGGTCGGCGGCCAGCAGCCGGTCGTGCGCCGGCCCCGGCAGGGTGACCGCCGCGGTCAGGTCGCCGGCGTCGCCGCGAACCTCGAGCCGGCTCGCCCCGCCGCTGTCCACCAGACGCGCCAGCTCCGGGCTGCCGTCGCCGTCCAGGTCGGCCGCCGCCAGAGCGGCTCCCACGGTCGGCACGTCGGAGAGCCGCTCGCCGCGAAAGCGCAGCGGCACGGGGTCGCCGAAGGCGGCCGGCGCCGGCTCGTCCACGAAGCGGGTCACCGGCGTCCCCTGGATGCCCAGCGACAGCTCGCGCTGGCTCTCGCGGTGCATCGGCGTGACCTTCAGCAGGTTGCCGAGCTGCAGGGCGGGCACCCGGGCGGCGTCCAGGTCGCCGGCCTCGAGCGCCTCGAGGACCCGGTCGAGCAGCCGTCCTGCGGCCTCCGGCGCCTGCCAGGCGAGCTCGCGCAGGCGCAGGAAGGCGGCGCTGGCGGTGGCACGGTCCCCGGCCTCGCGGGCGGCCAGCGCCCGCTGCAGGATCACCACCAGGTTGTCGGGCCGCAGCGCCGCCAGGCGCTCGAGGGACTCGCTCCGCGCCTTCTCCGCCTCGGCGCCCGGGGCGGTGTCGGCGGCGCGGAAGAGCGAGTACTGGATGCGCGGATCGTCGGGCGCCCGGCGGGCCGCCTCGCGGGCGAGGGCGAGAGCTCGGCCGGGGTCTCCGGCCCACTGCTCGACCTCGGCCTGGATGGAGAGCAGGTCGGGGCGCGCCGGAGCGCGCTCGAGCGCCCGGCCGATCGCCTGGCGGGCCTCGTCGAACTTCTGCTGACGCAGCAGGGCGATGGCCAGGTTGGCGTGCGGCAGGGGGTCGGCGGGGACCGCCGCGACGAGCCGGCGGAAGATCTCCTCGGCCCGGGCGGGCTGCTCGTTCTCGAGCTGCGCCACCCCCTGGTTGCGCAGCGCCAGCGCCTCCTCGCCCGGCGGCGCGGCGGGGAGATGCTCCCCGGCGGCGAGGGTCAGGAGGGCGGCGAGAGCGACGGCATGGGGAGCGCAGCGCACCGGCGCATCTTACCCGCCGCCGGTCGTACAATCGCCGCCATGGCCTCCCGCCGGCTCTACCTGATCGACGGCTACTCGAACATCTTCCGGGCCTTCTACGCCATCCAGGGGCTGTCGAACTCCCGCGGCGAGCCCACCAACGCCGTCTACGGCTTCGTCAACATGCTGCGCAAGCTGTTGCGCGAGGAGAAGCCGGAGCTGCTGGGGGTGGCCCTCGACGTCTCCGGCGACACCGTGCGCAAGGAGCGCTACGAGGAGTACAAGGCGAACCGGAGCCCGATGCCCGAGGACCTCGCGCCGCAGATCCCCTGGATCCGCAAGGCGATCGAGGCCTACCGCATCCCCATCCTCGAGCACGAGGGCTACGAGGCCGACGACGTGCTGGGCACCGTCGCCGCGAAGGCCGCCGGGGCCGGCTACGAGGTGATCCTGGTCAGCCCCGACAAGGACCTGATGCAGCTCGTGGACGAGAGGGTCTCGGTCTTCCACACGGGCCGGGAGAGGCTCTACGGTCCGGCGCAGGTCGAAGAGGAGTACGGCGTGGCCCCGGGCCGGATCGCCGACGTGCTGGCCCTGGTGGGGGACACCTCGGACAACGTCCCCGGCGTGCCGCTGATCGGCGCCAAGACCGCGGCCAAGCTGATCGGCGAGTACGGCTCCCTGGAGGAGCTCCTGGCCCGCGCCGACGAGGTCAAGGGCAAGCGGGGGGAGAACCTGCGCGAGCACCGCGAGCAGGCCGAGCTGTCGAAGGAGCTGGTCACCATCCACACCGACCTGCCCGTCGACTTCGACGCCGAGGCGCTGGAGCGCGACGAGCCCGACTCCGACGCACTGGCCGAGATCTTCTCGCGTCTGGAGTTCTTCTCGCTGCTGGAGGAGCTCGAGGCGGGGGAGACCGCCGAGGGGGTCGAGGAGGTCGAGCCGGCGCGGGAGGTCGAGGACCCGGGGGAGTGGGGGGAGGTGGCCGCCGGTCTGGGCCCGAAGGTGGCGGTGGCCGCCGTCGGCGCCGACCCGGTCCTCGGACTGGCCGTCGTCCCGGCCGACGGCGGCGCCAGCCGGTGGGTGGACTTCCGCCGCTCCGGCACGCAGGAGGCCGTGACGGCCGCTCTGGACGCCTGGCTGGCCGACCCCGGGCGCACCCTCGTGGGACACGACCTCAAAGAGGTGCTGCGGCTGGCGACGGACGGCCCGGCGGCGCGGGCGTCGCTCGAGGACACCCTCCTAGCCTCCTTCGTGCTGCGGTCGGCCCAGCACGGCCACTCCCTGGAGGAGGTCGCCCTGGAGCGGCTGCGCTACCGCGCGGTGACCGCCAAGGAGGCGGGGTGGGAGCGGGGCGGCGAGCCGGCGCCCGGCGGCGAGGCGATCCTCACCTACGCCGCCGAGCGGGTGGAGCTGCCGCGGCGGCTGGCCGGACCGATGCGCGAGGAGATGGAGCGCGACGGCGGTGCCCTGGCCCGGGTCTACGAGGAGATCGAGGTGCCCCTCATCCCGGTCCTGGTGGGCATGGAGGAGACCGGCATCCTGCTCGACTCGGCCTTTCTCGAGGAGATGTCGGGCGAGCTGGCCGAGGAGCTCGACGAGCTCGAGGAGAAGATCTTCGAGATCGCCGGCGACCGCTTCAACCTGAACTCCCCCAGCCAGCTCGGGGAGGTGATGTTCGAGCGGTTGGGCTACCCGGTGATCCGGAAGACGCGCAAGAAGAAGAGCTACTCCACCGACCAGGCGACTCTGGAGGAGCTCTCCACCCGCGGCTACGAGATGGCCGAGAGGGTGCTGCGACACCGCGAGCTGGCCAAGCTCAAGTCCACCTACGTGGACGCGCTGCCGGCCGCGGTGGCCGCCGACGGACGGCTCCACACCCGCTTCAACCAGGCGGGGGCCGCCACGGGGCGGCTCTCCTCCAACAACCCGAACCTGCAGAACATCCCGGTGCGCACCGCCGAGGGACAGCGCATTCGCAAGGCCTTCCGCGCGGCCGACGGCCACCGGCTGCTGGTGGCCGACTACAGCCAGATCGAGCTTCGGGTGCTGGCCCACATCGCCGGGGAGGAGCGGCTCATCGAGGCCTTCCGCAGGGGAGAGGACATCCACACCTCGACCGCCGCCACCGTCCTCGACGTGGCCCCGGAGCTGGTCACCGCCGAGCAGCGACGCGCCGCCAAGACGATCAACTTCGGCATCCTCTACGGCATGAGCGCCTTCGGCCTGGCGCAGCGGCTGGGGATCGAGCGCTCCGACGCCGACCGCTTCATCAAGACCTACCTGGGCCGCTATCCCGCGGTGAAGCGGTACATGGAGGAGACGGAGGAGGGAGCGAAGCGGACGGGCAGGGTCGAGACCCTCTACGGCCGCATCCGCTGGCTGCCCGACATCCGCAGCCGCAACTACCACCTGCGCGAGAACGCCAAGCGGATGGCGATCAACGCCCGCATCCAGGGGACCGCCGCCGACCTGCAGAAGAAGGCGATGATCGCCGTGGACCGGCGGCTGCGTCGGGACCATCCGGGGGCAAAGCTGCTTCTCACCGTCCACGACGAGCTGGTGCTGGAGGTGCCGGAGGCCGAGGTCGAGGCGGTGGGCCGGGCGGTCGAGCGGGAGATGGAGGGGGTGGAGCGGCTCGACGCGCCGCTCGAGGTAGAGCTGGGCAGCGGCGTCACCTGGTACGACGCCAAGGACTGAGGCGGCCGCGTGCCGCGCTAAGATCGCTGCCGATGCCCCGGCCGGCGCCCACGACCGACCTCTCCGGCAAGACGGCCATCGTCACCGGCGCCTCGCGCGGCATCGGCGAGTCCATCGCCCGGTCGCTGGCCGCGGCGGGGGCGAAGGTGATGCTCGCCAGCCGCTCCCGGGAGTCCCTGGAGGAGGTGGCGGCCGCCATCCGCGACGACGGCGGCGTGGCCGCGGTCCGGGCCACCCACACCGGCGACAGGGAGGCGCTCGCGGCGCTGGCGGCGGCCACGGCGCAGGAGCTGGGCAGCGTCGACATCCTGGTCAACAACGCCGCGACCAACCCGCACTTCGGGCCCATTCTGGAGTCCCAGCCGAGCCACTGGGAGAAGACCCTCGACGTCAACGTCCGTGGCTACTTCGAGGCCGCCCGGGCGTGCGTGCCGTACATGCGCGAGCGCGGCTGGGGCAAGATCGTCAACGTCGCCTCGATCGCCGCCGCCGAGCCGCTCGAGGGGCTGGGCCTCTACGCCGTCAGCAAGGCGGCGGTGGTGATGCTGACCAAGGTGCTGGCCCTGGAGCTGGCGCGCGACGGCATCCAGGTCAACGCCATCGCCCCGGGGCTCATCAAGACCAAGTTCTCCGCCACCCTCTGGAAAGACGAGCGGCTGGCGCCGCGGGTGCGGCGTCAGACCCCGGCCGGCCGCTTCGGCACCCCGGACGACGTCGCCGGCGCGGCGCTCTTCCTGGCGTCGCCCGCCTCCGACTACGTCACCGGCACGGTGGTCACGGTGGACGGCGGCTACACCATCGCCGCCAAGGTCTGAGCGGCCGATGGACCTCTCCGTGCCCGAGCGGGTCCGCGAGCTGCTGCCGCGGGTGCGGGAGCTGGTGGCGTCCGAGATCGAGCCGCTGGAGCCGCGCTTCCTGACCGGCCCCTTCGCCGACGTCGAGCCCGAGCTGGTGGCCCTGCGGCCGCGCGCGCGGGAGCTGGGGATCTGGGTGCCGCAGCTTCCCGAGGCCGCCGGCGGAGCCGGCTACACCCTGGTGGAGCTCGCCCATCTGGCCGAGGAGCTGGGCCGCTCGCCGCTCGCCCACTACGTGGCGAACTGCCAGGCGCCCGACGCCGGCAACATGGAGATCCTCTGGGAGTTCGGCTCGACCGAGCAGAAGCGGCGGTTCCTCGCGCCGCTGGTGGCCGGGGAGGTGCGGAGCTGCTTCGCCATGACCGAGCCCGAGCGGCCGGGCTCGAATCCCGTCTGGATGGACACCCGAGCGCGGCGCGACGGCTCGGAGTGGGTCCTGGACGGCCGCAAGTGGTTCACCACCGCCGCCGACGGCGCCGGCTTCGCCGTGGTGATGGCGGTGACGGACCCGGAGGCGCCCCCCCACCGGCGAGCCTCCCTGTTCTTGGTGCCCACCGACACTCCCGGCTTCCGGCTGGTGCGCAACATCCCGGTGATGGGGCACCGGGGCGACGGTTGGGCCAGCCACGGCGAGGTGGAGCTCGCCGACTGCCGGGTGGGCGACGAGGCGCTGCTGGGCGAGGTGGGGGAGGGCTTCGCGATCGCCCAGGCGCGTCTCGGGCCGGGACGGATCCACCACTGCATGCGCTGGATCGGCGTGGCTCAGCGCTGCTTCGACCTGCTCTGCCGCCGCGCGCTCCAGCGGGAGCTGGGCCCCGGGGAGCCGCTGGCCGACCGTCAGACCGTGCGCCAGTGGATCGCCGAGTCGCGGGCCGAGATCCGTGCCGCCCGGCTGCTGGTGCTCGACGCCGCGGCGCGGGTGGAGCGCGACGGGGCGCGCGCCGCCAGCGAGGAAATCTCGACCATCAAGTACCACGTCTCGGGGGTGATGCTGCGGGTGGTGGACCGCGCCATCCAGGTCCACGGCGGCCTGGGGGTCACCGACGACACCCCCCTGGCCTGGTTCTACCGTCAGGAGCGGGCGGCGCGGATCTACGACGGCCCCGACGAGGTCCACAAGATGTACGTGGCGAGGAAGATCCTGAAGCGGTACGCCGGCGCCGGCGGGCCGGCGGAGGAGGAGCGATGATGGAGAGACCGGCACCCGAGGAGTACCACGAGTACTATCGTCCCTACGTGGCGCTCGTGCCCGACGGCCCGATCCTGGTGACCCTCGAGCGGCAGCTCACCGACACCCTGGCCCTGCTCGGCGGTCTGGACGAGGAGCGGGCGACGCACCGATACGAGCCCGGCAAGTGGAGCGTCAAGGAGGTGGTGGGCCACCTGGTGGACATCGAGCGTCTCTTCGCCTTCCGCGCCCTCTGGTTCGCCCGCCGGGACCCCGGCGAGCAGCCGGGCATGGAGCAGGACGACTGGGTGGCCGCCGCCGGCTTCGACCGGCGGACCCTGGCCGAGCTGCTGGCGGAGCTGCGGGCGGTCCGACGCGCCACGCTCACCCTCTTCCACGGCTTCACCGAGGAGGACGCGCTGCGCGAGGGGATCGCCAGCGGTCGCCGCTTCACGGTGCGCAGCCTGGCGTGGATCGCCGCCGGCCACGAGCTCCACCACCGCGGCGTGCTCGCCGAGCGCTACCTCTCCTCCTAGACGCCCAGCAGATCGGCCAGCGCGGCCAACGACGGCACCGTCACGTCGGGCCGGACGTGGGCCGGCGGAGTGGCGCCGCCGCCGGGCGCCCGGCTGGGGCGGTTCACCCAGGCGGTGGTGAAGCCGAGCCTCTGGGCCGGCACGTGGTCGTGGAAGAGGCTCTGGGCGGCGTGCAGCACCCGCTCGCGGGGCAGCGCGAGGCGGCTCAGCAGGGCGTGGAAGTTGCGCTCGTCGGGCTTGTAGCTCCCCACCAGTCCGGCGGTCACCACCGCGTCGAAGGGAACCTCGAGGGAGGCGGCCGTCGCGGCGAAGAGGTCGTCGTCCACGTTGGAGAGGATCGCCAGCCGGTACCGTCCGGCCAGCCGGCGCAGGGCCGCCACGGTGTCGGGGAAGACCGGCCAGGAGGCCAGCGACTCGGGCAGCGCCTCGACCTCCTCCGGGGTGGGGACGAAGTCGAGCGCCCGGCCGAAGCCCGTGACCACCCGCCGCAGCACCTCCCGGTAGGGCAGGTACGGTCCCGCCTCGACCTCCGACTCGAGCCGCGCGTAGAGCCCCAGGAGCTCCGCCGCGGTCACCGGCCGGCCGCGCCGCTCGAGCATCGGCGTCAGGGCGTCGAGGATGCCGGTCTCCCAGTCGACCAGGGTGCCGTAGCAGTCGAAGCTGACGGCGGTGAAGGAGCGGGGGTCGATCACCACTAGGTCTCGCGGGGCAGGTCACCACGCCCCGACGGGTCGCTGGCCGCCGACAGCTCCTCCACCCCGGTCACTTCGGCAGCCGTGGCCAGGGACTCCAAGAGCACTTCGTACCGATCGACCACCTTCTCCCAGGTGTATCGCCGCCGGGCCCGGGCCGCCGCCCGGCGTCCCAGCTCGGCGGCGGCCCCCGGCTCCCGGCGGGCCCACTCGAGCGCGGCCGCCAGGGTCTCGGGCTCCCGGATCCGGTAGTAGCGGCCGGTGTCGCCGACCACCTCCCGGTGCTCCGGTACGTCATTGACGATGACGCAGTTCCCGTGGCCCATCGCCTCGACGAGAGCGGGGTGCGTCCCGCCTACTTCGGAGGCCTGAACGTAGGCGAGCGCGTGCGACAGAAGCTCCTGATACCCCGCACCGTAGATCGGGCCGGGGAAGAGGATCCGAGGGTCGGCGCCGGCGATGAAGGAGCGCATGAACCGCCGGGCGTAGGGGGCACCGCCCACCATCACCAAGGGGAGCCGCCCACCCACCCCCCGGTACGCTTCGGCCACCCGGTGAGGGTTGTTCTCGCGCTCGAAGCGCCCCACATAGAGGAAGTAACGCCGCGGCTCGAGCCCGAGCCGGTTCATCACCGGCCCCGGAGGAAGGGGACGCGGTTCGACGCCGTACGCGATCTCCACCGGCCGCGCGCCCCGCTTCTCCCGATAGTGCACGCCGATCACCGCGGCATCGGCGATCAGGGCGTCGGACCAGCGGACCGCGAGCCGCTCGCACAGCCCGAACACCGCTCGACCCGCCCACCCCCACTTCTTTCGCTGTCGATCCAGACCGTCGACGTTGATCGCCACCGGAATCCCAGCGGCCCGCAGGATTGGCAGGAAGAGCGCGTTGGCGGAGTTCACCATGAGGACCGCGTCGAAGCTCCGGCGGGCCGCGTGGAGACACGACAGGAGGGTGTGGACGGGCGTGTCGAGGTACTTCGAGCGCGCGGTCGGCAGGACCGTGATCTCGACCCCGCGGTGGGATCGCAGGGCGGACGGAGTGTAGGCGGGGCGGCAGTAGACGGTGACCCGCCAGCCCCGCTCCACGAGACGGGTGGAGAGCTCCTCGGCCAGGGTCTCGAAACCACTGTAGCGACCCGGGATGCCCCGGCTCCCGAGGATGGCGACCGATAGCGGGCGGCTCACGCCGGAGTGGCTCCGCAGTGACCGTCGATCGCGGCTTGTCGTCGGACACTGGCCAATCGGTGCGCTCTCGAGATCGCCGGCTCCTCCTCGGTCGGCAATTCTAGCTCGGTTCCGGGCAACGGGGCCCGAGTCGGATCTCGCCTACCCGGGCCCGACAGGACCTCGGAGGCGCCTCTCCCGGTCGAGCCGCAGGCGCTCGAAGGCGAGGATCCGCTCGGGAAGGTAGGAGAAGTCGACGGCGGGCCGGTAGTCGGGATCGGAGAGCATCTGGCGAAGCTGCTCGGCGAGGAGCTGCTTCTGCCAGGTCCATAACCAGAGCTCGCGATCCCGCGCGACGTTGCGGCGCATTCGCCCGAGCTCGTGCCGATCGTCCGCCAGCCGGCGCAGCGCCGCCGTCAGCTCGACCTTGCCCACGGCCACCTCGGGCAGGTACATCGGGCCGGGCACGGGCTTGGCGGGGCAGACGACGCCATGCTCTCCGTCGATCAACCACTGCTTCATCAGGTAGCCCTCACTGGTGACCACGGGCAGCCCGCTGGCCAGCGCCTCGAGGAGCGGCAACCCGAGACCTTCCCGTTTGGAGGGTGCGAGCAGCACGTCGCCGCCGCGGTAGGCCTCGAAGATGTCGGGGATCGTCCCCTGCCGCACGCGGATTCGAGGGTTGCGCTCCAGGGTCCTCGCCGCCCGGGATCCGTAGGTCGAGAGCGGCGCCTGGGTGAAGAAGTCGAGTTCAGCGTTGTCGAGGTCGGCGGCGTCGAAGGCGAGGGCGGCCAAGCCCGAGTTCTTGCGCCGGTTGAGGCCCCCCCAGCCGGCGACGTGGACGAAGCGGACGAGGCCGTCGCTCTGGGAGCCCTCTTTTGTCTGGATGGGGGCCACCGACTCTGGCCGCACTCCCCAGGGCACGAGAAGACCGGGAGTACTGAATCGGTCTTGGAAGACACGGGCGGCGTAGAACGAGCTGAACAGGAAAGCGTCGAATCTTCCGTAGCGCTCGAACAGATCCCGTCTCAGAATGTCCAGGTGCTCGTAGGCCATCACCCGCACGCCCGCCTCCCGGAGAGCCTCGACCCGCTTCCAATCGCGCGGGTGGACCTCGACGAAGACCACGAGGTCCAGCGATCGGGTCCGGGCCCACTCCACGATGTCGGAGGGCGGTGGGTCGTCGCCCGCATCGAGCACCCTCGGATGGCGAACCGGTTCTGCGTTGCGGAATCTGCGGCTCTCCTCGCGGGCGTAGATGTGGGTCTCGAAGCGACCCTCCTCGAGCGCTTCCGCGAGCTGATGGGTCACGAAAGAGACGCCTCGCGCGTGCCAGATCGAGACGAAGCCCACCCTTCGGCGGCGCCGCCGGCTCTTCGGCACCAGCAGCGGCACCTTCTGTCCGTCGCGAGTCCTGAGCTCGGGGTAGTAGACGGCGGTCCGCCCGTGCGGCTCGCGGCCCGGTTTGCGGTAGGAGACCACCTCGAAGCCGTCCTCGCGCAGGTAGCGCTCGTCGTCGGCCTCGATACTGTCGCCGTGTCTCTCTGCAAGCACCGCGCGGTTGTGGCGGATGTGCCGGTCGCGACCTCTGGTCTTGCTCTCGTGGTGGACGATGACCGACTCGGGGACGTAGAGGATCTCCTGGCCTGATCGGCTTGCCAGCCGGAGGCAGAGATCGATGTCCTCGCAGCCGTTGAGGTAGAGGCAATCGAAGCCGCGCAGCTCGACCCAGTCGCTCGCCCGCAGAGCGAGGCAGGCGCCGGTGAGGGCCTGAAAGCTGCGCCTCCGATTGACTGCCGGGTGGTCTCCGCGCCAGCCGCGGTAGAGGTTGTAGGGGATTGCCGACTGCCGGCAGAACACCATCCCTCCCGACTGCAGCGTTCCGTCGGGGTAGAGCAGCTTGGGTCCGGTGGCGCCGACCTCGGGCCGCTGCGCCAAGGGCTCGATCAGAGCTCCCAGCCAGCCCGGAGTAACGGTCGTGTCGTTGTTCAGAAGAACGACGTACTCGCCCCGGGAGGCGGCCACCCCGAGGTTGCAGGCGAGACCGAAGCCGTAGTTCTCGTAGGTCTCGACCCGCCGGAGGTTGTCGTGCGTGCGCTCGAGCTGCGTCAGCAGCGTCGCGGTGCCGTCGGTCGAGGCGTTGTCGACCACGACGACCTCGAAGGGGAAGCCCGCCGAGGTCGTGAAGAGCGATTCGAGGCACTCGCGCGTGAGCCGGCTCTGGTTGTGTACCGGGATCACGATCGACGCCAGACCCCGTCGCCGCTCCCCGAGCGAGGAGGCGAGACCGGCCCAGTCGATCAGGTGCTTGTCGAGAACGATGAGCTTGTAGACCGCTGGCTCGTCCGACGTGATCTGTTGGAGCTCGGAGCTCACATGGTAGGTGCCGAGCACCAGCGGGACCTGCGCGGGGGGCTCCTCGCGTACGATTCTCAGGATCAGGTCCCAGTCCACCCACCGCCGCAGCTCGATGTCGAAGCCGCCCGTCCGCTCGAGCACCTCGCGACGGTGCACGAAGACGTTGAGATCGATGTAGTTGTTCTTCAGGAGCGACCTCAGGTGAAAGGTGCGGGCGCGCACCCGAGAACCGGGGAGGCGTCCCTCGCGGATGATCCGCTGGCCGGCGTAGGCGCTGCTGCGACCGCTGACGCGCAGGGCGTGGACCATGAAGAGCAGGTAGTCGTGGTCCCACTCGTTGTCGGAGTCGAGGTACGCGACGATCTCGCCGCGGGCCTCCTCCAGCCCGGTGTTGCGGGCTCTCGAGGTGCCCTGGTGGTCGATCCTCAGATAGCGGATGGCGGGCTCCTCGCGAACGAGCCTGGCGACCCGGCGGGGCGTGTCGTCGGCACTTCCGTCATCGATGACCAGCAGCTCCCAGTTGCGGTAGCTCTGGGCGCGCACCGTGGCGATGGCGCGTTCGAGAACGCTCGCCCGATTCCAGGTGGGCATGATGATGCTGACCAGCTCCTCCTGTGGCTCGGCCAGCAGCTCCTCGGTTCGTGTTCGGCGCTCGTCTTCGGTGACGAGCCGCATATCGTGCGGCCGGTCGGCGGAGTAGTCCTGGTCCGCCCAGACGGCCGATCTCCCCAGGTCGGCCGCGATGGCCCGAAGACGACGAACCGCCCGCCCGGCCCTGCCCTCGACTCCGATCGCGCCCCCGCAGAGGAAGTGGCCCACCCGCCAGCGCCACGAGGCCACGATCTCGTCGAGGTCGCTCGCGAGCTGCTCGCACCACTGCAGCAGGCGGTGCAGCTCTTTCTTCTGACCTGCGAGGCGGGCCCCCAGCGCTTCGCAGCGCCGGGCGTTCGCTTCGGCCGCCCGGCTCAGCTCCGATCGCGGGGACTGACGCACCGGCAGGGGCAGGTCGTCCCGCTCCTCCGGCAGGCGCTCGCGGAGCCGGCGTCCCTCGTGGTCGCGCCAGGCGGCGAAGCGGAGGACGATGGGCCGCGCGTGATGCGGAGCCCAGTGGCCCCCGAGGTTGTGCGACCGCAAGGCCCGCTTGGCGATGTCGTGCACCAGCAGGTGGCCGACCCGCCACCTCCAGGAGCCCAGGATCTCGTCGAGGCTCTGTGACAGTCCCTCGAGCCAACCCGAGGCCGTGAGGATCCGCCGCCGCACCTCCTCGGTCTGACGTCTCCTTCTCTGCCAGAGCCGATCCTGCTCGAGCAGCCGGTTCCACAACGTCTGCCGCCGGAGGGCTCGCCTGCGTTCCGCCGCCAGCCGGCGGAACTTCAGCTCGTCGGCGGTGGGGCGACGGACGGGCTCGGCGGAGGCTCGCCCGGTTCGCGAGCGTCCCTCGACCCGTCGGAGTGCGGAGAGGGTTCGCACGCGCTCCGCTTCGAGCACCTCCAGATGCCCGACCACGGCCGGATCGAGGCGCCAGGTCTCGAGGAAGGCGCCCAACCCGGGTCGGATGCGGACCAGCTCGCGAGGACAGAGGAAAGCCGCCCCATCCAGCCCCGGGACCGTCAGCAGCTCGAGACCGGACCGGCTGCGAGAGGCGAAGCTCCCGAGAGCGGCCAGGGGTCCCCCGACCTGCGCCGGCTCGGCCACCTCTTCGCCCCGCGGCCGGCCGGGACCCGCTCTCGGTTCGCCGGGGTCCAAGGGGGCATCGTGCGTCCCGAGGACCACGACCGGAGGAAACGCCCACCCTCGTCGCGCCAGCTCCCGGTCGAGGCGCCGCAGATCGGAGTCGAGCGCATTCGGATGGGGGCGGGCACGGAGCACGACCAGGTCGGAGCTCTCGAGCGCCAGAGGCTCCGTCGGACCGAGCGTCTGCCCAAGCCGCCCCGGTTCTTCTCCGGTGTGCGGTCCCAGCTCGCCGCCCTCCGCCGGAAGATCTTCGGCGCGTAGAACGAGCTCTCCCGACGAGAACCCGAGCTCGATGAGCCTCCGGGGCCGCAGGACGGACAGCAGATGCTCGAAGAACGGCTTCTTGGGGCGCTGCATCGGCTCGAGTACGGCGGGGCCAACCTAGTATAGGGTGGCCTGGCCTGCTCGCCGCGGGCGGTACGGGAGTGGCCCGCGGCCGACTGGTGACCGCTCGACGAGGTCGATCCAGAGCCGCTCCACATGAAGCCTTCCCCTCGCGTCGCATCGAGACTCGCCCTGTCGATCGTCTCCCTCGTCGCGAGTCTTGCCGTCGCCGAGCTGGTGGTGAGGGGGCTCGATCTGTTCCCCGAGGAGCGTCTGCTGACCCGGGAGCTCTCGGGTCTGCCCGAGAGGACTGGGCTTCAGAAGCGCACGACGGTCCACCCGTATCTGGGCTGGGCCAGGCAGCCCGGCATCGTGTCGGGCCGGCTGCGGCGGGCGGACACAGGCTTTCCCGGCGGCGTGCCGAGCCCGTGGGCACTCGAGAACTCCCGCGCCAACCTCTTTGGGCTGAACTCGGCGATCGCCGACTACCGCACCGTCGCGGCCACCGACCTGGTGATCGCAGTCTTCGGAGGCTCGGTGGCCAACGACGTGGTGTGGATGGCCGGGGATCATCTGGCCGCTCAGGTGACGGCGCGACATCCGTCGGCAGCGGGCTCGGTGGTGGTCCTCAACTTCGGCAACGGCGGCTACAAGCAGCCGCAGCAGCTCATCGCGCTCGGGCTGGCGACGGTCCTCGGCATCCCGTTGGACGTGGTCGTGAATCTCGACGGCTTCAACGAGGTGGTCTTCGGCCCCCTCAACGCGGCGTCCGGCGCCCATCCGATCTTCCCCGCGATGGGTCAGTACGCCGCGGCCGTGCAGCTCCAGACCGGCCTCCTCTCCGACGAGGCCGTGCTCCAGGCGGCCGCCGTGCTGCGGCAGCGCCGGGCGGCCGAGAGGAAGATCGAAGCTCTCGGAGGATCGGGCGGATTCGGCGCCAGTGAGCTCGCGCGGGCTGTCGTGGGCCGGCTCGCCCAGCACCACCTGCGCCGGGCGGTACAGCTCGAGGAGGAGCTCCAGACGATGAGCCGCCAGGCGAAGAACCCTGGTCTTGCCAGCCTGACCGCTTCCTGTATCGAGGAGGGTCGCCCGTGCCTCCGCCTCACCGCCGACCTCTGGCAACGGTCATCGGAGCTGATGAACGCGCTCGCGGCGAGTGTCGGAGCGCGCTACCTGCACCTGCTCCAGCCCAACCAGTACGTGCCGCAGAGCAAGCCGCTGGCGGCCGAGGAGCTGGAGCGAGCGTGGGCCCCGGGGTCCTACTACGGCAAGCATGCCGCGAGCGGCTACGAGCTCCTGCGAGAGCGCGGCGCGCGCCTCCGGCGGCGAGGCGTCGACTTTCACGACCTGACCCTGTTGTTCGCCGAGATCCGGGACCCGATCTACGTAGATCCTTGCTGCCATTACAACATGGACGGGCAGACAAGACTGGCCCGGGCGATCGGCGACCTTGTGGCCGACGCGCTCACGGCGGCTCCCGCTCCGGCCGGCGGCGGGATACCGTGAATCCGGCGCCGACGGCACGTCGCCGCCTGTTCGTTCTCCTGACGGTGGCGGGCCTCTGGGTCTTCGCCGAGGCGGCGTCGTGGCTGGTCCTGACCCTGGCGGACGGGGTCTCCGCCGACGGCGGCGTCTCCACCCTCTCCGAGGCCCACCGGGCGATCTTGACCAGATTCGTCGAGGGAGACCGCCCGAGCCACGTGGCGCACAGCCCGACCCTGGGCTGGACCGCCTCCCCGGGGGCGCAGGGCGAGTACCGGATCTGTCGGTACGGCCTGCGATCCGAGGCGGATCGTCGCCCCGAGCTCCCCGCGGGCCGCGTGCGGATCGCCACCTTCGGCGACTCCTTCACCTTCGGCGCAGAGGTCAACGGGCTGCTCACCTTCCAAGAGGTCCTCATGCGCCTGCGTCCCGACCTGGAGGTGCTGAACTTCGGCGTGCCCGGCTACGGCCCCGATCAGGCCTACCTGCGATTCCTGGCGGAGCGACCGCTGTGGCGACCGGACGTAGTGGTCCTCGGGTTCATGACGGAGAACTTCAACCGGGTGGTCAACACCTTCCGCCCCTTCTACCTGCCCCAGACGGGCCTGCCGTTCGCGAAGCCCCGGTTCCTGCTGGCGGCGGACGGTCTCGAGCTGGTGCCGAACCCCCTACCCGATCTGAGGGACTATCGGCGGTTGCTCGAGCGCCCGGGGCCGGTACTCGAGCGGCTGGCCGAGCACGATTTCTACGCCCGCGGGTGGGCCCGGCCCCGCCTCTGGGGTCGGCTCCCCACGGTGCGCCTGGTGCGACGAGCTCTCCGGCTCTGGCCCGGCGAGTCGACATCCGCGCTGGCCGCCGCGGCGGCCGGCGCCGATCACGAGGGGGTGGAGATCACCCGCCGGCTCTTCGACCGATTCCACCTCGAAGCCGAGGCGGCGGGCTCGACGCCGGTGATTCTCCTCTTCCCGCGGCAGCAGGACATCGGGCTGTACCGCCGTGGCCAACCGGTACCCTATTCGCCGTTGATCGATCATCTCGAGGTCCGTACCTACTCCTACGTGGATCTCCTCGGGGCTCTGGGAGACCGGCCCGAGTCTCCTCGGGAGCTCGCCGATCCCCACTTCACACCGCGGGCGCACGCCTACGCCGCGGTCGAGATCCTGAGGCACCTGCAACGCGAGGGATGGGTGCCCGCGGGCGAGGTCCCGCCCGGGGTTCGGGCCGAGCTCGCAAGAGCTCTGGCGGCGTCCGACTCCTACAGCCGGCTCGACCCCGCCACTCGCCGATGGGTCCAGGCGCAGGCCGAGCGCGGGCTCGACGCCGTGCTCTGATGGGAGCGGGATCGAGAGAACCTGTGAAGGTGCCGTTGCCGAACCGCCGCTATCTCGACCTGGTGGTCTACCGGGCCTATGCCGATCTTCGGGGCGAGGCGGAGCGCACCTACGCCGGCTATCTCTGGTGGGTGATCGATCCGGTCGTCAACATGGCGGTCTACTATGTCGTCTTCGCGTTCTTTCTCGACCGAGGGCGGGAGGACTTCGCCCCCTTCCTGCTGATCGGCTTGGTGACCTGGCGGTGGTTTCAGACTGCGGTTCGGATCGCCTCGGCGTCGATCCTCGGCGGTGCGGGCCTGATGCGACAGGTCTACCTGCCCAAGATCGTCCTGCCCACGAGCGACGTCGTGAACCTGACCCTGCGCTTCCTCTTCGCGTTCGCCCTGTTGCTCCCCTTCCTGTGGATCTACGGCTTCCCCGTGACGCTCTCCTACCTGGCGTTGCCGATTCTCATGGTCGTCGAGCTACTGCTGATCCTGGCCGTCGTCTACCCGCTCGCCGCGCTGGTGCCCCTGCTGCCGGACCTCCGGAAGGTGGTCGACAACGGCCTGACGCTGCTCTTCTTTCTCTCCGGCATCTTCTACGCCGGGGCTTCGCTGCCCGAGAGGGTCCGGCCGTACTTCTACCTCAACCCGGTCGTGCACCTGATCGAGGGCTACCGGACGGTGCTGATGGAGGGCCGCTGGCCGGCCCCCCTGCCCCTCGTCGCCGTTGTCGTCGGCTCGCTGATCGGCGTGGCCGTCGGTTCGGCGCTTCTGAGCCGATGGGATCGGCTCTATCCGCGGTTGGCGAACTGATGGGCCAGGCTGCGCCGAAGCGTCTGATTCTGGTGGACGGTGTGGGTGTCCGCTACCGTCTCCGGAGCCCGGGATCCGACAGGAGGTCGTTCTGGGCCCTCCGGGATGTCTGTGCGGAGGTCTTCCAGGGCGAGTCGCTCGGCGTCGTCGGGCGCAACAGCGCCGGCAAGAGCACTCTGCTCAGAGTGCTGGCGCGCATCATCGCGCCGGACCGGGGAGCGGTGACGCAGGCTCCGGGTCTCGAGACCGCCCTGCTGTCGCTTCAGGTGGGCTTCATCCCGCAGTTGACCGGCCGGGAGAACGCGGTCCTCTCCGGCCTGCTTCTGGGCCTGTCGAAGCGCGAGGTGGAGCGGGAGATGGAGTGGATCGTCGCGTTCGCGGAGCTGGAGGAGTTCATCGACCAGCCGATGCACAGCTATTCGAGCGGGATGCGGGCCCGGCTGGGATTTTCGGTAGCGTTCCGGCTCGAGCCGGACGTGCTGTTGATCGACGAGGTGCTGAGCGCGGGCGACTGGTCCTTCCGCAAGAAATCGGCTCTCGAGATGCGTCGCAAGATCCGGTCGGAGAAGACGATCGTGCTGGTTTCCCACAACCCGAAGATGGTGCGCGAGCTCTGCGACCGAGCCCTTTGGCTGGACGGGGGGGTCGTCAGGGAGAGCGGCGAGACGGAGAGGGTACTGCGCAGATACGAAGCGCATCTGGCGCGGCGGCAGGAGGGCGGGCCGCCCGCACGCTCCGCGATCCTCACCACCACCGGGGGCCGAGACCCGGGCGTCGACAAGCCGGCCTCCGACGGCTCCTCGGCAGAGGGGGGGCGCGCCAGGGGCAACGGCTCGGGGCTCGAGGGCGAGAGTCCGAGGCGCCCCGGCTGGCTCTTCGTGATGGGTTGTGAGCGGTCGGGGACCACGGCCTTTCTGAGACTCCTGAACAGCGACCGCCGCATCGTCCTGGGGCGTGAGCGGTTCAAGTTCGTGGCGGACCGCGTCAGCCCCGAGCACTTCGAGGCCGAGCGCTTCTTCCACCCGGTCCCCGAGGAGACCAACTACCTCGACCCGGGCTACTACGAAGCGCTCCGCGAGCGCTGGCGAGCCGGGGACGTGCGCTACCTGGGCGACAAGAACCCCCGCTACTACGAGCACCTTCCCCGGCTGGCGGAGACCTTCCCCGGCTGCCGAATCCTCTTCTTGGTGCGCGATCTGTACCGGGTGGCCTCGTCGTACAACGTCCGCGCCGCGCGTGGCGAGGACCGGTGGCCGCGGCGAAAGGACTACCGCCTCGCGGTCAGGGATTGGAACCGGAGCCTCTCGCTCTTGCGGAAGTTCGTCCTGGCCAACGGCTCGCGGCGTGTCTTCGTGGTCGAGCACGCACAGTTCTTCTCCGCACGCGCGGGTCATCTGGCGCGTCTCTACTCCTTCCTCGGACTGCCCCTCGAAGAGCCGCCTCGCGAGGCCTTCGCCTCGCTCTGCCGGGAGTGGCAGCAGTTGCGTCGGAAGAAGCTCGAGCTCTCTCCGGAGATGGTCGAGCACCTGGAGCGGAAGCGCGACCGGCTCCTGGAGATCTGGGCGCTCCAGGCCTGTCCGCGGCTATAGCAGGCCGATCGACGACAGTGCCAGACAGGGGGCCGTCGGCTCGCTCGCGACCTCGGGCGGGGTGGTCGGCTCGCAGCCTACGTCGAGCCTAACGAGACCCGCAGCAGTGAAAGGCGGAAGCGGACCATCGAGCAGATACTCCCCAGGAGTGGAGATCGAGGCGCTCAGCCGCGCGTCTCCGTCGACGAGCACGATCACCTTCCACGGGCCCCGACCGTACGGAGACGCCACCGATCCACGCAGAAACCACCGCTCGTGGTCGAGCTTCCGCCGAAGCACGACGGTCGACGTAGGGTGGACGCCAGCGGGAACCGGCTGCCGGCCGTCGACCCGGGAAGGAGCCTGCGGCGGGAAGTCGATCCGCGACAGGTAGCTCTCCGCGGCCCGGTCTTCGGCAGGCGACCCGGCGGGGCGCGCAGCCTCCACGTCGCGGGTCTTCCGGTTCGCGGCGCCGGTTGCGTCGGCCCCGACATAGCCCAGCGCCCGCAGCGAGTCGAGGGTCTGGCGGTCGAGCTGGGCGAGCCCCACCTGGCGGCGCCCCGGAGCGGAGAGCGTCAAGGCCCGGCTCCACCTGCGGAGCGCGTCCTGCAGTGGAGCGGCCTCCCGTGGGCGCTTCTCTCTCAGGTCGGCCCGCTCGCGCGCATCGCTGGCCAGGTCGAAGATCTCCCAGGTCGCGGGACGCTCGGCCCTCGGTCGCCGGTCGCGGATCAGCTTCATCTCCCCCCGGCGAATCGACTCGAAGCTCCGGCCGCGGTGGTTCATCTCGGTGTAGATGAAGTCGTAGGCCGGCGGACGGGTGAGGCCGTCGAGCAGCGGGCCGAGATCGGCCCCTTGAAAGGTGACCGGGGCCTCGAGACCGACCGTGGCGAGCACGGTAGGTGCCACGTCCACCAGGCTCACCGGCTGCGAGATCCGCCTCCCGTCACCAGACCGCATTCCGGGCAGCCGGATGATCAGCGGCACCCAGACGGTCTCCTCGTACAGGTCGTTGCCGTGGTCCCGCCGGCGGTGATCCCACAGTCCCTCCCCGTGGTCCGAGGTGACGATCAGCAGGGTGTCCTCGTCGAGCCCGCGAGCGCTCAGCGCGTCGAGCAGGGCGCCGACCCAGAGATCGCAGTACTTGACCTCTCCGGCGTAGAGATGGCGGATGCGCTCGCGGTCGGTCTCGGTGGCCCGCCCTCGCTGGCGGGCCATCTCCTCGAGGCTCGGGCGGGAGCCGTCGAAGCGTCCAGGTGGCTCGGGCTGGTCCAGCAGGCCGGGGTGGGGCAGATAGGGATCGTGCGGATCGAGGTAGTGGACGAAGAGGAAGAAGGAGTCCGAGGGGCCGAGCTGGTCGAGGAGCTCGATCGCCTTTGCCGTGACTCCCTCGCCAACGTAGATGGGGAAGCCGCCCGGATAGGAGCGCAGCAGATGAGGCGAGACGAAATGGTCATAGCCCTGGCCGAAGCCGTACGCCTCGCTGGTGTTCCCGTTGGTCGAGACGGCGAAGGTTCGGAAACCGCCGTACTGCCGGAGCACCTCCGGCAGCAGCAGCTCCGACTCTCGCAGCAGATCGTCTTTGTCGAGAACGCCGACCGCGGTGGGGTAGCGGGAGGTCAGGAGCGAGGCGACGGAGGGGCGGGTCCAGGAAGAGGGCGCGACGGCGCGGTCGAAGACGTACGAGCTCTCGCCGAGGGCGTCCAGGTTCGGGGTGAGCCCCGCCCGCGAGCCGTAGAGACCGAGATGGTCCGCCCGCAGGGTGTCGATGAGAACCAGGATCACGCCGCGGCGCTCTTCCCCGGCCCCCCCGTCGACGAAGGGAGGATCGGGCGCCGTCCGGGAGGGCGCGTCGCCGGGGCCGCAAGCGGAGGCGACGACCGTCAGCAGCCCGGCGAGCACGATGGCCCGGCGCCCGAAGGGCGTCGCGGTGCCGAGTGAGCTTCTGAGTCGCAGCGGCATGCGGATTCTCGGTATCGCCGCTGCGAAGTATAGAGAGAAGGCGCTTCGCGGCAGCCGTCAGGGTCCGCGGCTCACAGGGCGTCCCGGCTGCGGAAGAACCACCGATCCAGATTCCACCGAGCGACGGTACGTCGGGCCTGGATCTTCCGGCGTCGATCGAGGATCCGGCGTCGATGGCGCCACAGCCAGCCGAAGGCGCCGAGCGACGTCCTCTCCCCCAGGAGGACGTAGCCCACGACGAGGGCGTCGCGCCAGAGAGTGGGGAGCAGAGTGAGAAGCAGGTTCGCCGGCCCCTGGTGGTAGGCCCGCAGGAGGAAACGGTTCGCCACGCCCTGGCGGTTGATCTGGACGCTCATCTGTCGCCGCCGGCCCGGCAGGTTGACGCGTCGGTGAACGGCGCGGGCCGAGGGCTCGTAGAGAACCTCCCAGCCCCGCTCTCGGAGGCGCAGGCACAGCTCCGCGTCCTCGCGGAAGGTATGCAGCTCCGGAAGCAGGATGTCGCCATCGACGGCGGCATCCTCCAGCGCCTCCCGCCGGAAGAGCGAAGCGGCGCCCGTGGCCCCGAACACCCGTTCGGCGGTCGCGTACTGGCCCCGATCCACCTGGCCCGCCCCCCGGTCGAGATGCCTCCAGGTCGGGATCAGCCTCATGCCGCAGGCGTCGAGCCGCGGTCGTCCCCCGGACGCCGGCCGTGAGAGCCGGCCGGCCACGGCCCCAACCCGGAGCTCGCGGTGGCTCAGCATGCGATGCACGGCCCGCTCCAGAAAGCCTTCGTCAAGCACGGCGTCGGCGTTGAGCATCAGCACCATCGGCGCGTGGCTCAGGGCGAGCGCCCGGTTCATACCCCCGGTGAAGCCGAGGTTGGTCGTGGCCGCCTCGCACTTGAGCTCCACGCTCGCCGGGGCGTGCCGTCGGGCCACCTCGAGACTGCCGTCGCGGCTCGCGCAGTCGACCACGACGAGCTCGGCCGGAGGGAGCCGCTGGCGCCCGACCGCGGCCAAGCAGGCGGGGAGGTCGGCCGCCGACCCGTGAGTGACGATGCAGACGGCGACCCGCCGTTCGCCGCTCACGACCCTCCCCCTTGTCCGGGGGGCTGCCGGCTACCGCCGCTCTTCCGGCGCCCGACTCGAGCCAGGTAGTAGCTCGATCCGCGATCGGACAGCCGCCGATTGGCCGGCAGCTCGCCGAGACGATGGTCCAGGATCTCCCACCCCAGGGCCTCGAGCCAGCTCGCCAGGCAAGCGTGGGTGAAGCGGCACCCGTGGCGCCAGCCGGGCGCCGGTCGAACGAAGTAGCGGGGATCGTCGGTGGCCAGGGTGACGGCGCTCTGGAGGATCAGGCTGCCGTGGCAGATCCGGCGAAGCGCCGCGAGGAGGCGGTGCGGATCGTCCAGGTGATAGAGGCCGCCGGCGCAGAAGACGAGGTCGAAGCGAACCGGAGCGCTCTCCACGAAGGCGTTCACGTCGGCGACCACGAACGAAGTCTTGCGGAGCTGCAGCGCCCGACGGGCGGCGGCGGCACGGGCCGCCTGCTCCTTCGCGCGGTCGACGCCGACCACTCGGGCGCGAGGCGCGGACCGGGCGATCCAGGCGGCGTAGTAGCCGTCGGCGCAGAAGAGCTCCAGCGCCCTCTTCGGCTCGCCGACCCTCGACAGGCCGTCCGCCAGCATCGGCAGGAGGACCGCCTCCTTGGCTCGCTGGTTGGCCGTGTGGGCGGGCAGACCGAGATCCAGCCGGGCAGGTGCCAGCCCCAGCCGGCGACGGGCAGGCAGTGCGGCCAGCCACCCGAGAAGACGCCGCGTCACCTCGCGCGGACCGGCCCGGCGGCGTCCGAAGGCGGTCGAGAGACCCAACCGGCTGAAGTCGTGGTACCAGGGCCGCAAGGCCTCGATCTCGGGTCGCGCGACCGGGTCGGATCGCGGCTGTCCGCTCACCGGTGCTCCAGGAGTTCGGAGTAGACGTCGCCGTAGTCGGTGAGAAAGCGTTCCAGCGACAGCTCGCCGGGATCGATTCTCAGTGCGGCGCGGCGGAGCTCGTCGTAGCGGTCGTGCAGCCTTTGCAAGCCCTCCCGAAGACTCCGCCGCGCGACTTCCTGGACCACGACGCCGCACCCCCGCTCTCGGCAGAGGCCGGCGATGGCGAGACTCGAGCTGGCGATCACCGGTCGGCCGGCCGCGAGCGCCTCCAGCAGTGACTGCGGAAAGCCCTTCACCAGTCCCGGTTTGGCCTCGAGGACGACCGCGGCGTGACAGCGGGCAACGACCTCGCGCACGTCGACCGTCTTTTCCAGGATCTCGACTCTCTCGTTCAGCCCGAGGCGCTCGACTGCGGCGCGAAAGCCGGCGCTCGACGTACCGCGCCAGAGAATCGTCAGGGCCCATCTGGGGTCGGTGGCGAGGATCCCGAGGAGACTCGCGTAGCCCTTGGTGAGCATCTGGCGGTGATTCCATGGCGCGGAGCCGGCCAGGAGGCGCAGGGGAGCCGCCGGAGGCGGCGCCGTCCGTCGGCCGACTCGGTCGGGATCGACGGCGGGTGGCACCCAACGCGCCCCCTCGACGCCGAGGCTTCGCAGCCGCTCTTCGGCGGCTGCCGTCGGGACCACGATCCGCCGGAGCCCCGGTGGCCAGCGGAGGGATCGAGGCCCGGGCGGCTCGTGGGGGGGTGCCAGGACGGTCACGACCAGCGGCCTCCGCCAGCGCCAGAGAATGGGGAGCCAGACCGGCCGGGCGACGAAGAGGTGGTGGAGATCCGCTGCGAGATCGAGCCGGCCCGTCTCGCGGATGTTGCGGACCCCGCAGAGCGCCCGGGGCAGGAGGCGCAGGTGGCGGCGGCCCGGGTAGTGGTAGTGGATCGAGCCGCCGAATCTCCGGCTCAGCCAGAGGGCCTCCTGGACCGCTCCGTCCAGCTCCGGCCTGGGCGGACGGGGCACGGTGAAGTGGTAGGCGATCCTCACGACCTCGCTCCGCCGGCGCCGGACCCTGGCGGCTGGCCGTTGGATCGCAGGACCCGGCGGTTGGCTCCGCCGTACCGACCTCGGAGCCCGTCGAGGACGGCCAGGCCGAGGGCCCGTCCTCGATCGTGGTCGCCTCGCGCCACCGCCTGACTCATCTTCGCCAGCCCGTAGGCCGACCAGAACGCCAGCAGCGGGAACCGTCCGAGACGTCGGTGGCGGCGCACAAAGAGAAACCGATTGCGGAGGATGTAGTAGGGATAGAGATCGGTCCGCCCCGTTCCGGCCTCCTCCATGTCGTGCTCGGCGCGGGCGCTCGGGAGCACAGCAGAGCTCAGCCCCGCTGCCCGAGCTCGCTCGCACAGATCGGCCATCTCCCCCGCGAAGAAATAGGCCTCGTCGAAGCCGCCGAGACGGATGGCCTCCCTCCGGCGCAGGAGGACCGCGGTCCCGGGCACGTACCGGACCGGGATCGGCTCGCGAGAATCTCGGGTCCCCGGCGGCAGCTCGTCCAACCGCTGATGGGTCCGCGGGTACCGCCCGATGTCGCGGCCGCCGGCGGTCACCCTTTCGCGATTCGACCACCTCTGTACGATGAGGGGCCCCACCGCGAAGAGGTCGGGGCGACGGTCGAGCACCGAGAGGAGTCGACGAGCGTCCCCCTCCTCCATCACGGCGTCTGGGTTCATGAGAAGGAGGTAGCGCCCGGCCGCTCGGCGCAAAGCGAGGTTGTTTCCCCCGCCGAAGCCGAGGTTGCGCTCACTGGGGAGCCAGCGCGCCGCGGGGAGGGCGGCGCGGAGGGAGTCCGGGCTCGTACGCGACCCGTTGTCCACGACCCACACGTCGATCCCGGCCCGATCCCAGCCGCGCAAGCGCTCGAGACACCCGCGGATCAGACCGGGTCGGTTCCAGTGGAGCAGGATCAGGGAGAGGTCGGTCACCGGGCCGGTTCCGGAGGCGACAGTAGCAGGCGTGCCCTCCATCGCGGCCTATAATCGAACCGGTGCCGACTCCCGCCGAGACCCTCCAAGCCGACCTCAAGGCATCCCTGATTGCCGGCGAGAGGGAGCGCACGGCCACGCTGCGTCTCCTTCTGAGCGCCGTCAACAACGAGCGGATCCGTCGGGGCGAGCCGGTCGACGAGGCCGGCTTCCTGGCCCTGGTTCGCAGGGCCATCAAACAGCGCTACGAGTCGGCGGAACAGTACCGGAAGGGGGGGCGCGAGGAGCTCGCGGCGAAAGAGGCGCGCGAGGCGGCGATCCTCGAGGAGTACCTGCCGCCGCAGGCGGACGAGGACCAGATCCGCGCCGCCGTCCGGGAGTACGTCGCCGCGGAGGGGCTCTCCGGACCGGGCGCCATCGGTCCGGTGATGAAGGCCATGCTGGCGCGGTTCGCCGGCCAGGCCGACGGCGGCACGATCAACCGCATCGCCCGCGACGTCCTGACGGGCTGACGGGCCGGACCCGGCCGCCGCCGCGATGCCAGAGCGCGCCATCGTCGGCACGGCCGGGCACATCGACCACGGCAAGACCAGCCTGATCCGGGCCCTCACCGGCATCGACTGCGACCGCTGGGCGGAGGAGAAGGAGCGCGGGATCACCATCGACCTGGGCTTCGCCCATCTCTCCGAGGGCGATCTGCAGATCGGTTTCGTGGACGTGCCGGGGCACGAGCGCTTCGTGCCCAACGCCCTGGCCGGGCTGGGCGGGATCGGCGTGGTGCTGCTGGTGGTGGCGGCCGACGAGGGGGTCAAGCCGCAGACCCGCGAGCACCTGGACGTCTGCTCCCTGCTGGAGGTGCCGGCCTCGCTGGTGGCCGTCACCAAGGCCGACCTGGTGGCGCCCGACCTGGTGGAGCTGGCCCGGCTCGAGGTGGGGGAGCTGCTGGAGGGCACCCCGCTGGCCGGTAGCCCGGTGGTGGCGGTGTCGAGCGTCACCGGGCAGGGCCTCCCGGAGCTGCGGCGCGAGCTGGTGGAGCTCGCCCGGCGTCACGCCGCGGCGCCCGACGGCGACCAGCCGCCCCGGCTGCCGCTCGACCGCGCCTTTCATCTGCGCGGGCTGGGGGTGGTGGTCACCGGCACGCTGGCCGCCGGCCCGATCGGGGAGGGCGACACCCTGCACGTCTCTCCCGTGGGGGCGGCGGCCCGGGTGCGGGGGGTGCAGGTGCACGGGGAGTCCCGACCGGTGGCGTGGGCCGGCGAGCGCACGGCTCTCCAGTTGACCGGGGTCTCCCTCGAGGAGCTGGCCCGCGGCCACCAGCTCGTGGCGCCCGGCGGCTACCGCGACACCACCTGCCTGCTGGTGCGCTTCCGTCTCCTCCCCGGCGCTCCGAAGCCGATCGCCGGGCACGTGCCCATCCGCTTCCACCTGCTCTCCAGCGAGGTCCACGGACGACTGCGCCCCCTCACCGGCCCCGTCGAGCCGGGCGACGAGGGGATCGCCGAGGTGCGGCTGGCGGCGCCGGTGGCCGCCGCCCGCGGCGACCGGTGGGTGGCCCGCCGCCCCTCCCCCGCGGCGACCCTCGGCGGCGGCCGGGTTCTCGATCCGCGCTGGCCGCGTCACCGGGGCGGCGCCCTGGCGCGGGCGCTCGAGGGCCTGGCCGGCGACGACGCCGAGGCGCTGCGTTGGTGGGTGGAGGAGGCGGGAGAGGGGGGGCTGGACCACGCCGACCTCGCCCGCCGGCTCGGCCTCACCGAGGCGGCGGCCGAGAGCTGGATGAAGACTCTGGCCGCCGAGGGCCGGGCTCTCGGGGTGCCGGCGGGCCGCGGGCACGGCCGGCTGTGGCTGGCGCCGCAGGCGGTGCGCCGGGTGGCCGAGCGCGCCCCGAAGGTGCTCGAGGAGTACTTCCGCGCCGACCGGCTGGCGGGGGGCATGCCCAAGGCGGAGGCGGTCGAGCGGATCCTCCCCGGCCGGGCGTCGCGGCTGGCGCCGATCTACCTGGAGTGGCTGGCTGCCGAGAAGCGGATCGTGGTCGAGGGCGACAAGCTCGACCTGCCCGACCGCGGACCCCGGCTGACCGGCGAGGAGTCGGAGCTGGCCCGGACGGTGACCGAGCGCTACCGCCGGGGGGCCCTCGACCCTCCCTCCCCGGCCGAGGTGGCCCGCGAGCTGGGAGCCAAGCCGCAGATCGTGGAGGGGGTCATCCGCTACCTGGTCGAGCGCGGGCGGCTGGCGCGTCTGCCGGGGGGGCTGCTGATCGCCGCCGAGACGGTCGAGGAGGTGGCTCGCGAGCTGGGGGCCACGGGCTGGGAGCGGTTCACCGTCCCCCAGTTCAAGGAGCGCTTCGGGCTGACCCGCAAGTGGGCCATCCCGCTGCTCGAGCACCTCGACTCGACCGGCGTCACCCGCCGGGCCGGCGACGAGCGGCTGCTCCTCAGGAGATAGACGGCGACGCGATCGGCGGCCCGGGGCGGGCTATCCCCTGGGCAGCTCGATGCGGAAGACGGTGCCCCGGGGCTCGTTGGGCTCCACGCGCACGGTGCCGTGGTGCTCGCTGACGATGCGGTCCACGATCGACAGGCCCAGCCCCGATCCGCGCCCCTTGGTGGAGAAGTAGGGCAGAAAGAGCTTCTCGCGCGCGTCGGCGGGGATGCCGTCGCCGGTGTCGGCCACCTCGATCCGCAGGTTGCCGTTGGCCGAGGATGCCGAGATCGACACCTCGCCGGGCGCGGGGGTGGCTTCCAGGGCGTTGTCCAGCAGGTTGATCAGCACCCGCTTGATCTGCTCGCGGTCCACCAGGGCGGTGCGGGCGTCGGGAGCGATCACCGAGCGCACCTCGACGCCGCTCTTCAGGCCCTGGTAGAGCTTGACCGTCTCGGCGATGAGCTGCGAGACGTCGGTCTGCGACGGCTGTGGCGGCCGCATGCGGGCGAAGCGCGAGAAGTCGTCCACCATCGACTTCATCGCCTCGACCTCGCGGCCGATGAGCGCCACCCCCTCTTCCAGCGCCCGCCCCAGCTCCGGGTCCCTCTGGCGGTACTTCATCAGCAGCCGCTCGGCCGAGAGCCGGATGGGGGTCAGCGGGTTCTTGATCTCGTGGGCGATCCGCCGCGCGGCCTCGTTCCAGGCCGCCATCCGCTGGGCCTTGATCAGCTCGGTCAGGTCCTCGATGACCATCACCCGGCCGCTCAGCCGGCCCTCGTCGTCCCGCATGGTGCGCACCTTGGCCTCGAAGTTCTTCCACTCCAGCCCGATCAGCAGGCGCAGGCTGCGGGTCAGCCGGCCGCTGGGTCCCGGGTCCTCCTCGAGGAGGGCCATCAGCTTGCGCCGCTCGGGGTCCCGCCACACCTCGCCGGCGGCGCGACCGGCGACCCGCGCCTCTCGCTGGCCCAGCATCTTGAGCGCCGCCCGGTTGCAGGTCAGGATGCGGCCCTCCTCGTCCACCGAGATCACCCCGGCGGCGACGTTCTCCAGGACCGCCGCGATCAGGGAGCGCTCCTCCGCCAGACGGCGGTTGGCGGCCACGAGGGCCTCCTCGTTGCGCTTGAGGTCGGCGGTCATCTGGTTGAAGGAGGCCACCAGCACCGAGAGCTCGTCGTCGGCGGGGACGTCCACCCGGTAGGAGAGGTCGCCCTCGGAGAGCCTGCGGGTGGCCGCCGCCAGGGCCTCGATCGGCACCGTCACCCGCCGCGCCAGGTAGTTGCCGACCCAGGAGGTCATCAGCAGGATCAGCAGGGTGACCATCAGGAAGGTCAGCCGGTAGGTGGTCTCGATGTCGTCCTTCTGGACCTCGAGCTGGCGGTAGCCCTGGTAGGCGGCCACGAGCTGCTCGCTGGCCCGCGCCAGGTCGGCGGGCTGGGTGGCGCCGGCGATCACGATGGGGCCGGGCTGGCCCGGCGGCGGCCGGTCGGAGACCCCGGTCAGGAAGAGCCGGCCGCCGCCCTCGGCAGGGGTCTGCGACCAGGCTGTCTGGCCCTCGATCAGGGCCGCCCGCAGGTGCCGGTCGAGGGGCCGCGGCGGCTCCCGCAGCCCCGACTGGGGACGCAGCACCGCGTGGACGAACTCGAGGCCGTTGTAGACCGCCAGGTAGTCGAGCTCCAGCTCGTTGAGCAGCCGCTGCAGCCGGCGGGCGAGCCGCGGCCGCTTCTGGGGGTCGGTCAGGTCGAGCTCGCGGATCTCCTCGAGGACCTTGCGCGCCTCGCGCAGGTTGTCGGCTTCGATCCGGCGGTTGAGCTCCTGCGTCACGGCATGGCCGTTGGCGGCGACCCGCTCGATGGCGGGCTCGTCGAACCAGCGGTCGATCCACCCCTCCAGAAGCCGGCTGCCGTAGAAGAAGAGCAGGAGCACCGGCAGCAGGGAGAGCCCGATGAAGGTCATCACCAGCTTGGTGCGCAGCTTGGAGCCGAGGATCTTGTAGTGGCGCTCGACCAGCAGCTTGAAGAGGTTGCGCAGCAGGACGAAGGCGATGACGATGATCAGGACCAGGTTGACGTACCAGATCGCCAGCAGCAGCAGGCGGTTGGTCACCAGGTCCGCGGGGAGCTGCCGGCCGCGGCCGATCAGGTAGTAGATCGCCGACAGCACCAGCAGCAGCCCGGCCAGACCGCCGAAGATCCAGCGCGAGTCCTTGCGGCGGCTGAGAAGCCGCTCGCGCAGGTCCATCAGCCGTTCTCCGGCTCGAGCCGGAACTTGGCCGACTCGAGCGATCCCGTCTCGATGCTGGTGGGGATGATCCCCAGCAGGTTCTTGCGCCCCAGCCGGGCCTTGGCCCGGATCAGCATCCGGCGCCGGGGACGGCGCTCCACGTTGAACACGTGGAGGCCCTCGAACCGGGTCATGGCGGCCTCCAGCTCGGCCAGGTTCCCCACCACCCGGCTCTGGATGAGCCGCCCGTCCTGGCGGTAGTTGACCAGGTACTCGCGGCTCACGGCGTCGTAGGAGGCGAAGACCTGGATGGTGGTGTCGTCCATCTCCCGGTCCCACCACAGCTTGTAGTCCTTGAGCAGGGTGAAGTGGAACCGGAAGCCGCTCGGCAGGCCGGTCTCGATGCGCTCCACCAGGTCGGAGTCGAAGGCGTTGACGAGGTGGAAGGAGACGTCCAGCCGCGAGCCCTGGACGGTGACCCGGAGGTCCTCGAGCCGGGCCTTCCCGTCGGGCTCGCCGGCGAAGAGCAGGCCCAGGAGGGTGAGGGCCGGCAGAAGTGAGCTCATTGGCGAAAACTCTAGCATCCTGGGGCGTCTCGGCCCCACGCGCAGCCTGTAAGCTGGGACGATGACGGCATCGGGCCCGACGAAGCTCCTGGCTTCGAACCGCCGCGCCCGCCGCGAGTACCACCTCCACGACGAGTTCGAGGCCGGGATCGTGCTCCTGG